>CAZFYP010000001.1:0-35519 GCA_964523535.1 uncultured Clostridia bacterium
CACATTCACCTTCTCCGCATCCTTCCTTGACACTTTTCAGGTCCATATCTTCTCTTAAAAAATCCAATAATCTTTTATTAGGATTACATTCTACACTGATTTTTTCTCCATTAATCACAGTATTTATTATCACGAACATACACCTCACATATTTTATGGTTTCATTATATTGGCAATAAGTCAAAATAACGTCAAAAAAAGATGCAAAAATATTTTTTGCATCTTTTTTTGACAAAACCTACTTATTTTTCAATTCAGTAATATCTTTTACACCATTATCGTCTAAAAGTTCATTTATTCTTCTTTTTTCATAGGTCATGGCCGAATTATCAAAACATCTCAAATCACCAAAACAACAGTTGAATAAATCAGAAGTTATCAACTTCTCAAGCTTCTTCCAGTTGCTGAAGTTCCTGCAGGATTTTATAAGTTCGGTTTTTATCCTGCAAATCATTCCCTTTTCATAGTCATTGCTGGAATCAGCAATGTACTCCATAGAAAGTTTGAAATATTTATAAGTATTTTCTTCATCCTTCTTATCTGCATAAACAAGAGACAAATAACCATTTGGAATGAACCTGCCCCAGACAAATACTATCCTAGAATAATATTTTATTGATTCAAGAAGATGCTTTTCGGCCTTGTCAATTTGACCAAGTTCATAATAAACCCTACCCTTGCTTGCAATAATATAGGCAGTTCCCGACATCAGTTTTTTGTCATTGCAGATTTCAAGGGCCTTGTCATAAAATTCAAGAGACTCTACAAACTTCTCCTGCAACCTTTTGCTTTCACCAATATACATGTATGAAGCTGCAATATTCAGTATATATTTCTTCCTGAATTCGGGTTTTTCAAAGATTTTCATTGCTTGGTCAAGAAATTTTTCTCCCTCTTCATACCGTCCCTTTAAAATGCTATAATAGCCCTTTAGCCTCAATAACTTTGCTATTATACCTTCATCCCTTATCTGTCCAACCAGATTTTCCAATTTTTCCAAGGCTCGCTTCATTCCATCAAGGTCAAAAATATTTATTGTCTGATGAATAATTTTAAGCCAGCCTTTTATGCAATAATCAAGGTTTCCGCTTTTTTTAGCAAGGCCTATCATCTCTTCTATGAGTTCTCTTCCCAGTTTGTGGTTACCTGTGTCCACAAGTAGTCGACCCATGGTATAAAGATAAACTATCTCTACATCCTTATAGTCTTCTACAAACTCGCTTCGTTTTATAGACTGGTATTCCTGTTCAATATTTTTCAGTTCAAAATCTATATCCTTTTCATCAAGATATACTGCAGTTCCCTTGTTCATCTTATAATCATCCATTTCAGGAAACATTTCATGGTTTATTTTTACAAGACCGGAAAATCTCTTTAACCTGTACTCCAACTGTTTGATTTTCATATTACATTCACTGTAATGGAATGACAGTCTTGGATAAAGTTCCTGGTCCATAATTCCACCTAGTTGATTTTCATAATATTCAGCAAATCTTTTGTTGAGCAGAATCTTTTTTGAATGAGACATTTCACTCTTTACAAATGTTTTAATCTTGTTGTGGGTGAAATGCAACTGAAGATGTTCCCTTCCTTTTTCCTGCTCAAAAAGAATATTTCTGTTAAGAAGGTCGTCAATAATGTCTATAAGGTCTATTTTCCCCTTTCCTGTAATTTTTTCTAGTGCATCAATTTGTACAAAATCCAGGAAAACAGAGCATATTTCCAAAATTTTTCTGGATTCAACAGGAAGATTTATTATTCTGCTCTTTATTACATCCCCTGCCTTTGAACTTAGAATATCAAACTCCTTATTTTGCTGAATATTATTTATATATTCCATTATAAACAGAGGATTACCTTCACTTTCGGCAAATATATAATCCTGCCATTTTTCTTCAATTTCAACATAGTGATTAATGAGACCTCTTGTAAGGCCCTCACTCAAACGCTCCAGAACTATTTCACTAAGGAGATTTCTTGATTTCAAATGATAGATCAGATTATCCACCTCTGTTGTCATAACATTTCTTGATGTCATGACTGTAAAAACCTTAATGGAATTCTGACACAATATCGTTTTAAAAATCTGAAGACTCATTTTATCCATCCAGTGAATGTCTTCAGCAAGAAGGATTATATTCTTCTTGCTTCCCAATATGGAAAATATATTCAATACAGCTTTTTCAATAATACTGAAATTCCTTTCCTCCTCCATATACATCTGTATGTCATAATCCACACCAAATGAAGGGTAAAGGGCTGCCAGGGCAGACAAGGTATAGGCAGGTACATAAATTTCCTCTTCCCTGATTATTGCAGAAATCTGTTCCATAACACTTCTGAAAGATTCATAGTAATAATCCTTCTCCAGCTGATAGCACTGTATATTCAAGACATATTCACTGGTAGAAACACTGTTTATAAAACTGTTTACAAGGTTTGTTTTTCCTATTCCAGCTTCACCTCTTACAAGAACAGTATTTTTACTATTGTTGTTCTTGAAGATACTGTATTCCTCCAAAAGTCGATTATATTCATTATCCCTACCTATAGAAACAATACTGTATTCCCTTACTTCATCATTTTTCTGTCTTTCTTGGATTATTCCTTCAATAAGCTTTATGGCTTGCTTGGAGGGAGTTATTGAAAGCTCTAACTTCAATGTGTTTTCCAGCTTGTTGAAAATCTCAACTGACTTCTGATATTCCTGTTCTTCCTTATAGAGCTCAATAAGGCGTATATAGGATTTTTCATCAAACTCATCACATTGTATCAAGGCCCTGCAAATATTTATCTTGATATTATTGGATATAGCCTTGTTGTTAAGCATGTTGTTAAAATAGTTATGACGCTTTTCCTTGAAATATCTTTTTCTGTATGATATCCATTCATCAAATTCCAGAAGATCCGGTATGTAAAAATCATCCAGGAGGTCCATTCTATCGCTTTCCAGAAGAGTTTCAAGAAGTTCAGGATCCTCTTCTACTACTCTTTCATAGTCGTTTATATGGACAATGCTTCTATCTATTTGAATCAACGCCCTGGTTGAAGACACGAAAACATCAGCACCCAAAACTTTACGGATACTGTAGATTGCATTTCTTAAATTTTTCTTTCCAGTTTCTTTGTTGCCGTCAGGCCAGAAATATGAACAAAGTTTTATTCTTTCCATTTGACCTTCAATGAGAAGCATATAAAATATTCCTTCCGCCTTTTTAAAAGGAAACTTCACAAGCTTATCATCTGACATTACCTTGGGATATCCAAGTAAATCCACATATATGTCTGTCATAAGCCACCTATCTTCTTGATTTTAAGAATTTTTTCAACTTATCCTTGCTTTCAGTAATCACCAACTCCATTGGGAAATCAACATCTTCAAATATCTTGTATATTTTCCCGAATTCACCAAGATAACAATGTACATGAGAATCACTGCCTGTAGTAACCTTTGTTCCCACTTCCTTGCAAGCTTTGGCAATATCTACGCAATTATCCCAGCTTGAGACTCTGCTTCCTCTAAAAGATCCGCTGTTAAGCTCCAATGCAACATTGTACTTTTTAGCACAGGTCACAACATCGTAAATATCAATCTCAAAAGCAGGATTTCCAGGATGTCCTATTATATCAATCTTTCCGCTTTTTATAGCATTGGTCAGGGCAGCAGTATTCTCTTCAAGAGTTCCTGCCTCTAGGCAAGGTGGATGAAGACTTGCCAGGACTATGTCCAATCTTTTCAATATATAATTGGGTATATCAATTTAACCGTCAGAATCCACTATATTGGCTTCGACTCCCCTCAATATTTCAACTCCATCCATAATCCTTGGAATTGCCAATTGATTTGCCAGATGGTACAAATGAGGACCTCCCGGCATAGACGGGCCATGGTCCGTTAGTGCAAACAGCTCTATTCCCTTTTTAACTGCAACCCTTACATAGTCGCTCAATACACTGTATGCATGACCACTTGCAGTTGTATGAACATGTGTATCTATTTTTATTTCCATATAAGCCTCCCGGTTTACTCCTATAGCAATCCTTTAATATCAATTATACTATCAATTCTCAAATCCTTGGCATCAATATCAGGACAGCCTAGTTTTCTTGTAAGAAAATCACCATGACAGTCAGAACCTCCTGATATCATCAAGTCCTTCCTCTTGCAGTAATCCTTGTAATAGTCTATCCTGTCATCATCGGGAGCATAGGGAGTATAGCATTCAACTCCGTTTATTCCAGCCATTTTCCAGTAGTCAAGTTCATCTTCAGTCATTACCCCATCCCTAAAATAATATGACGGATGTGCAAGAAAGACTGAAGCCCCTTCTCTTTGGGCAATATCTATAACTTCTTCAGGCTCCTTGAATCTCAGTGTCAAATCAGTTTCCTTAAGACCATCAAAATAATCGAAAATAGACCCATAAATACCCTTGTCCATCAGGTAATTAAGTGCCTTCCATCCACCTCTTGTAGGATCTTCAACGTAATTGTTGAAATAGTCATCCAAACTGATATTTTCATGCCTGCCAGACATTAAATCAAGAAACTTGTAATTATATTCCAGCCTTGTTTCATTGTTCCAGTTTATAAGATTCATAAACTCAGGTGTCTTGTTGTAGTTGTAGACAGTCAAATGGTATTCCCTGTCCTTATAAGTTGATGCAATTTCCACCCCTGGTATGAATTTCATTTCCTCATCCAAAGGAATGCTCAGCATTTCTTCCGATGATTTAATTGTATCATGGTCCGTAATGGAAAATATCTTTATTTTTTTCTTATTTAGTTTGTCAATCAATACTTCAGGACTCCATGTTCCATCTGAAGCCCACGTATGTATATGCAAGTCTGTTTTCAATTTATTCATACCTCTGTTATTTCAAATTTTCAGGATTAAGGACTTCAAGCTCAGGAATTATAAATCTTCCATCCTTCCTGATAAGAACATCATCAAAATAGATTTCCCCCCCGCCAAACTCAGGAGTTTGTATAAGAACAAGGTCCCAGTGTACCTGAGAAGTATTTCCATTTGAAGCATCTTCATATGATTTACCAGGTGTAAAATGTATGCTTCCCATGATTTTCTCATCAAAGAGCGTATTTTCCATAGGATTAATTATATATGGATTTACACCAATTGCAAATTCACCGAAATATCTTGCTCCTTCATCGGAGTCTAGTATTGTATTTATTCTGTCATTATCATTGGAAGTAGCTTTTACAATCTTTCCATTTTCTATTTCAAATCTTATATCCTTGAAAGTAAAGCCTCTGTAGTGAGAAGGAGTATTATATGAAATCACTCCATTTACAGAATTCTTTACAGGTGCTGAATAGATTTCTCCATCAGGAATATTCATCTCACCGGCACAAGGTATTGTAGGTATATCCTTAATAGAAAAAGTTATATCCGTTCCTTTTCCAGTCACCCTTACCTTGTCCGTCTTGTCCATCAATTCCTTGAGGGGCTTCATCGCTTCATTCATCTTGCCATAATCCAGGTTACAAACATTATAATAGAAATCTTCAAAACTTTCCAGGCTCATATTTGCCTTTTGGGCCATTGCATTATTGGGATACCTTAGAATAACCCACTTGCTATTGTCTACTCGCTCATCTAGAACTTCTCTCGACGCACTTGCAAAACTATTCATCTTCTCCACAGGTACATCTGAATTTTCTGCAAAATTATCAGTTGCCGTTATTCCTATATAGGCATCCATCTGTTTCATCAATTCCAATTCATTGTCGTTTAAGACTTTCAATTGTTCTTCAGTACACCCCATCATTATTTCCCTGTCGAGACTCTGGTCTTCAAGCTTCAAAAATGGAAGAGCTCCAACCTTGTATACTTCTTTTATTACTTCCTTTGCAAGAGGCTTGCAGTCATTTCCCCTGACTCTTAGAAAGACATTCTCTCCCTTTTGCAGCCTGCATGAATAATTTACAAGATTTGATGCCAGTTTTCTATTTCTTTGATCCATTTTCATTACCTCTCTTTAATTTTTTTTATCAGTTTGTTAATAAATTATATCTTCATTGATTTTTTTGTAAAAAAGTTCCTTGACTTCATTGAAGTTCTTTGTTTGACCCATAATCCACATAAGCTTGACAACTGCACTTTCAATAGTCATATCTAGGGATTCCAATACATTGTAATTCTTCAAGGTCTTGAAGCCAACCTCATATATAGCCATATCGCTGCCCTCTGACATTACCTGAGATGCAATTACAACTATTCTGCCCTTCGAAGTAAGTGATTCCATCTTCTCCTGGAAATTTCTTCTATCCTCAAATGGAAGACCTCCGACACCATAGCTTTCTATGACTATTCCTTCATACTTGTCTCCAATATAATCCAAAACATCAGGCTGCATACCAGGTGCAAGTTTAAGAAGAAATATGTTTGGGTAAATGTTTTCGTAAAACTCTACAGGACCCTTTGCTTCACTTCTAACATATCTGGCTATCCTTTTTCCATCAATAAAGGCTGCAATAGGGTAGTTTATACTCTCGAATGCATCAAAGCTCTTAGTCTTTGTTTTTCTCGCACGGGTACCTACTATGGCTTTGCCATCAAAAACCACATATACCCCCGATACTTCGTCACAGAGGGCATATGCTATTGCATCTGTAAGGTTCTTCCTGGCATCTGTCGTATCCATGTTTATAGGTTTTTGTGATCCGGTTATTATTATGGGCTTGTCAGTATTCTGAATCATGTAAGACAAGGCCGCTGCGGTATAAGCCATGGTGTCCGTACCATGGGTTATTATGAAGGCATCGTAATCATTATACACCTTTTTAACAAATGTTGTAATTTCCATCCAGTGCTCAGGTTGAATATTGGTACTGTCTATATTCAGCAATTCATGGGTTTCAATTTCACATGTATTTTTAACGTCATTTAAAAACTTAACCATTTCTTCAGGCTTTATTCCCGGTGCCAGTCCATCTTCTGTCAGCGTACTGGCTATAGTGCCCCCTGTTGAAATCATCAATAATTTTTTCATCAATATCTCCTATGTAATATCCAATTTTAAAATCAAAATACTCTTTATAACTAACAACCATCTATCGCTTATTGTCCTTAATCATTAAATAACTTATTCATATCTTCAGGCAAATCTGCCTCGAAGACCATCCTGATTCCATTTCTGGGATGATCAAATGCCATTCTGTTGCAATGAAGGGCCTGTCTTGAAATCAATTCTGACTTCTCTCCATAGAGTTCATCTCCCAGAACAGGTGTTCCAAGATGTTCAAAATGCACTCTTATCTGATGAGTTCTACCTGTTTCAAGTTTTATATCAACCATAGAAAGGCCGTTTTCCTCTCTTACTACCTTATATAAGGTAGTACATGGTTTGCCCAATTCGTGAACTTCCCTTCTTATATTATCATCTATTCGCGTAATTTTCTCAATTATTTTTCCACTTTTATCTTCAAGGATACCTTCTACTACAGCAACATACTCCTTGTCCACCCTGTCGTTTTTCATATCCTGAGAAATAATGTTGTGTACATATGGATTCTTGGCTATTACCAATACTCCTGTTGTATTCATGTCAAGTCTGTTGACAAATCGTACCTTTCTTCTTATATTGTTTTTCTCAAAATAATGAGAAACTGCATTTGCAGTAGTATCCTTCTGAAGTCTTTTAGTAGGATGGACAACCCTGTAAGGTTTTTTATTCAAGACGAGCAAATCTTTATCTTCAAATACTATATCCAATGGCAGTTGGACTTTTTCATATTCATCGGTCTCATCCAGAAATTCAACACATATGTCATCATCTTTAAAAACTCTTCTTTTGATTTTTACCGGCTTGCCGTTTAAAAACACCTTCCCCCCAGCTTCAAGTTTACATAGAAGCTTTGAAGAAAAACCATGTTTTTCCACAAGATAGTCCCTTAGTCTGAATCCTTCTTCTGTAACATTTATCAATATTGCATCTTTATCCATTTATTACCTCTTCCAGAAATATAATCCTTTCAAAAAATTCTTTGAATACTACAGTTACAATAACATAGGCGATAAGATTATTTCAATGCTAAAATCAAATATTTCACTAAAGTAACATTTAATTATCTTTTCATATCAAACTCAAAAACTTTGGCACTGCACTATAGGCAATTTGCATTAAAAACTTGAAAGCACTGGCTTCTATTACGATTTCCACTCTGATATATCAATTCAACACCGCTGATATTCAAGTCTTTTAAGCTAAATAAGGCAAATCATCTTATTGATTAATCATTACTAAACCATTATTATATAAATATAGACAAAAACAACTTATTTGGAGAAATAATGGATAATAAAAAGATCATCAATATAATAAAAAACAACAACAACTTCTCAACGGAAATTGCCGACAAACTTAAGGATTCATTTGAAAGCAATGGATATCTTATATCCAACAGTTACGACAAAGAAGCAGTTCTCAATATTTCAGTAGGCGGTGACGGCTCATTCCTTAGAAGTTTAAGAATCAACGACTTCCCGGATATCCCCATAATAGGTATAAACACAGGAAGCCTTGGCTTTTATCCGGAAATATCTCCCAAGGATATTAATTCATTTGTCAAGGAGTATACATCCGGCGAATATACAATAAACAAACTCCACCTTCTTCAATGCGAAATATTCAGACAAAACACTTCAGAAACAATTTTTGCTCTCAATGATATAGCTATGAAGGGAGATAAAACAAGGACAATACATCTTGATATATTTATAGACTACAACCATCTTCAAACAGTCAGCGGAGACGGTGTCATTATATCAACACCTATGGGTAGTTCTGCATACAACTATTCATCAGGAGGAAGTATCGTATATCCTTCTCTCAACACACTGCAGCTTACACCAATAGCACCATTAAACTCCAATGCCTACAGATGTCTTAATTCCGGTGTAGTTGTACCTCCCGAACTCCACATTACAGTAGTTCCTGAGTACAAATATCTGGAAGATGTGGTCTTCAGTGTAGACGGAGAAGAATTCACTTACGAAAGAATAACCCATGCCAATTTCTTTGTTTCAAAAAAACATATAAACATGTTGTCTATGGGCAGCTTCAACTACTGGAAGGTAATCAAGGAAAAATTCATATAATATTTACACTTGTATTTAAGCAAAAAAACACTTTTGAAAATTCTCAAAAGTGTTTTTTAAAATTAATATATTCTGTGCTAATTGTCAGTTATCTATACAATATACTTTTCAGCATCAGTATAAGACTTGAATTCTCTTCCCTCTAAAAAATCCTTTGCCACCTGGGGAAACAATACATATGACAATACATCCTCCATTGATTCAAACAATTCTGAAAGTTCTTCCTTAGCCTTTTCTATTTCATTATCAAGAAGATCTGCTGGTCTAACGGTAATAACTTCTTCGTCGCCAATTATTGTCTTTCTTATTTCATCAGATATTGGAGCTGGAGACTTGCCATAGTATCCCTGAACATATTTCTTTATTTCCTTTGGTACCATCTTGTATCTTTCACCAGTAATTATGTTGAATACAGCCTGGGTTCCAACCATTTGGCTTAAAGGTGTTACAAGTGGAGGGAATCCCAAATCTTCTCTTACCTTTGGTATTTCCTTCAATACTTGATCAAACTTGTCTTCAGCATTTAAAGCTTGAAGCTGTGATATAAGGTTCGACAGCATTCCGCCTGGAACCTGGTACAAGAGTGTTCTCGGCTCTACAAGCAATACCTTTGGATTTAGTGTTCCATCATTCAGATATTTGTCTCTTATAGGCTTGAAATATGCTGCTATTTGCTCAAGTTCTTTCAAGTCCAGACCTGTATCTCTGTCCAAGCCCTTGAATGTTTCAACAATTGTCTCTGTTGGCGGCTGACTTGTGCCAGATGAGAAAGGTGAAATAGCCGTATCAACTATATCTATGCCCGCTTCTACTGCCTTAAGTATAGTCATGGACGCTATTCCGCTTGTACAGTGGTTGTGTAGTTCTATGGGAAGGTCTGTAGCTTCCTTGATAGCTTTAATGAAATCATAAGCTTCATAAGGCTTCAATATTCCTGACATATCCTTTATACATATTGAATCCGCACCCATTTTTTCAAGTGTCCTGATCAAATCAATATAATACTCTGTATGGTGTACCTTGCTTGTTGCATAAGATATTGCACACTGGCAGTGAGCACCTTCGCTCTTTACAACCTCTATTGATTTCTTCATGTTTCTTGGATCGTTCAGTGCATCGAATACCCTTACAATATCAATACCGTTTTGGATAGCCTTTCTAATGAAAGCCTCCACTACGTCATCTGAGTAATGTCTGTAACCAAGAAGGTTTTGTCCTCTAAGAAGCATCTGAAGTTTTGTTTTCTTTACATGTTTCCTTATGGTTCTGAGTCTTTCCCACGGATCCTCGTTCAAGAATCTCAAGCAAGCATCGAAAGTTGCTCCACCCCATACTTCCATGGCATGGTATCCTACATTATCCATTTTTTCCAAAATTGGAATCATTTCTTCCGTTGTCAGTCTTGTTGCTATTAATGATTGATGACCGTCTCTTAATGAAGTCTCAGTTATTTTTAATTTTTTCATGGTTGCACCATCCTCACTTATATTATACCTTATTAAATTCAATAAATCTGAAAACCTTTTCAGTTTCTTGTATTATTCTAAAAACACAAGTTTTGTCTTTTAATATAAAGTTTTTTCTTGATTTGCTTTATATTATTATGTTATAATTTTATTGAATTTCTTAACATAATACTAACATTATAGCAAAAATTTGTAAATACATTTAGTTATCAATTATCACAATTTTGCTTAATTAAATTAGTAATTATTGAAATTTTACAAATATAGTGAGGTGGATTATGGATTATACGGATTATAAAATAATTGAAACTCTTCAAAACGATGGAAGGATCTCCATGAAGGATCTTGCCAAGCTAGTTGCTTTAAGCCCTCCTGCTACAGCTGAAAGAGTAAGAAGACTTGAAGAAAGTGGAATAATTCAAAGATACAAGGCAATTGTCGATACAATCAAAATAGGAAAGCCTATACGTGTATTTATCAATGTTGCCATGAAATCGGACAAACTTACCGAATTTATAGCCTTTGCAGAGAACAAGGAAGAAATCATTGAATGCTATCATGTAACAGGTCCTTACAGCATGATTATCAAGGCTCATCTTAAAGAAATGTCTGATCTTGAATCACTGGTTGGAAAGGTACAGGTTTTCGGAAATACCGAAACTCATATTATTATGTCAAGCCCCGTATCCAATAAACCTATATAAGGCAATGCAGCAAAATACCATATTAAAAAAACCACCTGCAAGCAGGTGGTTTTTTTAATTCAAGAAAAATTTATTCTTGCAATTTATTAAATTATTTTATTTTTCTGCACAAGCTTGCTTTTTGATTCTTCAAGTATGAACTTCCCGTATCCGAGAAGGAGAAACACATCTCCAATGCTTATTGTTTTATTAAAGGGATATGGTTTCTTGAGCATTATTATGTCACCTAGGACCGAAAGCTTGGTATCGTCAGTCATAACTGTATGCACCAGGTCCTTTCCCGATATGAGATAAATATAATTTTCCCAAGCCCGTGCATATTCAGGAGGTATCCTGACAGGCATCTGCATGCCATTGAATAGGATTACTATGAAGTTAAGCATGGTTCCAAGAAAAAGTATCTTCATATATCCCTTTCCGATATTTAGTACAACTCCTACCAACAAGAACTGATATGACAAAAGATGTATCCACATGAAATATTTCATAACAAATAAACCCGCAGACGTGTTTCCATATCGCTGAACTATGAACATGCTTAAATACTGCAGAAAAAAACTTGCCGGAAATAAAGCAAGTCCTTTTATCCTTACATGAGCTATGTTTTCAAGATCATGTTTCTTTGAAATCAATACAGCCAATGCAGAAATGATTAAAACTATAATTGTCTCATGACTCATTTTGATATTCCTATATCCTTATCGTCAGATTCCTGCACTAGGCAGATTCCTTTTCTCCATCATCTGCCTTCCTGCCTACTTCAGCAGTTACAGCAGCTTCATTGCTTTTATCTTCAGTTTCTTTTCCCTCAGCTTCCTCTTGTGTCAATCTTTTTTCATTAGCCAGTCGCTTCTCTTCGGCTCTTAAAGCAGCTTCGATTTCTGCTTTCTTTTCTGCAGCTTCTTCTGCTGCTTTTGCTTCCAGTATGATTTGTCCAAGCTTTCTGTTGTTCTCTTCTATATCTTTATCGTATACCTTAAGAACTTTAACTGAAACATCCACAATGGCAGGATTGAACTGGGTTCCTTGACAGCGTATTATTTCACCAAGTGCAGTTTCAACAGTTAGAGCCTTTCTGTATGGCCTATCCGTAACCATTGCATCAAATGAATCCGCTACAGTAAGTATAGTTGTTTCCAATGGTATCTCATGACCCTTGAGGCCATCGGGATAACCTGTACCATCCCATTTTTCATGGTGATGCTTTACTATATCCATTATATTGCTCAAAAATCCTATATCCTTTATGATATCATAGCCTATGGATGGGTGGCTTTTAATAATATCAAATTCTTCATCCGTAAGTTTGGACTTCTTGTTGAGTACATTATCATTTACGCCAATTTTTCCAATATCGTGAAGAAGTGCAGCATTCTTAATAGTATCTACTTTGTCAGGTTTTAGATTCATTGCCGTTGCAATTGCTACAGCATAATCTCCTACCCTTTCTGCATGACCTCTTGTGTAAGGGTCCTTTGCCTCTATAGTGTTGATTAGAGCTCTTACTGTGTCGTAGTAATTCTTCTTCATATCTACATATAGTTTAAATGAGTATCTTGACAACATAAGTGGAATGAAAAACATTACAACTGCTCCAACACCGTAGCTGTCATGAGCCTTTGCTACAATTATTCCCAAAAGACCAATGGCCAAGACACTAACTATGGTTCCTCTGAAGTTTTCTGCCCAAATGTTAAGGAATTTACCACCTGATAAATTGTGAATTAAAATTGTCATAAGCAGTGTATTTACAAACAAAAAAGTACTCATAACACCTGCCGAAGAGACAGGATCTATATCTCCCAAATAATAAAACTTACTATGTAAAAAAATATATACTATGGCTGAAAGACCCGTATATATTATATTCTGTGAAATATTAAACAATGTTTTGTATATGGGAGTATTAAAAATATGAGTATACCCCACCTCATCTATATATGGTCTACAAAATGTAATTCCTATAGCACCTACAAGAACAGCAGCTAAAGGACCTTCAGAAATAATCGTAGCAAATGAAATTGCAAATGCAACTGTTACCGCACCTATTCCAGGTAACTTGACCATAAATGTTTCAGCAATTATTGCCAGGGAACCCATAATGAAAACCATGCTCCAGTTCTTAACTACATAATTATTACTCAAATAAATCAACATGGATATAGCTAGAATGAATACAATTAATATATATCTTTTAGCTTTTACAGGTATTGTAGACATTTTACCCTCCATTTTTATATATATAAAAGACCAGCAAAATATTATCTAAATGGACATTATGCCCACTTGTAACCAGCGCCACTTGCTAATACAAATGTTAAAATTGTTATTGCTATAGGTAGTATTTTTTTCATGATATAGCCTCCATAGGTTTACTCTGCCTTCTCGCTATAAAGTACAGGCAATTCCGCTTCGCTAATCATTTAAAAAACTACTTTTTAAGATGTCTTGAGTGCTGGTCTTTTATAATCAAATATTAAATTGTTTATCTGCTTTTTGCAACACTCCTGTTTATTGCATTAAGAGTAGCCTTTACAACCGCTTCAGGCTTCGAGTGTTCAACATAAGCACTACCGCAAAGCAATACTTCGGCTCCACCATAAACAAATGTCACTGCGCTGGTGACAACTTCCTTACCCGCCAGCAGTCTGCTTTCAATATCTTCCAAAAGCAGGCAGTTATCAAATCCAATGGAATTTTCAACAGCTCTCAATCCGGCTTCCGCCGACAATCTGAGTGTATTTCTATCTGTCTTAACTCCCATTGCTTCTCCATTGTATATCTTGTCATCCAGTTCAAGATCCACTTTTACAGTAGTAGTCTTAAGACTGTTTTCCGCTTTTACAGACTTAAGCTTAAGTCTGAAGTTGTTATCTATAGATAGATTATCAGATATCTGTGCGATACTGATTTTCTTGTAATCAACATTAATATCATATTTGGATATGAGTACGGACTGCACATCTCTGCATATCTGTTTTGCATTTCTTGATGAGTCCGCCAATATATGAACTTCTTCAATCACGTCATCTTGTCCTGCAACAATTTTGCTCGATATTACCGATTTAAGGTTTGTTAAATATTCCTGTATCTCTTTGAAATCCATATTCTACCCTCCCAAGCTGTATTCCATTATATTCTACACCATTTTATATGATTTGTGAATTATTTTTTAATTTTTATACATAAATCATTTAAAAATCAATAAATATAACGAAATTAAAATTCCTGGAGCTTCCAATCCTTCGCATTATACTACTTTCCCAAAAGAATATTTACTAAAATCTGCAATAATCTTAAAGGTAATTTAAATAAAAAAGGTAAACTACATATATTAGTTTACCACTTTTAATCAAAAAATATTCACTTTTATTCATTTTGTAATCATTTTGTAACATAAGTCCTATATGAGCAGTGTTGCATCGGACCTTTCAGAGGCAGCCAGGAATGAAGCTACACCACCATATTCCACACCGTCAATCAATTCTTCTTCCTTTATTCCCATAACATCCATGGACATTGTACAGGCTATGAGTTTGACTCCATTTTTCCTTGCTGTTTCCATCAAAGTATCAAGAGTATCGACATTTTTCTGTTTCATTATGGATTTCATCATGGCAGAACCTATGCCTGCCATGTTCATGTTTGAAAGTTTAAGTTTATCCGTACCTCTTGGCATCATGAATCCGAACATCTTTTCAATAAAGGATTTCTTTACCGGTACATTTTCAGGCTTTCTTAAGGCATTGAGTCCCCAGAAGGTGAAGAACATTGTTACATCCCTTCCCATAGCTGCAGCACCATTTGCTATTATAAATCCTGCTATGACCTTATCAAGTTCTCCACTGAATATAACCATGGACTTGTCGGTTCTATCACCTGTTTCTTCCACAGGTGCATCTTCCTTCAATCCTTTCATTATAGTTGTTACAATCGCCTTGTTTTCAGCTTTAATGTCAACAAGGGTGTTGCCCGTCCTCTTGCACCACTCCGAAACATCTGCAGCGAATCCCATGTCTGTAGCTGTAACTTCTACAAGGTCTCCATGTTTCATGGTCTTGATTGTTTCGAAAACCTTCATTATAGGACCAGGACACTGTAATCCGGAACAATTTAATGATATTTTCTCTATATCTATACTGTTTACTTTTTTCATTACATTATCACCATCATTACCTTCACTGTCATCAGTTTTATTATTGTTTGTTCCCAGCATATTTTTCAACAACATACTGTTGGGCATATAGTTTATGGCATTCAAAGTTACCAATCCTCCGCTTAAGTTCATAACCTTTTCAAAACCAAGCTGCTGGAGCATTCTTGCTGCTATATATCCTCTTGTACCTACGGCACAGTAAATAAATATAAGTTTGTCCCTATCAAGTTCATCAGCTCTGTCCCTCAAGCTGTCCAAAGGAATATTTATCGATTTTTGGAAACTTCCCGTATCAAGTTCCTCTTCCTTCCTTACGTCCAGTACAATATAATCTTTTTCATCATATTGTCCCAGGTTGTTCCAGTGTACCATGTCAACAGTTCCCTTGAGAAAGTTTTCAGCGACAAATCCAGCCATATTTACAGGATCCTTTGCAGATCCGAAAGGAGGTGCATAAGCAAGTTCAAGTTCCGTCAAGTCATAAACAGTTCCATCGAATCTTATTGCTGTTGCAATTACATCTATTCTTTTTTCTACACCTTCAAAACCTACTGCCTGAGCACCAAGAATCTTGCCATCAACAGGCGAAAACAAGAGCTTCATGTTTATTTTTGAAGCATCGGGATAATACTCTGCATGGTTATTTGGATGGATATATATATACTGATAGTCCCTTCCAAACTCCTTGCCAAGTCTCTTCAGTATCTTCTCGTTGGACCCCGTCGCCGATACAGTCATGTCAAAAACCTTGGCAACTGAAGTTCCCTGGGTACCCTTGTAGATTACATCCTTTCCTGCAATATTGTCGGCAGCAATCCTTCCCTGCTTGTTTGCAGGTCCTGCAAGAGGTATCATAGTTTCAACATCATTAATGAAATCATTTATTTCGACTGCATCTCCTACTGCATATATATCTTCATCTGAAGTTCTCATATGCATATCTACAACTATGCCTCCTCTTTTATTGGTCTTCAAGTCCGCGCCTTTGGCAAGTTCTCCATTTGGTCTTACACCAATTGCCAATATTACCATGTCTGCATCAAGAGTTTTATCGCTGTTAAGGGTTATTTTTGTACTTCCATCATTATAGTCAAAACTTTTAACTCCATCATTCAATACCAGCTCAACATTTTTCATGTTTACATGCTGATGAAGTATCTGAGCCATTTCAAAATCTATAGGTGCCATTATCTGGTCTGCCAGTTCAACTATTGTTACCTCTATTCCAAGGTCATGAAGATTTTCTGCCATTTCAATTCCTATGAATCCTCCACCAATAACTGCTGCTTTTTTTATTTTTTTATTATCTACATATTCTTTTATTGCATCCGTATCAGGAATATTCCAAATGGTGAAAATATTAGGAGCATCTATTCCTGGAATAGGAGGCTTTAAAGGTGATGATCCTGGAGATAATATAAGCTTGTCATATGTTTCTTCATATTCTTCACCAGAGTCAACTTTCTTTATACTTACCTTCTTGTTTTCCCTGTCTATTGACATCACTTCATTCTTGACTCTCACATCTATATTGAACCTTGCCTTCATGTCTTCCGGAGTCTTCAGGAGCAATTCATCCCTTTCTTCTATTATCTCTCCTATATAATATGGCAATCCACAGTTTGCAAAGGATATATATTCTCCTCTCTCAAACAAGATAATTTCTGCATTTTCATCATTTCTTCTAAGTCTTGCAGCAGCACTTGCTCCTCCTGCTACTCCACCAACAATTAATACTTTCATATTGTATTATCTCCTTTTCCCATTAATTTTAGCATTTCAACAAGCATGCTCTTTACCGTTTCATTTGATACTCTATATACAATTTCCGTTCCCAATCTCGTTCCCTTGATCAATCCTGCCGCCTTAAGCTTTGATATATGTTGAGATACTGTAGATTGAGGTTCACAAAGACAATTCTGCATATTTGAAACATTGCTTTCTCCTACAGCCATCAGATTCACCATTATACAAAGTCTTGATGGATGAGAAAGAAGTTTGAATATATCAGCCATTTCAGCCAATGTTTCCTTTTTTAAGATCCCATGTTCCATTTAATCACTTCCAAATCGTTAAATTATTATCATCTTTATATATTTATATATTACAATATTTGAATATATAAGTCAATTATTTTTTTCATAGGTTTATGTACTTTTAGCTGCTATAAAAAAGAGTATAGCCATAAAATTAGGCCATACTCTAAATATACTGCAGTCATTTATTCTCTATAAAACTACTTCAAACTGTCCATTATTTCCTTGATTATTGCAGGTGCCTTTCTACATTTATCTTCAGCAACTGCACAAACTGCAAATCTAAGTCCTTTTCCCAAAGGTACAACAAAGATATTCTTTTCTGTCAAAGCTTCACTGGCTTCGTAAGGTTTGTCACAAGGTATGCTGATAAAGAATCCATCTCTGTATGGAACTAGTTCCAAGCCACATTTATCAGCATTTTCAACAAATGCATCTGCTCTTTTTCTAAGCATTAACTTATAATGGTTCTTTTCTTCAAGATAATTCAATTTTAGTTCTTCATTGTTGAAAATCTCTGCTATTGTAAGCATGGCTCCCCTGTTACCATTTGACCAATTGGCTCTTGCCGTATGGAGGGCAGAAGCAAAGAATTCATTTGCAATCATCTCATTTGATGTTATACCTATGACCGCTCCATTCCTTAGGCCATACATGGTAAATCCTTTTGATGCACTGAATCCTGCCATAACAAAAATATTATCGGGAAGATTGGAGAATTTCTTGAAAAATGCTCTTCTTTCATCGCCTTGGCCGGCAAAATCTATATATGCAGAGTCAACAAAAAGTATTATTTTATTCTCTTCATTCTTGGCTTCTTCCTTAAGGAAATCAAGGATATCATCCCACTCTTCATCAGATACACTGTATCCTGTTGGATTATGTGCAGGAGTATTGATTATTGCCATAAGTCTTTTTTGACGGTCAAGTATTTCCTTAAATCTGCTTTTAAAACCTTTAGTATTGAACTTTCCTTCTTCATCAAAAAGTTTATACGTTACAATGCTTCTTCCAGCTTCTTCAGCAATGGTTTGATATGGAGACCAATACCAGTCCGAAGTTAATATTTCATCACCATCATTTGTATAATTCCAGACAGCTTCCTTTATTGAACCAGATCCACCAGGAGTTGCAACTGCTCTTATATATGCATCAGGCTTGTATTCCGCAAAGAACACATCTTCAACTGCTTTCAAGAAGGTAGGCATACCCGCAAGTCCTGCATATGCAGCCATTTCTTCATTAGGCATGTTTTTCAAAACATCAAACACAGAATCAAAGGCTATAAGTTTTCCTTCATCATCCATCAATGCTCCCAAAGTTGAATTGATTACATTCTCACTGCCGTATTTTTTAGCTGCTTCCTGAGCTTTTCCAGCTATAGCAAATATAGGATCATCTTTCTCAGGCCATTTTGCGTGGTCCGCGACCATAATTGATTTCATATTTCACCTCTAATAGTTTTAATTATTTTTTCTTACTTGGAGAATTATATCACATGTAATTTTTTATATCAAATAAAAAAGAGAGATTTACCATCCCTCTTTTCTTTAAGATTGATTTATTGTCAACACAGATGATTTATTACAAAATTCTTGCTTCCCCCCTGTATACAACTCCTCTTGTACCATTTACCGTCACTACTTCTCCATCCTTGATAACCGATGTTGCATTTTCAGCACCAACAACAACTTCAATTCCCAGATTCATACATACAATGAATGCATGAGAAGTAAGACCGCCTTCTTCTACAATGACTGCAGAGGCCTTTTCCATATAAGGTATGAGATCCTTGTCAGTAACAGGTGCTACAAGGATGTCGCCTTCAACAAATCTATTTTCAAAATCTTCAGGAAGAACTCCTACACGGGCTTTCCCTACTACCGTTTCCCTACCTGCTCCAACTTTCTTGTAAAGAAGTTCACTCACTACATGAACCTTCAAAAGGTTTGTAGACCCTGCAACTCCTACAGGTACTCCTGCAGTAATTACTACCAGGTCTCCATTCTTTATATAGCCTACTTCAAGTGCTCTCTGTACGGAATTCTCTATAACTTCATCAGTCATGTCAAGTTTTTCTGTCTTAACAGGCTTGACACCCCAGTACATGGCAAGTTTTCTCATAACTCTATCAGAATGAGTTGCTGCAACAATTGACGCTTTAGGTCTGAACTTCGATACTTCCGAAGCAGTATAACCTGAAGCAGTAGCAGTAATTATTACTCTTGCATCAAGGGAAAGAACGGTTCTGCAGGTCGCCATACTTATTGCATTAGTTATAGTATTGTCTGCATAGTAATTTCTCTTCTTGAACATTTCATCATAATCAAGTGAATCTTCAATTTTCAAGGCAATGTCAGACATGGTCTTTACTGACCTTATTGGATACTTGCCTGCCGCAGTCTCTCCTGACAACATAATTGCATCAGAGCCTTCAAAGATTGCAACAGCAACATCTGAAACCTCAGCTCTTGTAGGTCTTGGATTTCTCATCATTGAATCAAGCATTTGAGTAGCTGTAATTACAGGTTTTCCTGCAATATTACATTTCTCAATAAGCATTCTTTGAACCAAAGGTACCTCTTCTGCAGGTATTTCAACACCCAAGTCTCCCCTTGCAACCATAATTCCATCAGACACCTTGATAATGTCATCAATATTATTCACACCTTCACGGTTTTCAATTTTTGAAATAATCTGTATATGTTCCGCATTATTTCTTTCAAGTATTTTTCTGATTTCTATTACATCATTTGCCTTTCTTATGAAAGAAGCTGCAATGAAGTCAATATCCTCTTCTATTCCAAATTCAATATCATCAATATCCTTTTGAGTCAATGCAGGCAAAGTGATGTCTACATTGGGGATATTAACCCCTTTCTTGTTCTTGACTGTTCCTGCATTGTTTACAACACATTCCAAGTCAGTTTCATTTTTCTTGGCTGTAACTGTAAGACCAACAAGTCCGTCATCAATGAGTATAGTATCGTTGACATTGACATCCTTTACTATATTTTCATGAGTTACACTTATAAGGCCATCTTTTCCTTTGACATCTCTCGAAGTTATTATTACATTCTGACCTATTTCCAAATCAACAAATCCCTTTTCAAATTCCTTGGTTCTTATTTCAGGACCTTTTGTATCCAACATTATCGCTATAGGAGTATCAAGTTCTTTCCTTACTTCTTTTACAGTATTAAATCTTTCAAGATGCTCGGCGTGATCTCCATGAGAGAAGTTCATCCTCGCTACATTCATACCTGTTTTCACCATTTGAACAAGTGTTTCCTTATCCTGTGATGCAGGACCTATTGTACATACAATTTTGGTTTTTCTCATATTTCCTCCATTTATATCGACAGTATCTTTGCCAATTCATAAGCTTCATAGTCGAATTGTTTTTCAATGACTAGCGCTTCCTCTATATCCTGATGGAATATTTTTCCATCCTTTGTTCCCAAAACAACATTTCCTATACCATCAACAAGAAGTTCAACTCCCTTTGCACCCATCTTGCTTCCTAAAAGCCTGTCATAGGCAGACGGAGTTCCACCTCTCTGGATATATCCAAGAACCGTGCACCTGACACTAGCATCAATTCTCTTTTTTATTTCGTCCTTTAGACCATAAGCATTTCCAGAACCTTCAGCCAGCACTATAATGCTATGCTTCTTTCCTCTGGCCTTGCCTCTCATTATTGTTTCACATATGGCATCTATACTGACTGGAGCTTCAGGTATCATTACAACCTCTGCTCCTCCTGCAAGGCCAGCATAAAGTGCAAGATCTCCACAATGCCTTCCCATAACTTCTATTATGTTTGTTCTTTCATGAGATGATGAAGTATCTCGAATTTTACTGACAGAGTCTAGTATGGTATTCAAAGCAGTATTGAATCCCAGTGTATATTGGGTATATGCAAGGTCATTGTCTATTGTTCCTGGAATACCTATTGTGGGAACACCAGCCTGGCTTAGCTTCTGAGCTCCTTTAAAGGAACCGTCTCCACCTATTACAATCATTCCGTCAATTTCTCTGTACCTTATATTGTCAAGAGCTTTGCCAAAACCTTCTTCAGTCTTGAATTCTTCACATCTGTCTGTTCCCAGAACTGTTCCGCCTCTGTGGATAATATCAGCAACAGATGATAGATCCATATTCTTCATATCATTTTCTATGAGGCCTCTATATCCCCTTTTTATTCCCAGCACTTCAATATTACTGTAGATTGCATATCTGACAACGGCTCTAATAGCCGCATTCATACCAGGAGCATCGCCCCCACTTGTCAGAACACCAATTCTTCTCATAAATTCCTCCTCAGGGATTTTATTTGTCCCAGCTATGCGATATTTGTCCCTATCGCTATTATATCATAATTCTGTTTTTTGTAAATAAAAAAATCTTCAATGCCCTGACTATATTATATAATATAATTGCGGTTCATTGAAGACTTTATTTAGATTACTTTACAACTACATTGGTCTCTCCCAGAAGGTCCTTGAGTTCAACCAGCATCAACTTATTCAAACAATCCACATTGTAATTGTCCGAAAGTTTGTAGTTTTGTTTCTTTTGCTCAAGATGTATTACAATACTATTCATACCCTTGTATTTACTGATGATATTAACTATTCCCTCTTTGGCACTTGCAGGATTTATCTTTGTTCCTATCTTGAGATAAAGGGTTCCCTTACATTCATTGTTCAAGACTGTAAATTTCTCAGCAATAAGCTTTGGAAGCTCATCATCATTGAAGCTCAGTCTTCCTCCCACGAGAACCATCTTATCTTCACCAATCATGTTCTTGTATCTTTCCAATATCTTGGGAAATACAATTATTTCTATTTCTCCGTAGAAATCCTCAAGGGTCAAAAAACACATGAGATTATTGTTCTTTGTTATCTTGTTCTGCTTTCTAAGTATGATTCCTCCAACTGTAACCCTGGACCCGTCAAAAATCAGTTTATTGTCTACCGACTCTTCATCCATAAATTCCATGATATGTGCAGAAGTAAGATTTACCATTCTGTTGTATTCATTTTCAAATTCATTCAGGGGATGACCGCTGATATAGATTCCAAGCATTTCCTTTTCCATTGCTAGCTTGGTTTTTTCATCAAATTCCTTCAAATCAGGCATGGTGAAGCTGTTCATATCCTGAGTCATGTCTCCTGAATCAAATAGTGAAATCTGCCCATCTATCTTGTTTTTTCTTGATTTTTGTATGCTGTCTATAGTATTTTCATAGACTGCTATAAGCTGAGATCTTTTTATGTTCAGAGAATCAAAGGCACCACATTTAATAAGGGACTCCATTTGTCTCTTGTTCATAACGCTGCTGTCAACACGTTCACAAAACTCAGTGAAATCGCTGAACTTGCCTTTTGATTTCCTTTCCTTTACTATTTCATCTATGGCTCCTGAACCTACATTCTTAACTGCAGCAAGTCCAAACCTTATTCTCCCATCCTTCACAATAAACTTGGCTTCACTTTCATTAATATCAGGTGGAAGAACTTCAATACCCAGTCTCTTGCATTCCCTTATGTATATGGAAACAGAACCAGCACTATTCATTATGGACGATATCTGGGCAGCCATAAACTCCACAGGATAGTAATTTTTTAGCCATGCAGTCTGATAAGCAAGGGCGGAATATGCTGCCGAATGGGATTTATTGAAGGCATAATTGGCAAAATCTATCATAAGGTCAAAGATTTCATTGGCATCATCTTCATTTACACCATTTCTTACTGCTCCATCAATCTCAATGTTCCCTTCTTTATCTTCCTTGCCGTAAATAAAATACTGCCTTTCCTCTTCCATAACCTTCATTTTCTTCTTACTCATTGCTCTTCTAACAAGGTCGGACCTACCATATGAAAATCCGCCTATATCCCTTACTATCTGCATTACCTGTTCCTGATAAACCATGCAACCGTAAGTAACATCGAGTATGTCCTTTAAATTATCGTTTATAAATGCTATTTCCTTGTTATTGTTCTTGTTGTCTATATATACGGGTATCTGCTGCATGGGTCCCGGCCTGTACAGAGCATTTGCCGCAACAATATTTTCAAAATGGTCAGGTTTCATTTCCTTGAGTATGGCCCTCATCCCAGAGCTTTCAAACTGGAAGATACCCAATGTATCACCTTTTGAAAACATATCATATACATTTGCATCGTCATATTCACATTTATCAAAACTTATTTCCCTGCCTGTGTTCTTCCCAATCAAATCAACGGCATCTCTAATTACAGTCAATGTCCTAAGACCAAGAAAATCCATCTTAAGTAGACCAAGCTCTTCAAGCTCCGTCATATTATACTGGGTCGTAATTACATCCTTGCTCTTGGATAAAGGTACATATTCCGTGATGGGCAATTTTGATATGACTACACCTGCAGCATGAGTTGAGGTGTGTCTTGGCAAACCTTCAACCTTCATTGCTATATCAATAAGATCCCTTACCTTGTCTTCGCCTTCATACAGGTCCTTCAACTCCCTGCTTTTTTCAAGAGCCCTTTTAATTGTTATGCCAAGTTCTGAAGGTATTTTTTTCGCAACAAAGTCAACTTCTCCATATGACATATTCATTGCTCTTCCAACATCCCTTATGGCTCCTTTTGCAGCCATGGTTCCGAAAGTCACTATTTGTGCAACTCTGTCGGACCCGTATTTCCTTATGACGTAGTCTATAACCTCTTCACGCCTTTCATAACAGAAGTCGATATCGATATCAGGCATGGACACCCTTTCCGGATTCAGGAATCTCTCAAATATCAAGTCATATTTCAATGGATCAATGTCCGTGATCTTCAATGCATATGAAACAATACTACCAACGGCGGAACCTCTTCCAGGTCCTACCATGATATCATTGTCCTTTGCATATTTTATGAAATCCCATACTATAAGGAAATAATCAACATAGCCCATTCCCTTTATGACACCAAGTTCATAGTCCAGTCTTTTTTGAATCTCTTCAGTTATCTCTACATATCTTTCCCTGATTCCTTCATGGCATAAATGATCAAGATAAGAAGTATTGTCATATCCATCAGGAGAAATGAATTCAGGCAGATGCATAGTATCAAAATCAAGGTCCACATTACATCTTTCAGCAATCCTCACTGTATTTTCAGCAGCCTCTTCAAAGCCTGGAAACATGGATACCATTTCATTATAATCCTTTAAATAGAATTCATCTGAAGGAAACTTCATCCTGTCCTCATCGTCCATGTTCTTGCCTGTCTGAATACACAAAAGAACTTCATGGAATTTGGCATCATCCTTGTTGATATAGTGTACATCATTAGTCATTACAAGATTCATATCATATTCCCTTGACATCCTTTCAAGGTTTTCATTGATTGTTTTCTGTTCCCTTATACCATGGTCCTGAAGCTCTAGAAAAAAGTTGTCCTTGCCGAAAATATCAATATATTCCATTGCCTTTTCAACTGCTTTTTCATAAGAAAATCTTAAAATTTGCTGTTGTACTTCTCCTGCTATACATGCACTCAAGGCAATTATTCCCTTGCTGTATTTTTTCAATACTTCCTTGTCTACTCTTGGCTTGTAATAAAAGCCGTCAACATATCCTTTTGAGACAATTTTAATCAAATTGTTGTAACCTTCCTGATTTTCTGCAAGAAGAACAAGGTGATACTGATTCTTATCCTTTACAGGGTCCTTATCTTTCATGGACCTTTCAGCTATGTATACTTCGCATCCGAGAATAGGCTTTATATTATTCTTTTTGGCTTCCTTATAAAATTGAACAACACCATGCATATTTCCGTGGTCGGTTATTGCAATGCTGTTCATATTCAGTTTTGAAGCCTTCTCCATGAGCTTTCTAATCCTGGCAGCACCGTCAAGAAGACTGTACTCGGTATGGACATGGAGATGTACGAATTTACTGTTGCTCATAAAAACTCCTTAATAATTAGATATTTTATTATAGCACAGGGAAATATCTATTTATAGTGCTTAGTAATTATGAATAGTAATTATAGTTTTCTGTCTGTAACTAGATAATATTTCAAGTGGTTTATTTTACATATCGACCAGCTATTAGAGCTTTACAAATCAAGAATTTTTATTGATTATATAGGCTTTAAATGGTATGCTATATTTATTATTTCAAAGCGAGGAGACAATTAATGATAGAAGAAGTTAGTGCCGGAGGAATAGTTTTTTTCGGGAATTCAATACTCCTTCTGCGTAAATTCAATGGCGATTTCGTTCTTCCAAAGGGAAGGGTTGAAAAAGATGAAACACTGGTTCATGCAGCAGTAAGGGAAGTCAATGAAGAAAGCGGAGCCAAAGTGAGTGTTATAAAATATCTTGATAAAATATCCTATGAGTTCATAAGAAATTCAAGTCAAAGATTGAAAATAAGAAAAACAGTTCACTGGTATATAATGAAGGCAAGAGACATGAACTGCAAACCTCAGAAAAGCGAAGGATTCATATCTGCAGCATATTATCCCTTCCAACGAGCCATAACTCTTGCCCGATATGATGATGAAAGAAGAGTACTATCAAGTGCAGTTGAAGATATAGAATTCTTCCAGCACAAGCTTAAGTAGGGGTGATCATATGTCCTTTTCATCAATAGCGAAAAATGAAATATGCAGAAAAAATCTTGGAGAGAACTATTGCGCCTTAAGTGAACTGGCTGCACTCATTAGAACTACAGGTTCAATATCTCTGAAAGGAAGAAGAAATATATCAATAGATTTCTCAACAGAAAACGCTGCAATAGCAAGGCGGATATATTCCCTGTTGAAAATGCTTTATCATGAACCTGCAGATGTTGAATCCAGAAAAACAAATCGTCTTAACCGTGGAAATAGTTATAGAATAAAGTTTCATGGAGATACAAAAAAATTGCTTAAGGATTCTCTGGTAATCGATAGTGATGAATTCAACCTCTTAAACCTCAACAACGGCATCCCTTTCAACCTTTTGGAAAGCGACTGCTGTAAAAGAGCCTATATAAGAGGAGTCTTCCTTGGATGTGGATCAATTTCCGATCCCGAGAAAAACTACCATCTTGAATTTGTCAACAACAATGAAAATCATGCCAGGGATTTTGCTAAACTATTGACTTACTATGGACTTACCGCTAGAATAGTAAATAGAAAGAATTATTTCGTTAATTATATTAAGGAAAGTGAACAAATTGTTGACTTACTGAATATAATCGGTGCCTACAATTCCCTGTTGAAAATCGAAAACATACGGGTTGTAAAAGGTATGAGAAACAGTGTTAACAGAATAATCAACTGTGAAACTGCAAACCTTACAAAAACAGTTGATGCAGCTGTAAGACAATTAGGCAGCATTAGAAGAATCAGAGATACAATAGGTCTGGAAAAGCTTCCTGCTCCCTTGCAGGAACTGGCACAGACAAGACTGGACAATCCCGAAGCAAGCCTTAAGGAACTGGGCCAACTTTTGAACCCACCTGTAGGAAAATCCGGTGTAAACCATCGATTAAGAAAAATAGAAAATATAGCTGAAAATTTATCAGAAGAAAGGAGTACGAAATGACTAGCAAAAAATATGTAATCAAAAACACAATCGGTCTTCACGCCAGGCCTGCAGCATTATTTGTAAAAAAGGCCGCTGAGTTTGAATCAAAGATAAAAGTTGTGAAAGAAGACAAGGAAGCAGATGCTAAAAGCATTATCAGCATCATGGCCCTTGGCGCTGTAAAAGGTGCTGAAATCGTTATCAGCGCCAATGGTGAAGATTCTGATTCTGCAGTTGACGCACTTGTTGAACTGTTGGATTCTTTTGCAGAATAAATAAAGGGGTAATAACCCCTTTATCATGAAAACTTAAATTTAACCGCTCCTCATGGTGCGGTTTTTTGTTATACCTTATTCTCTAGGTTTTTTTAGATTCTTCATTATAACATTTGAAATCTTGTCTGCATTGTGCCTGATATAATTCTTTTCAATATCAAGAAAGTCATCCTTGATTATCTTAATGTTTTTATTCACCAAATAATCCTCCTGCTCTTTTGTCAGCAAAACCTGTTCTGATTTCTTGTCTGAATATATCTTCCTTGTTTTCTTTTCAACAATTCCTTCATTGACAAGTACGCAATCCACTAGGTCCTCAGCAGAATGGTCGCATAAGGCATCAAGATGATCCTTTACATTGAATCCGTCGGTTTCACCTGGCTGTGTCATAAGGTTGCATACATAGAATGTTCTAGCCTTGGAACTCTTGACGGCATCAACTATATCTTCAACAAGCATATTTGGAATGACACTTGTATAAAGACTTCCTGGGCCAATGATTATCCCATCGGCATCTTCTATATATTTCAATGTATCTTCAAGTGGTTTGCATCTTTCAGGTACAAGGCTGATGCTTTTAATTCTGTCCCTTTTTTTTCTAACATATTCAGGTATGGATGACTCTCCAAAAATCCTCTCCCCACTGTTAAGCTCCGCCACAAGATTCGTATCCTCCAGAGTCATTGGAAGAACCCTTCCCGTCAGATTGAAAATATCCCCCATCTCCTTAAGGGCGAATTCAAAATTACCATATATTTCATTTATGGCAGCTATAAAAAGATTTCCAAAGCTCTGCCCTTTCAAATAACCCTTGCTGAACCTGTGCTGCATCAATTTCTCCATTATGGGAGGTGTATCCGCAAGTGAAATTATACAGTTTCTGATGTCTCCCGGAGGAAGCATTCCAAGGTCCTCCCTCAAAGCTCCGGACCCACCGCCATCATCTGCAACAGTAACAACAGCAGTAATATTATCAGTATATTTTTTTAAACCCTTAAGTATTATAGAAAGGCCTGTTCCTCCACCAAAAATGACAATTTTCTTATAATACTTCATATTTTCATCTAGCAACAGTCTCCCCCCACATCGCCAATTCTTACCATGGACTCATGGTCTCTGATAACCTCTCCTGATGTTACAAATCCAATTGCTTCTGCAAGCCTTCTACTATCTTCAGTTGGTATGAAATAAACTTTCTCGGCACCTGAATCTATTGCCCTTCTTATTAATAGTCTTAGAGCAAGATCTTCCAGGGTTATATTTTCAATTCCCTTTTCAGCAACCACTCCCATAATTACAAACTTTCCGTCTATTCCCTCCATTCTGGAAAAACATTTAGGATTTTCTCCATCATATACTATCAATTCATAACTCAATATGTTTTTATAATCAGAAGACTTGAAGTCGTCTGAAAACTTTTCCCTTAGTTTCATTAGATCATCACTTGTTTCATTATATGAAAACCATTTGTTAAATATCATCTTTACCTCCAAAATCACTTGATTAATATATAAAAATATGATATATTTAATTATACCGTTATTTTTTTAACAAAGTCTGAGCTCAAGGAGCAATCTGAGAGTAAGGAATAAAGTTGTTGAGCTATTACCTTACCGGTAATAATTTTAACATATAAATCATTTTACTTCCATAGAAAGAATGATTGAACTTATTCCTTGCTTGTTTACAGGCAGGGTTTTTTGTTTTCAGAAGCTTGTTTAAAAAATTCCGTCAATTTTATTTAGGAGATTATATATGAACAGAATCGGAGTAGTAGGAATTGTCATAGAAGACCTTGATAGTGTTTCAAAGGTAAATGAAATACTTCACAACCACGGAGAAATAATAGTGGGAAGAATGGGAATCCCTTACAAAAACAAGAATATAAATGTCATATCAATCATAGTTGATGGAACAACCGATGATATCGGAAGCCTTACAGGCAAGCTTGGAGCCGTTTCAGGAATAACAGTAAAAAGTGCATTAACAAAAAAAATTTTCAATGACATTTAGGAGGTCAAAATGAAACGAATTATTTCACTATTGCTATTAACATTGTTGATAATAGGATCAATGGCAGGATGTGCAGGCAGTCAGGAAACAGCACAGGAAACTCCTGCAGAGACTGAAACACAGGAAGAAACAACAACACCTGAAGAAACAGAAACACCAGAAGAGCACGTTGAAAGTCAGAATGTAATGATTGCAGGACTTAAAGGACCTACTTCAATGGGAATGATCAAATTATTTGAAGAAAAAGCTCTGAATAGTGATACATATTCTGTAGAATACATGTCTGAAAGTGCACCGGATGCTCTGGTTGGAAAAATCATAACAGGTGATGTGCAAATTGCAGCAGTACCTACAAACCTTGCATCCGTCCTATACAACAAGACTGAAGGAGCAGTTCAGTTCCTTGCACTTAACACACTAGGTGTTATCCATATAGTAGGAAGTGCAGATATTGAAAGCCTGGAAGAACTGAAGGGACAAACTCTTTACGTAAGTGGACAGGGTGCCACTCCAGACTATGCCATCAACTACATTCTTGAAAAGAAAGGTCTTAAGGATGATATAGCAATTGAATTCTTCCCTGACCATTCATCCCTTGCACAGGCTGTAATAGCAGGAGATGCACCGGCAGCAGTACTTCCACAACCTTTTGTTACACAGGTGGTAAGGAAATCAGAAGATGTAAGCATTCTAGTTGACTTGAACCAAGCTTGGAGTGAGGCAACAGACAATGCAGGAGACCTGACAATGGGATGCCTTCTGGTAAACAAGGAATTTGCAGAAAACAACAAGGACTTTGTAGCTAAGTTCATGACTGAATATGAAAATTCAGTAAACTGGGTAAATGAAAATCCAGCAGAAGCAGGCGTCCTAATCGAATCAAACGGAATACTTCCAGATGCAAAACTCGCTGAAATGGCCATACCTAATTGTGCAATAGTCATAAGAAATGCCCAGGATGCTAAGGATGAGATTAACGCTTTTCTTGAAGTATTGATGAACTTCAATCCTTCCTCAATAGGAGGCAAGCTCCCAAATGAAGATTTCTTCTACTCAGAGTAAGAAATACAAATTAATAGGACTAGCGATTTGGCTGATTTTATGGGAAGTGATGTATCTTGTCATAAGCAAGGATATATACCTTCCCTCGCCAATGAGCGTCTTAAACTCATTTGTTGACATAATGAAAGATGACAGTTTCTTCAGTATCATAGCCTCAACATCACTGAGAGTCACAGCCAGTTTCACCATTTCCGCCCTACTCGGCATAGCCACAGGTTTTTTTTGCGGATTGAATGAAAAAGTCTATTATATATTCGAGCCATTGATACTGCTGATACGATCAACACCTGTAATTTCAATCATCATCCTGGCAATAATATGGTTCAAGTCAGATTACGTTCCTGTATTTACAGGGTTGCTTATGTGCTACCCCATCATTTGGACAAACATGGTACAGGGAATAAGGGAAACAGACAGCAAGCTAATAGAAATGAGTAAAATATACAATGTTGCACCTTTCCAGGTCTTTAAAAACATTTATCTCCCATCTGCCAGACCCTATATACAGGCAGGTTTCATAACCTCCATAGGACTTGGATGGAAGGTTGTAGCTGCAGCTGAAGTACTGTCTATGCCAATATATGCCGTAGGTATAGGCAATAGGCTCCATGACTCCAAGATTTATCTTGAAATACCGGAGCTCCTGGCCTGGACAATGCTGATAATAATGCTAAGCTATTTATTCGAAAATATCATCCAGCTATTTTTCAAGAGAAAAAGGTGATCAAATGATAAGTATAAACAATTTAACAAAAAAATTTCACAACAAGACGGTTTTCGACAATTTCAGCATTGACATGGAAGAAAACAATATAAGCTGTATTTTGGGAGCCTCTGGTATCGGCAAGTCGACACTGATAAAGCTTCTTTCTGGATTGGACCGTCATGACTCGGGTGAAATAGAAGGAATAGGCCACAAGGAATTTTCATATATTTTTCAAGAACCAAGACTTCTTCCCTGGCTTAATGTCTATGATAATATTGATTTCATACTTAAAGGTGTCTATTCCGACAAGGAAAAAAGGAAGAGAATAATACTTGAGAATCTTAAACTGGTAAATCTTGAATCCTCCACTAGCCTCTTCCCTAACGAATTAAGTGGAGGAATGATGCAGAGATTATCTATAGCAAGGGCTTTTTCATATCCGTCAAAAATCCTTTTCATGGACGAACCCTTCAGCGGTCTTGACATCAAGCTCAAGATGTCCGTAATGGATTCTTTCAGGACAATCTGGACTCAGTCTTCCAAAACAGTGGTTTTTATAACCCACGACATCGATGAAGCAATTTTTCTTGCCGACAAGATATACATTCTTGCCAACAGTCCTGCACGAATAGTTTATGAAAAAGTCATAGAAGAAGACATTATGAAGAGACACTTCACCGATGATGGTTTTACAACATTAAAAAGAGAATTACTGAATGTAATTTCAAAAAACTGATGAAACAAAAAAGAATTGTACTAATTTTAGTGCAATTTTTTTCATTTGTATTGATTTTAGTACAATAATTTGGTATAATTTCAAACCAATACTATACCAAGGGGTGAAATAAATGAAAATGACAGTTGCTGAAGCAGTAATAGCTTGTCTGGAGCAAGAAAACATTACAAAAATATTTGGATATCCAGGTGGAGCCGTCCTCCCGCTTTACGAAGCCATTAGAAATTCAAAGGTGGAACATATTCTAGTTAGAAACGAACAGTCTGCTGCCCACATGGCGAGCGGATACGGAAGGGTTGACAACTCTGTGGGAGTATGTCTTGCAACATCAGGTCCTGGTGCCACAAACCTCATAACTGGAATTGCGACTGCCTACATGGATTCTATTCCGTTGATAGCAATCACAGGACAGGTAGTATCAGCAAAAATAGGAACAGACATGTTTCAGGAAGCAGATGTAGTGGGTGCAACAGAACCTTTTACAAAGCACAATTACCTTGTAAATGATAAAAAAGAAATACCAAGGATAATGAAGGAAGCATTTTACATAGCAAATACAGGAAGAAAAGGTCCTGTACTCATTGATATACCCAAGGATATACAAAATGAAATAATAGAGTTCGAATATCCTGAAACAGTTGAAATAAGAGGTTACAAGCCAACCTATGAAGGAAACATGAAACAGGTGAAGAAGGCCGTTGCAAGAATAAACAAGGCTGAACGTCCATTGATATGCGTTGGTGGAGGAATAAGTTCTTCAGGCTGTAGGGCTGAACTGGAGAAATTTGTAGAAAAAACGAATATTCCTGTTGTATGTACTCTAATGGGAGTTGACAGCTTTCCAAACGATTCAAAACACTTTGCAGGTCTTCTGGGATCACACGGTTACCCTTTCATCAACCAGGCTATGAACAAGGCCGATTTGATAATTGTATTGGGCGCAAGATTTACAGACAGGTCAACAGCTGTTATTTCCGACAACAACGAAGGACAGCATATCATACACATAGATATTGACCCGGCCGAAATCGGAAAAAACAAGAAAACACATACCCCAATAGTTGGAGATGCAAAAAACATACTAGAAAAACTCATTAGCTATGAATATACTGGAAACATCAAGAAATGGAAAGACAGTTTGAAATATTCCAGAAAATCATATTGGGATGACAATCTTAGCAAGGAATGGGAACTTGAAGGAGCAAATCCTTTGAAATTCATAAAATCAATTTCAGACCATATAGACGGTAAATCTATACTTACTGCCGATGTTGGACAGAATCAAATCTGGGCTGCACACTACTATTGTGCAAATGGTGACAGAAAATACTTTACATCAGGTGGTCTTGGAACCATGGGTTATGCACTTCCCGCTGCAATAGGAGCCAGATTCACTGCTACTGATGACACTACAGTAACAGCAGTAATGGGTGAAGGTGGATTCCAGATGCTAATGGGAGAACTTGGTCTTGTAAGGGAACACAATCTTGATATAAAAGTTGTTGTAATAACAAACAATAGACTTGGTATGGTAAGGGAGCTGCAGCTTAACGCTTACGGCTACAACAAATACTGCGGCATCGATGTTAACTTTAATCCTGATTTCATGAAGCTGGCCGAAGCATATGGCATAACAGGATATACCATAGAAAAAGACAGCGACATCGAAGAAGTTCTTGACAAGGCTTATGCAAGCAATGAGCCTTGCTTCATAGAATGTAAGGTTCACCATGATTTCCCAACATTAGCACACTGGAGGTGGAAGTAATGAAACACGAAAAACATGTACTTTCAATCACTGTAGAAAACTACCCTGGTACTCTAAGCAAGGTTGCCGGCCTTTTCTCTAGAAGGGGTTACAATATCGATACCTTGAACGTTGCTGAAACAACTAATTCCAATATATCAAGAATAACTGTAACAGTTACAGGAGATGAAGAAATTCTTGAACAGATAACAAAGCAACTTAACAAGCTAATCAATGTAATCAAAATCAGTGATTTGACTTTAAAAAAATCCGTTCTTCGGGAACTCCTCTTCCTTAAGATAAGCTGTACTCAAAAAACAAGAACAGAAATTATCCAAATGGCTGATGTCTTCAAGGGAAAGACTGTCGACATAAGTGCCAAGTCAATAACTATTGAGATGACTGGAGATGAAGACAAGAACAACGCCTTTATTGAATTGATTAGACCATATGGAATAATCGAGCTTGTAAGAACCGGTCTTACTGCCATTGAAAGAGGCTAGACTCATTTTAAAAACAACAACAAAAGCTGGAAATCACCATGCAATTCTGCATTTGATTTCCAGCTTTTTTCTTGTATCTCTTTCACCTTTGGAAAATTACAGTAATTAAATGTATCCGCATTCTTCTCCAATTTTATCCATCTCTCTCTTCCACATTCCAAAAGAGGTATCACTTGGCATCCTCCAGTCCCCTCTTGGCGACAGACATATGGATCCTACCTTGGGACCGTCAGGAATACATGACCTTTTAAACTGCTGAGAAACGAATCTCCAGTAAAATTGTCTAAGCCATTTGTAGATTACATCCTTTGAATACTCACCTTCAAAAGCCAATTCTGTAATCTTCATGATCTTTTCAGGGCCGAATCCGTATCTTACAGTATTGTAGAGGAAAAAGTCATGAAGCTCATAAGGTCCTATGAGGTCTTCCGTCTTCTGGGATATCTCCCCTCTTTCATCGGGTGGAAGAAGCTCGGGGCTAACGGGAGTATCCAGTACGTCAAAGAGTATTTCCCTGGTTTCACCTTCTACCTCATTTTCAGCAACCCATTTGACTACATATTTGACAAGGGTCTTCGGTATACTGCAATTGACGCCATACATGGACATGTGATCTCCATTGTAAGTTGCCCATCCCATTGCAAGTTCAGAAAGATCCCCTGTTCCAACAACTATTCCCTTATACTTATTGGATAAATCCATAAGAATCTGTGTTCTTTCCCTTGCCTGGGTATTTTCATAGGTAATGTCATGAAGGTCCATATCGTGGTCTATGTCTTTGAAATGCACCTTGCAAGCCTCTGCTATAGGTATCTCCAGAAAAGTCGCTCCAAGGGATTTTATAAGGCCTACAGCGTTGTTGTATGTCCTGTCAGTAGTGCCAAATCCAGGCATAGTTACTGCTTTTATCATTTTTCTGTCCAAGCCAAGCCTGTCACATGTCTTGACACATACAAGAAGGGCAAGTGTTGAATCAAGACCTCCTGATATTCCAATAATCATGCTTGAAGACCCTATATGTTCAATCCTTTTTGCAAGACCGCTTGTCTGTATACTGAATATTTCCTCACATCTTTTATTCCTCTCCTCTTCTCTTCCAGGAACAAAGGGATGTGGATTGTGCCTTCTGTATATTTCATCTGATTTGGACTCAGTATAGAACTTAACTTTCCTGAAACACTGTTTTGGACTATCGCAAAATGAGCTTGAGTTTCTTCTATCATGTATTATGATATCCAAATCCATTTCACTGATTATCCTTCCATTCTGCTTATCAATCCCATCAAGCAAGTCCAGTAAATCTGTTCTGAGGTGTTTGGAGCCATCATCATTATACCTGACTCCAAACTGTTTTAGTGCTTCATTCAGCTTTGCCTCGCAATCATCGCGATGCATTGCCCCACCCTGGTGATCATTGAAATGCAATAACAGCCAATACT
>CAZFYP010000001.1:35529-43949 GCA_964523535.1 uncultured Clostridia bacterium
GTGTCCTCCAAAAACAAGATCCGTAGAAGATTCACCGTATCCTGCAGACACATATACATATCCAGCAAGACATCTTGCCGACTGGTTGATTACAAGACTCTTCCTGTATTCACTTTTCCCAACCAAATCATTGGAAGCCGACAGATTAAGAAGAACCGTTGCACCACCTAATGCCAGATTGCTGCTGGGAGGCACCGTGGCCCACAAGTCCTCGCATATTTCCAGTCCTATTACAAAGTCTTTTTTTGATTCGCTTTCAAACAAGAGGTCTGTGCCGAATGGAACTTTCATTCCACAGTATTCCACTGTTTCATCAACAATTCCCCCGCCGCTTGCAAACCATCTTTTTTCATAGAATTCATTATAATTCGGAAGAAATGTCTTAGGTACAATACCGAGTATCCTTCCTCTGTTTATTACCACTGCGCAATTGAAGGTCATTCCACCCTTTTTTACAGGTGCCCCTACTGCAATGACCATATCCATATCGGTTGAATGGTCCACTATTCTTTCAAGAGCATTTTCACAATCCCTTAAAAGCAGTTCCTGAAAAAACAAATCACCGCAGGTATATCCCGTAATTGAAAGTTCAGGAAAAACAGCTGCCTCAACTTTTTCATCCCTGACTTTATTTAATTCTTCTATTATTTTACTTGCATTGAATTGGCAGTCAGCAACTTTCAGCGTTGGACTCAATGCACATACTTTTATATAATTAAGTTCTTTCATATCTTAACCTTCCCGTCAATTTATTATTTTGCAAATCATTGTTACAGGACTTGATTTCAACATTCTCGACTAATAAAAAATCCTGTAAACACTTGATTGAATGACTTCCATACTGTATCATCAATAATAAGTATAACATAAAAAAACTTCAAAAGGTCAAGCATATTCAACTTTCAAAGGTCAAAAAAAGAAATACATTTTGGTAAATTTCTGTTTTTTACAAATTTAAATTATGATATACTTATTAGGCTATTTACAGGAGGATGTCATGGAAAACAGATACTTGAGAAACCTAACAACAATAAGTGAAACTGATATGCAAATCCTAAAAAAAAGCAGTGTTCTGGTAGTAGGCTGCGGAGGTTTGGGAGGATATATAATTGAAATGCTTTCAAGAATTGGTGTAGGAAGCATTACGACCCTTGACGGAGACGTCTTTGATGAAACGAATCTGAACAGACAGCTTTATTCAACTACTTCAAACTTGGGAAGAAAAAAAGTTGCAGAAGCAGAGAAAAGAGTCAAAGAGGTTAATCCACATGTGAAATTTACCGGCTATGATACTGTTCTTTCCGAAGAAAACAGCGATGAAATAATCAGTGGACATGATATTGTAGTTGATGCCGTAGATAACGTAACAACAAGGCTTCTAATGGAAAAAAAATGTTCCCGACACAACATTCCCCTTATACATGGTGCCATTGCAGGATGGTATTATCAAATAAGCGTAGTGATGCCGGGAGATGATACACTTTCTAAAATATACAGCGACTGTGAAGAAAAAGGAATCGAAACTCTTGTAGGAAATCCTTCCTACACACCAGCCGCAGCTGCAGCCGCCCAGGTAAGCGAATGCATAAAGGTCCTTCTCAACAAGGAAATAGAACTTAGAGGCAAGCTTCTCTATGTGGACCTTTTGAACAATACATACAATATATTTGAAATTTAAGGAGGAATTAACAATATGAAAATCAATGTAAATCCGGCAAAGGGAATGAGAGATCTATTACCCGTTGAAAAAGAAATAAGGGACCATGTTGAAAGAAAAATAATTGATAACTATAAGAAAGATGGTTTTCAACTGATTGAGACACCTGTTGTTGAAAATATCGAAAACCTTCTTGGAAGCAAGGGGGGAGAAAACCTTAAGCTGATATTCAAGATAATGAAAAGAGGAAACAAGCTTAAATTGACAAAGGAAAACCTTACAGAAAACGACCTTGCAGAGCTTGGCTTGAGATACGATCTTACAATTCCCCTGGTGCGTTTCTACTGCAATCACAGAAGCGAGCTTCCCACCGTATTCAAGGCAATACAGGTGGGAAATGTATTCAGGGCTGAACGCGCTCAAAAAGGCAGATATAGAAGCTTCAAGCAGTGTGATATAGATATAATTGGAAATCCAAACAATGACGCGGAAATCGAACTTCTTACATCTACTGCCAAGGCTCTTACGGAACTTGGTGTAAGTGATTTCCAAATTAGAATAAACGACAGAAGAATCCTTAAGTCAGTAGTTCTTGGCTGCGGATTCAGTGAGGATGATTTTGAAGGTGTATGCATAATACTTGATAAACTGGATAAAATAGGAATTAACGGCATAAAAAAAGAACTTGAAGGTAGAAAATACCCTTCTGAAAACATAGAAAAAATCCTGTCCATGTTAGATGAAATAAGTGATGGTGAAATTGATATTCTCAACAATTACAATGTTCCCGATGAAGTAATCGAAAACATGAAATACATAACAAGAAACGTTACTGCAATAGCAGATGGCAATTATGATATTGTATTCGACTTCACCCTCGTCAGAGGAATGGGATACTATACTGGACCCATATTTGAGATCGCCTACAAGGGACTTGGCTATTCAATCGCAGGCGGCGGAAGATATGATGAAATGGTAGGAGGATTCATAGGCGAAAGCATCCCAGCAATAGGATTTTCAATAGGCTTTGAACGACTTGTAAATCAAATGATTGAAGATAAGTACAGATCTCCTGGAAATGAAAAAATAGTACTTCTGTACGACACGGAAGAAGTTTCAGATGTAATATTAAAAGCCGAAGACTTAAGGTCTAAAGGTTATTCTGTTTCACTCTTCAAAAAAGCGAAAAAAATGGGCAAACAGCTTAATCAGCTGGCAAGTCAAGGGTTTGATAAATTTGCAGTATATTCACAGGATGAGCTTGATATAAGAAATCTTGACTAATAACCTAATATTGGTTTCTTGTACTTGTAATATATAATGAACCATGATATAATTAGTTATATATTAAATGGAGGTTTATTTATGCCACAAGTACTGAAAGCCCATGTTAAAGAGGACATATTAAAATCCGGACTATCTGAATTTTATAAAACAGGATATGACAAGTCAAAAATCAGGGACATAGCCCTAAAATCAAATGTATCACCAGGAAATATATACAGATATTTCACAAACAAGGAACAACTTTTTAAAGCCATAGTAATACCAATCTACAAAGAACTTAAAATCAAATTTGACAATCTTGACCTACATGAAATTTCAAGTTTGGAAACTCTATCAAAAGAGTTCAGTGACCTCCTAGTTCAAACAATAAAAAAACACAAATACCAACTTCATATAATTCTAAGCAATGAAACAATTCTCCCCCAAGTCAGCAAGGACCTGGACAAGATGTTTGAAGAAGTTGTAATGACAGGATTCAAGCTAAAATCAGACAATTCTCCAGGAACAGTGGACAAAATTCTTGCAAAAGCCTATACTGAATCTATAAAGAAAGGTTTGGCAAAAATAATTGAAGAAACAAATTCAAAATCAAATTTCGATGTATTGATAGGAGACTTCATTAAAATATTTTTTTAGTGGTGATTTATGAAGAAATTTATATTTATTCCTGCACTTTTCATAATTCTGACAGTTCTGTTGTCAGCATGCGTCAATGAACCTCCATTGGACATGGAGAAAGAGATTCAAGTGGAAACCCTTGCAGCAAAAACCACCTCCATGGACAGAACATTGAATTATGTGGGTATTGTAAGATCAAATCAGCTCAAAAGCTATTCTTTCAGAACAGGCGGTTATATTGAGCAAATCTTTGTGGATACTTCCCAAGAGCTAGCTCACGGAGACCCGATTGCTTCAATTGATACTACAGATTTGGAATTTCAAATGGAAGCAGCCGGCAACAATATGGATTCTGCCTACTCCCAATATCAGAAAGCTTTAAAGGGTGCCGGAAAGGAAGATATCAACAATGCAAGACTCAATGTCAACAAGGCAAAATCCGTCTACGAATTTAATAAAAACAACTACAATGATATGGCAGAACTTTTTAAAGAGAATGTCATATCATTGTCTTCTTTAGAGCAGGCCGAACTGACTATGGATATATCCGAAAAGGAATATCTTCAGGCCCAAGAGATTTTAAACAAGGCTCTGCAAGGTGCTGACAGTCAAGATATACAGTCATCCTACTCCGTTTATTTGGCTGCAAAAAATGCATACGAAGGCTACCAATCCCTTATTGAAGATTCAATTTTATACAGTGACTCGAAAGGCACCGTCCTATCCATTTTAAATGAGGATGGAGATGCCGTTGCTTCAGGTTACCCTGTCGTCATTGCAAGCAGCAACGAACTTGTAGTTGAAGTTGGAGTTTCCATAAAAGACGCCTACATAATCGATAAAAAAACCCTATCGAGTGTTGAAATCAATGAAAAATCCTTCTCCGGCACCATAGATTCCATCAGTAAGATTCCAGATCCCAATTCCCTCACCTATCTTGTAACCATAAGTCTTGATATTTCCACAGATGATATTTTCATAGGTTCAACGGCACAAGTAGACTTCATTCTTGGTAAAAGCGAAGGCATATGGCTTGACATATCTACAGTCCTCAGTGATGGAGAAGATTACGTATATCTGGTTGAAGACGGACGTGCCTCCAGAAGAAATATAAAGATAATGAGCATAAACGAGGACAAGATCTTAGTAGAAGGAATCAATCCAGGTGATGAAATCATTACCCTGGGACTGGACAACATACTTGAAGGATATAAAGTAAAAAGTCAGGAAGGGTTATGATATGAAGGGATTGATAAATTTCACAGTACACAACAGAAAGGTTACTGTAATTCTGACCCTTATATTCATGATATCCGGAGTAATTTCGTATACAAGCCTTCCGCGTCAAGAAAATCCTGATGTCACAAGTCCTTCAGCCATTATAACAACTGTTTATCCAGGTGCTTCCGCTGAAGAAATCGAATCTCTCATAACAAAGAAAATCGAAAATGAAATATCCATCCTTGAAGGAATTGAAAATATAGAATCCATATCTTCCGGCAATGTATCAATCGTCATAGTAACCATAAACTACTCAGTTGACAAGGAGGAACAGTGGTCCAGTCTCAGTGAGATTGTCAATTCCCTTTCAGATGAACTTCCACAAGGGACATTTACTCCTGAAATCGATACTGAAAACATGGTTGAAACAGCCGGTCTCATTATCACCTTGTCAGGCCAAGGTTATTCCTATGACAAGCTTTCATATTTCGCAGAAGATATAAAAAACGAACTCCTTAGAGTTGACGGTATCAAGAAAGTAAATATTGACGGAAACCTGGAAAAGCAGGTTTATGTGGAAATCAACCTCTCCAGTCTAGACAGGACTAACCTGTCTGTTGAAGATATTTACAATCTACTACTTATACAAAATATTAACATACCTTCCGGTTCCCTCGATACACAATCAGGTAAAATAAGCGTGAACATACCAGGAACCTTTGAAGACATTCATGATATTGAAAATCTTGTCATCCATATTTCAGACAATTTCGGTATAACAAGACTGAAGGATATAGCCGAAATATATATGGCTTATGAAGAGGATGCAAAGAAATTCCAGACAAACAGGAAACCTGCAGTTCTTATATCGGGTTATTTCAAGGATAATCAAAATATCGTTGCTATAGGTAAAGATGTTGAAAACGTACTTGACCATAAACTTTCAGAACTTCCACAAAATCTAAAGGCAGAAAAACTGATTTATCAGCCTGACGAAGTCAAGGACTCCATAAACAAATTCATTCTGAATCTTCTCGAAGGCATATTGTTTGTAATAATCACGGTATTCATAGGCATGGGCTATAAAAATGCTGCAATAGTATCCACTGCCATACCTTTCAGCATATTGCTGACTTTTACTGCTATGCGCTATCTTGGAATAGACCTTCATCAAATTTCTATAGCAGCCCTCATAATATCCCTGGGGATTTTGGTAGACAATTCAATAGTGGTGACTGATGCAATACAGGTTAAACTTGATGAAAACATGGATCCTGCCAGAGCTTCCATTGAAGGAGCACTTGACACTTCCAGACCCGTTTTTTCATCAACGCTGACCACGATTGCAGCCTTTGCTCCTCTTATGGCTCTTCCGGGTGAAGCAGGCGAATTTGCCAAATCACTACCTGCAGTCGTAATCATAGCGCTTACAGCTTCATACTTTTCAGCAATGCTTTTGGTTCCTGCCCTTACCTGTATCTTTACTGGTACAGCCAAAAATATACTGCCGGAAAAGAACAGGGTAAGAAAACTTTTCAACAGCCTTCTTCAGACAGGACTAAAGCACAGCTTAATGACAATAATATCCATCTTTGCCTTTTTTGCAGTTTCCGTAGCCATAGGTTTATATTTTATACCCATCGAAATTTTCCCATATGCTGACAAAGATTATCTATATATAGACATATCAAATGAAAAAAAAGGAGATATTGAAAGCACTGAAGATCTAATAGATGAAATAAGCTACATATTGGACAAGGAAGAAAATATAAAGGGATATACATCGAGTATAGGTGGATATATGCCTAAATTCTATCTAACTATAGCTACTGGTGCTGATTCCGACCACATTGGACAGCTTCTCATTTTCCTAAATGATAGTGACTCCATAGATAAAACTTCATATGCAAACTATCTGGAAGAAATATTGCAGGAAAATCTCACAGGAAGCAGAATCGAAGTCAAACAAGCTGCAATAACCGCTCCTGGTGCAGATATAGAAATATCCATGTACCATAACAATAAAGGAAACCTCTATATTAATGCAGAAAATGCCTTACGGGAAATCAACAGTCTAAAAAGCATAGACACTAGCTGGTCCAATATTCCAAAATCTGTATATCAGTATCATCTTAATATTGATGAAGATATAGCCTCACTCATGGGACTGACTAAATACGATATACAGAGACAGGTGAACATTGCTCTCAACGGTACTACCGCATCGAAGCTTTCCAGCGGTAACAACGAATATGACATATATCTTGACTCAGATATAGATTCATTAAGCAGTCTTGAAAATCTGAAAGTCAAATCTTCATTTACAGGAAATAAAATTCTGTTGAAACAGGTTTCAGAAGTAAACTTGAAAAGTCTCATTCCCATAATATACAGATACAACAGGTATCCGTCAGTTTCCATAAGTTGTGATGTAAAGGATACATACAACACCCAGGATTCGCAATCAAAGATAGAAGAACTTATGGATAAAGCCATGGAAGACACAAATATACTCATTGACTATGGCGGTGAAAAGGAAACTGTAAACAAATATCTTGTTGGCATTGCAGAATCTGCTCTCTACGCACTGGCTGCTATATATGTAATCCTTCTAATACAATTCAAGTCGTCAAGACAATCGCTGATCATACTGCTTACTGTCCCACTGTCCATAATAGGTTCATTAACAGGTCTTTATCTCTTTAAACAGCCGTTTTCCTTTACTGCAGGTCTTGGACTGGCAAGTCTCATTGGAATTGTTGTAAACAATGCCATTTTACTGATGGAACATATAAATGGAGAAATAAAAAAAGGCATCTCTATAAAAGATGCCTGCGAGTCTTCTCTCAACAGAAGATTTCGTCCAATAATGCTAAGTACTATAACAACTGTCATTGGTCTCTTGCCCCTTGCCCTGTCGGGCAGTTCATTTTTCACACCAATGGCTGTAACGCTTATGTCAGGGCTCATTGTATCAACATTCTTCACCCTTATTGTCATTCCTACCATGTACAATAGCATATTCAACAAGTCTAATAAGTGATGATATTTGATTCTACCTTGTTGTCAACTATATTCAATATTCCAAAGGAGGGTTTCTGGCCTTCCTTTGGCAATGACGCACTCCCTGGATTGAACATAAGCACATCCTCTATCCATCTGTTCACAGGAACATGGGTATGTCCGTAAAGAGCTATATTGGCTTCAGCTTCCATTGCCCTGTAGAAATATCTGTCAACAGACTGCTTAACCTTATATCTGTGTCCATGAGTAAAGATTATCTTAATGTTCTCCACTTCTACAATTTTCTCAAAAGGCTCTTCTTCCAATCCAAAATCACAGTTCCCCTTTACTGAAAGTGTCTTCACACCCAGGGCCTCTCCTATCTTTTTACTATCGGACATTATATCTCCCAGGTGTATAATCATGTCAATATCTTCAATAATTTCAAGTCTCTCAATAATCTTTTGAGTACTAAAATGAGTATCGCTAACTACTATTATCTTCATTTCAATATTTCTCCAAATATATTTTTTAAATTCCTTACAGCCTTTCCCCTGTGACTGTACTTGTTTTTTTCAACGTCGGTCATTTGTGCAAATGTCTTGTCCAGACCATCCACTATGAAAATGGGATC
>CAZFYP010000002.1:0-41481 GCA_964523535.1 uncultured Clostridia bacterium
GGAAAAACCAGTCGGAGCAATAGTCCAGTTTGGGGGACAGACTCCTCTTAACATTGCCGCAGAGCTTCAGGAGGCAGGAGTAAACATACTAGGTACTTCCATAGATACAATAGACCTTGCAGAAGACAGGGACCAGTTCAACAAGATCATGGACAAGCTTGAGATTCCAATGCCTGAGTCTGGAATGGCTGTAAACATTGATGAAGCCATTGTCATTGCCGAGAGGATTGGATATCCACTTATGGTTAGACCTTCTTATGTACTTGGAGGTAGAGGCATGGAGATAGTCCATGACGAGAACATGCTTAAAACCTATATGAAGGAAGCCATAGGAGTGACTCCTGAAAGACCTATACTGGTTGACAGGTTTCTTGGAAGTGCAACGGAGGCTGAGGCAGATGCCATCTCAAATGGTATAGATGCCTATGTACCTACTGTAATGGAACATATAGAGTATGCAGGAATACATTCGGGAGATTCTGCATGTGTAATACCACCCGTAGGAATTGACCAGAAACATATAGATACCATAATTGATTATACAAAACGAATAGCTGCGGAAATGAAAGTTGTAGGACTCATGAACATGCAGTATGCCATTGCCGACGACAAGGTATATGTGCTGGAGGCGAATCCAAGAGCTTCAAGGACGGTGCCTTTGGTTTCCAAGGTCTGCAATATTCCTATGGCTACAATAGCTACGGAAATCATGATGGCTAAGGAAGAAGGCAAGGAATACTCCATAAAGGACATTAAAGACAAGAAGATTCCTCACTATGGTGTCAAGGCTGCAGTACTGCCATTTGACAAGTTCCCTGAAGTTGACCCTGTTTTGGGGCCTGAGATGAAGTCTACAGGCGAGGTTCTTGGTATGGCTCAATCTTTTGAACTTGCTTATTTCAAGGCAAAGGAAGCAGCAGGAATCAACCTTCCTCTTAAAGGAACTGTTCTCATAAGTGTAAACGACAAGGACAAGGAAGAAGCACTTATTGCCGCCAAGAAGTTTGAAGAGATAGGTTTCGATATAGTTGCGACAGATGGAACATGCAAGTATATGAAGGAAAATGGAGTCAATTGCCAGGTTATCAAAAAGGTTCATCAGGGAAGACCCAATATCGCCGATGCAATAGCAAACGGCAAGATAAACTACATCATCAATACTCCTTTGACCAAGCTCAGTGAAATCGATGATTCTTTCATAAGAAAGATTGCAATCAAGCACAAGGTGCCATATATTACGGCCATGACTGCTGCCCTTGCAAGTGCAAATGGTATAGATGCCTATATCAAGAACGGCCAGTCTACATCGGAGAAGAAATCTCTCCAGTCATACCACAGCGACATAGAAGAATAGTAAATATTAAGTCCGCTGAAAGTTGTATTACTTTCAGCGGACTCTTTTTAGCCTGACTGGCCAAATGAAGCTTGACCCGGATAAGCCTCTAAAGCTGCTTTATTCAAGGAAGAAAATAAATAGCTGGCTATTTTCCTTTTTATCGTATATAATAGACCAGGCAACAAAAAAATAAAAAAAGTTGCTGTTGATAATATTGGAAGAATGAAAAAACGCGGTTGATCCGTATTCAAATAAATGGCTAATGTCTCTTATCTGTAAAGAACGCATTTGGTGCGTTCTTTGTTTTGTTCATTCAAAGTATAATATTAGGAACAAAAAGGAGAAATATTAGTGTTATTCGAAAATTTAAACATCATTGAGCCCATTCAGAAGGCTTTAAAATCTGAAGGATACAAGGAAGCTACACCAATTCAGGCTGAAGCTATTCCTTCACTGTTAAAAGGAAAGGACCTGCTGGGATGTGCCCAGACAGGAACAGGCAAGACTGCTGCATTTGCAATACCAATCTTGCAGGGAGTTGCAGCTGAAAAAAGAGGTGGAAAAGGTAAGAGACAAATAAAGTCCCTGATACTTGCACCTACCAGAGAGCTTGCAATTCAAATAGGCAAAAGTTTTGAAGCATACAGCAGATACATGGACATAAAAACATTGGTAATATTTGGAGGTGTGTCACAGCATCCTCAAACAAAGGCTCTTAGGAGTGGTGTGGACATCCTGGTTGCGACACCTGGAAGGCTTCTTGACCTTATGAACCAGAAATATGTAAGCCTTAAGAATACCAAGTACTTTGTACTGGACGAAGCAGACATGATGCTTGACATGGGAATGATTCACGATGTAAGAAGAATCATCAAGCATGTTCCTGTAGTGAGACAGACTATGTTTTTCTCTGCAACCATGCCTGCCGAAATAGAAAAGCTTGCCAACTCAATACTAAAAAATCCATTGAAGGTTGAAATAACTCCCGTATCATCCACTGTTGATACAATAAAACAATCTGTCTATAGAGTAGGTAAGAGGGATAAGACAAATCTTCTTATTCACCTGCTTAAAAACAATGATATGGAATCAACCCTTGTTTTCTCAAGGACAAAGCATGGTGCCAACAAGATTGTAACCTTGCTTGGAAAGGCAGGACTCAAAGCTGAGGCCATCCACGGAAATAAGTCCCAGAATGCCAGACAATTGGCCCTCAAGAAGTTTAAGGAAAGAAAAACAAGGATACTGGTAGCTACTGATATTGCAGCACGTGGTATAGATGTGAGCCAGTTGTCACACGTAATAAACTACAATCTGCCGGAAGTATCTGAAACATATGTCCACAGAATAGGACGTACAGGAAGAGCAGGACATGGTGGAATTGCCATTTCCTTCTGTGACAATGAAGAGAGAAAACTACTTGTAGACATACAGAAGCTTATATCAAAAAAGATTCCTATAGTACATGACCAGCCCTATGCATTAACTGACAAGGAATTCAACATGCCTGCAGCACCAAAACAGAATACATCGCAGTTCAAGCAAAGGTCGTCATCAAAAAACAATTCATCTTATAAGAAAAAGTCTTCAGGAAACAAGAACAGCAAAAAACCATACTATTCAAAAAATAAGTCTGGAAAGAAACCTGCTGTAAAGTAAGTCATAATTGAAATAAAAAATAGAATCAAACATAGAAAAACACCTCTTTATTGGACCTTGCTAGTCCATAAAGGGGTGTTTTGTTTTAGTTATGCTAGTAGATTTAAGAAGGTTTTTTAATAACTCAAGAAACTGCTTTAAAGCGGTGAAGCTGCTTTTTTAACTAAAAATTTAAACACTTTGAGCATTTCATCGTTTGACAGGGCCATCATCTCGGGATGCCATTGTATTCCTACTATAAACTTGTGGTTGGGGTCGTAAATGCCTTCGATTATGCCGTCGTCGCTTTTGGCGCTTACTATGAGTCCCTTGCCAAGGCCTTTTACTGCCTGATAGTGGAATGAATTTACTGCAAGTCTTTTCTTGTTGAATATTTCAAAGTGTGGAGTGTTCTCAACTATGTTTACATGATGGACGGGATAGTCTATTGGAGTTGCACCGCCCCAGTGACTTGATGAATTGTCCCTTTCCTTTTTTAGATTGCTGTAGAGGGATCCTCCTCTTGCTACATTTATAAGTTGGTGTCCCCTGCATACTCCGAGAATTGGCTTATCCAGTTTTTCAAAGGCCTCCATGAGAAGAATATCCCCTTTGTCTCTTTTAGGGTTGACCGATGTGGTGTGGATTGAAAAGCTGTCCTGATAGTATAGGGGAGATATTTCTTCGCTTCCTCCGGTGAGGATAAGGGCATCCAGTCTGTCTGCATATTGAGCAGCCAATTCTTCATCTATGTCTGAATGGAGAATTATGGGTATTCCTCCGGATTCTGTTACTGCTTTCGCATAGTTGTGATGGACATTTATGTGTTTAAGCATTACAATGTTTTCCACCAGTATTGTTTTATCGTATGATGATATGCCTATAAGCGGTTTCATTTTATTACCTTCCTTTATCCTATATAGTCTTTGAAAGATGTTGCAGTTTGACTTCCTTTATTAATTTAAAAGCAAGTTTCGTGCCAAGGCTGATAATTATTATAAACCATAGAAGGGGAATGCCTTGTGTGGAAATAATGAAAAAAGCATTTCTAATAAAGCGAAACAGGGTGTTAAATGTGACGATAAAAAGGTTAAACAACCTATTTAACGTCCTGTTAAATATCCTGATTATTGTTAATTAATCTTTAATAATGTGAATATTAGGAATTTTGTCTAATAAATAAAATTCCTTTTTCAGTCAGATAATTTCCGCTTCTTCCTTTTCTTGAAAAGATAAGCTCTGATTTTTTCAGGTTGTCCAGTATGCGTCTTAGCTTGCTTTCAGTTAACAACTTGTCTTCTTCGTTTATTATTTCCAGTAGATGCTTTCTTCCAGCTGTTTTTTCTATTTCATTTAGAATCTTGATTACCTTAAGTATCTTCATGGTTACATCAATTTCCGATTTTTCTGATATTATATTGCTGCTGCTCTTGTTCAGGGATTCCAGTTCGTCCTGGTGGTTTTGAATATATTCAGGAAGCATGTCTGCGGTTATTGTATCCGATTCAGCTATGGTTGATATGTAAATGGCTATATTGCTTAGTTCCCTTATATTGCCCGGCCATGGATAAGATACAGATTTTTCCATGAAACTGTCTGTAAACTTGAAGCTGTTTCTTGTGAAATGCCTGAAAAGAAGCATTATATCTTCCTTTCTTTTTCGTAGTGGAGGCAGTTCTATTGGAAAGACGTTTAGCCTGTAGAAGAGGTCTTTTCGGAAATTGCCATTTGCTATCATGTCCATTGGATTCTTGTGTGTGGCTGCAATTATTCTTACATCTATGTCTATGATACGGTCGGAGCCCAATGGTGTTATCTGCCTTTCCTGTAATACTCTCAACAGTTTGGACTGCAGGTGTATGGGCATGTCGCCGATTTCATCAAGGAAGATTGTTCCATTGTTTGCCCTTTCGAAGAGTCCTTTCTTTCCACCCTTCAGTGCTCCAGTGAAGGATCCTTCCGTATATCCGAAGCGTTCACTTTCTAAGAGATTTTCAGGTATAGCAGCTCCATTTATTGCTATGAAGGGTTGGGTTTTCCTTAAAGAATCGTTGTGTATTGCCTGTGCCAGAACTTCCTTTCCTGTGCCGCTTTCTCCAGTGATAAGAACAGTCAGATCCGTTGTCGCTATCTTCTTTGACTTGTCTATCGCCTTCCTTATTCTTGAAGAGGAATAGACAATATCGTCGAAGCTGTACTTGGCTATCTGCCCCTTTTCTCTTAATTTTCTGGATAAATCCTGTTCTAGTTTCTTGATGTATGTTACTTCTTGAAACTTGAAATACAGCCTTTCTTTTTTATTGTAATGAGTGATGTTTTTCTTCTCAAGTTTCAGAGATTTGTTCTTGAAGGTTACCAGGTCATCGCTGTAGTCTCCTTGGTAATACTTGCGCAGGTCTATTTCGTGGATTATATGGTGGATGATTTTTCCCACCACATTATCCTTAATCTCAAATATTTCCTTGAATCTTCTATTGCAAACCAGTATCTCTCCATTTTTGTCTGTCAGAAGCATTCCGTCCGTTGACAGATCAAGAAGATTGTCAAGCTGCTCGGTTCTTGTCATGAGCTGACTGTAGTTGTCGGATTCGCTTCTGTTGGAGGAGAAAATCTTCTGATAGTAGGAATAGAGGTTTTGATGTATTCTTTTCTCGTTAAGATCCAGTTTCCTTATTATCATTAGCATGGTTGGTATGTCCACCACGCGGCCCCCCAGGTCATATTGCTTGGGAATATACTGAGGAACAAGATGAGGCTCTCCGGGAGACAGGGCATAGATCAGGTGATGATAGTTCTCTCCCTTCTTGTAAGGAATTAGGTTTACATGTTTTATCCCTATTTGGTAAAGTGATGATACGGATTCCAGTATTGTTTCCATGTCGTCGTTGACAACCAGTACATCCGAGTCTTCAGGTATTTTAAAGAGTTGGCGGATGCCGCTTTTGAGAAAGGTTCTCTTGGCCACGATGATATTGTTGGTGTTTGATACATGTTTTTTTACCTTTATTATTCTGTTTACAATCATTACCAGCACAAGGTCTTCGTCTATACGCGTAAAGTCCTTGAATTTGTCTATATAATAGTTTTTTACAGTAACTGAACCTGAAAAGACTTCCAGTATATTGTGTTTGACTGTTTCGGCAGCTGAATTCGCTTGCAGGCTTCTTTTTTCGGAATCTGTCACTATTGCTATTGATTTCATATCTTTCTCCAAATATTCTTCTTTGATTCTTTAACAATTTTATAACATTACGGGGTAAAGTGCAAATATATGGCATGGATTTTGCATTATTATTTTACAGGAGTAAATAATTATGAAAAGAAAAAGTCAAATCAAGGATTTATTAAAAAACAGAATAATAAGCAACTTGAAGGTAGATGAAGAAAAAAATCTGGCCATTTATTTTGTCAACAGCCCCCATGTTGGTGAGAACAGACTGAAGAAAAGTATTGTTATTCTCAATACGGATACCATGAAAGAGGAGGGACTTATCCTGCCTTTTGAACCAGAGGATTATGTTTTTAACGAAGAGGGTGTTGTTTTTGTTGAAAGGAAGTCAGGAAATTCGATATTATGGTCTTATGATTTAACTGAAAAAAGGAGTTACAGGCTGGTGGAGGTGCCCTTTAGTATCAAGACATTTTCCATTGGCAGTGAATATCTTTATTTTACTGCGGAAGTTCAGGATGAAAATGCAGGAAGCAATGTCAAGTGTAGCGAATATTCTCCCTTTTACCAAGAGGGTAGGGGCATTGTAGGAAGCAATGTGACAGGACTTTTTAGATCTTCCCTGGATTCTACGGAAATAAGTCTCATAAGCAGTCTGGACATGGATGTCGACCGAATCGACTATGATCTTGACAAGTGTCTCATAATGTTTACTTCATTCAAGAAGGCGCGGATAAAACCAGTGGCTTCAGATGTATATACCTATGATATATGCAAGGAGTCCTTGGATTGCCATACTGAAGGCAATTTAAGGGTAGGCTGTCTAAAGATAATGACAGAAAAGGAGCTTTTGTTCATGGCTGTTAATCTTGACAGGAAAAGCAGAAACGACAATCAGCAGATATATATAATAGATTTGAAGAATAAGCAAATAAAACGTCTTGGTGAAGAGGTGGATTACAGCAACGAGTATCCGGGCATAGCTACGGATTGTGTATTCACCAATTCAAGGCCTGTCCAGAAAAAAGGAAGCTGGCTCTATCATATCAGGGTCCAAAGGGACAGAGAGATGCTCTGCAGGATAAATCTTGACGGTCACATGGAATATATAAATACTGGTATCAAGGAAATAAACGGATATTGCCTAATGGAAGAGGGTATACTCATATCGGGACTTAAGGGTCTTAAGCTTGATGAACTTTACCTCTACAGTGACCAGGTTTTACAGCAGATTACCACATACAACAGATGGCTTGATGAAGTGAAGCTGTCAAGACCAGAGAAGCTGACATTTAATCATGATGACTGCGAATTTGATGGCTGGGTTTATGGTCCACAGGAAATTGAAGAAGGAAAGACTTATCCGGGAATTCTAATGACCCACGGTGGTCCCAAGATGATATACTCAGATGTCTATTTCCATGATGTGCAGGTTTTGACTTCCTGTGGATATTATGTTTTCTATATGAATCCAAAAGGAAGCGATGGAAGAGGAGACGGGTTTTCAGACATAAGGGGTCATTTTGGAAGTGTTGCCTTTAATGAGCTTATGGATTTCACCGACCGGGTCCTTTACAAATACAAAAAAATCGACGGAGAATCACTGGGTGTCATGGGAGGTTCCTACGGTGGATATATGACTAATTACATCATAAGCCATACAGACAGGTTTAAGGCAGCGGTGTCGGAGAGGGGTATAAGCAATCTACTTGCTTCCTTTACATCATCTGACATAGGATACAAGTTCATATATGAATATATGGGCAACAGGGATCTTCCCTGGGACAATCCACAAGCTTATATGGAAGAGTCTCCAATAACATATGTTAACAGGGTGAAGACTCCAACCCTATTCATCCATGGAAAGGATGACAGAAGATGTCATTATACTGAGTCCATGAACATGTTCAACGCCCTTAACTTTCTTGGGTTGGATACCAGGATTTGTATTTTTGAGAATGAGAACCACGGACTCCATGTGAGAGGGCGTCCCCTGAGCAAGCTAAAGCGATATGAAGAGCTTGTGGGATGGTTCGGCAAATATCTTTTAAAGGAGAATTGACATGGATTCGGTTGAATTGCTGAAGGAACTAATGAAGATTGATTCCACAAGCCGACATGGTGCAAACCAAGCTGTAGAATATGCAGTTGCATACCTGAAGGATAATGGAATAGAGGGAAAAATATTGGAAAACGACGGCTTCAAGAGCTTTGTAGCTATTATTGGCTGCGGAGACAGGACTCTTGTCCTCAATGGCCATCTTGACGTTGTTTCAGGAAAAAAGGAACAGTTCCAACCTGTAGAGAAGGAAGGAAGGATATATGGACGGGGTTCAGCCGACATGAAGGCAGGATGCGTATCCATAATAAAGGCTTTCATAAGACTCAAGGACAATCCACCCAAATGCAGGCTAATGCTGCAGCTTGTTCCCGATGAGGAGACAGGAGGAAAGAAGGGTTCTGCCTTTCTTGTGGAACAAGGATATACAGGGGATATGGTCATATGCACCGAACCTACAAATATGAAGATTTCTATACAGTCCAAGGGAATCATTCAATTGGATGTAACCACCAGGGGCCTTTCCGCTCATGGGTCCAGACCCTGGCAGGGAGTTAATGCCATAGAAAAATCCATGGAAAATTTCAAAAGGATTACAGAACTTGAAATTCTGAAAATTGGAAGTGAATTCTACGAGTCATCTACAGTTAATCTGGCATGGATCAAGGGGGGAGACATATATAATAGGGTTCCAGACCAGTGCATCATGGGACTTGACATAAGATATGTGCCCCATCTGGATTCTCAAGACATAGTCAGCGAAATAAATGCGGTGGTTGATGGAGATGTTGAGCTTGTAAACAGGGAGTATGGAGTACATGTGGAACCTGATAACGACTATATCGGATTATTGAAGGAGTCTCTTCTAAAGGTGATTCCCAAGGGTGATGTGGAACTTGCTGTACAGCATGGAGGGTCCGATGGAAGGTATTTTTCGGCAAAGGGAATACCTGCCATAGAATTGGGACCAAAAGGGGACTTTTGGCACGGTGACGGCGAATATGTGGAGATTGAATCCATGGTTGAGCTGGAGGAAATAATAGTTGACTTTGCTGGAAGATTTGGCAGTTATTAAAAGGGAAACCTTTTGATATATAACTTAATTTAAGGGAGGAACAAAATGTTGAAAAAAAGTTTATCGATTTTATTAGTACTTGTTTTGATTCTTGGAACATTTGCGGGATGTGGTTCACAAACAGAGGAACCGGCAACTGAAGCTGAAGCCCCTGCAGAGAATGAGAATGAAAACGAAGCGGAAGCAGAACCGGAAGTACCGGCTAAAGAGGATATTATTGTGGCATTGTCCGCAGATATTACTTCTCTTGACCCAATGGGACACAATGATACAAAATCAGAAGCAGTATCATTCTTGCTGTTTAACCGTCTTTTCAGACTGAACACTGATTTTGAAGTAGTGCCAGACCTTGCAGAAAGCTGGGAAGCAGTGTCTGATACTGAGTGGGTAATAAAGATTAAGGAAGGCGTAATGTTCCACGATGGAACTGAAATGACAGCAGAAGATGTTGCATTCAGTCTATTGAGATCACAGGAAATGCCTAAGGTTAAGCAGGTGCTTAGCGAGGTTGCTTCTGTAGAGGTTGTAGATACATATACTGTAAAAGTTACAACAAATTCAGCCTTTGCACCATTCCTTTATACACTTGTACATGCAGGAACTTCAATTGTACCAAAGGGATATGTTGAATCAGGTGACGAATTCCTTAGTCCTGTAGGTTCGGGACCATACAAGTTTGTTGAATGGGTATCAGGAGACAAGGTTGTAGTTGAAAAGAATGAAGCTTATTTTGATGCTGACAACATGGGTCAGTCGAAATCCATAACCTTCAGAGTTATTCCTGAGGGAACTTCAAGAACAATCGCTCTTGAGACAGGTGAGATTGATGCAATAATGGAACTTGAAACAATAGACATCAACAAGATTGAGGACGATTCAGACCTTACTCTTTACGAGAAGCCTTCAACTAGAATTAATTTCTTCGGTATGAATACCGAAAAAGCTCCATTTGACAACATGAAGGTTCGTCAGGCATTTGAATATGCTATAGACAAGGAAGCTGCCATGATAGTTGCAATCAACGGTGCAGGAATCGAAGCCAATTCAATAATGGCTCCTTCTTTCCTTGGATACGTAGATTCACCTTACAGCTATGATCCTGAAAAGGCCAAAGAGCTTCTTGCAGAAGCAGGATATCCTGATGGATTCGAAATGACAATCTGGGCTTCAGGAGACGAGAGACAGAGAGTTGCACAGGTTATTCAGGCAAATCTTATGGAAGTCGGCGTTGACGCTACAATCGAGATGTTCGAATGGGGAACTTACATAGACGCATTGATCAATGGTGAAGAGCAGACATATGTACTTGGATGGACATCAAACCCAGATCCTGATGCTACACTTACTCCTCATTACTTCTCAGGAAATGTAGGTGGAATGAATATGACACGTCTTGTTGATCCTGCAATTGATGAATTGCTTAAGCAGGGACGTGAAGAGCTTGACCTTGCAGAAAGAGAAATGATATACAACGAACTTCACGAATATGTTATGGAACAGGCTCCAATAGTACCATTGTTTGTAAATAACAACGTAGTAGCTGCAAATGCGGCACTTCAGGGTGTTGAACTTAGTCCGCAGGGAATGTGGAATCTTGAGAAGCTTCATTACTAAAATTTAATTAAAACTATCAATTTATGGCAAGGCAGTCCTTTGGAGGATTGCCTTGCCGGAATTTACTAATAGTCTAAGAAAGTCAAAAGTGTGTAATCCCTTGAAGCTTTGGTATCATACTTATAAGGAAACTTTTTTAGACATCTTAATAACTGCTTTGGTCACATGAAGTGTGACCCAGTTAATGCGTCGAAGACGCTTTTGTGAAGGTAAAATTTTGAAAGAAAGGAATGGGAGGTATTATGTTAAAATACATTCTTAGAAGATTGTTGATGATGATACCGGTAATGCTGGGTGTTATTTTTCTAGTATTTTTCATCATAAGCTTGACTCCCGGTGATGTGGCGGCAATGATCCTTGGAGATGGTGCCACGCCAGAAGCCATAGTAGAGCTTAGAGAGGAAATGGGACTGGATGACCCCATAATAGTCCAGTATGCAAATTATATGAAGGACCTCCTTACAGGAGACATGGGAACCTCCTATTCAACAAACAAACTTGTTTCAAGTGAAATAGGACAGAGATTTCCAAATACATTCAAACTTACAGTGACTGCAATTATACTAGCGGTGATGATATCCATTCCAATTGGAGTAGTTTCAGCCACCAGACAATACTCCATATTTGACAATGTGGGAATGATACTGGCACTGGTGGGAATATCCATGCCTTCATTCTGGACGGGTCTCATTCTTATTATAGCCTTTGCCCTTAAACTTGGCTGGTTCCCTTCAGGAGGAATGGAAGGTATCAGGAGTCTGATTCTGCCGGCATTTACCCTGGCCGTGGCATCGACAGCAAGTATTACAAGGACAACACGTTCATCCATGCTTGAGGTTATAAGACAGGACTATATCAATACAGCGAAGGCAAAGGGGGTAAGCAGAAGCATAGTAGTCAGGAAACATGCCCTTAAGAATGCACTGATACCTGCAATTACGGTAATAGGCTTGGAATTCGGTGTTCTTCTGGGTGGAGCCGTACTGACTGAGACGGTATTTGCCTGGCCTGGAATAGGAAGGCTCATGGTTGAATCCATATTGAGAAAGGATACGCCTATGGTACTGGGATGTGTAATAGCATTTGCATTGTCCTTCTCTATCGTAAACCTTATTATAGATATACTGTATGCATATATAGACCCAAGAATAAAATCAAACTATAGTTAGGAGGTTGTGTAAATGACTACAAAAATCGAAAGTACAAATGTAGATGACTTAATAAAAACAAAAAAACGCAGCCAATCAGCTGATGTTTGGAAGCGGATGAAAAAGAGCCCCACTGCAATCATGGGACTCATACTGATAATTGTATTCTTGTGCATGGCAATATTTGCCCCTCTCATAGTCGACTATGAGGCGGATGCAATAAAGATAAATGTAATTGAAAGACTTCAGCATCCCAGCAAGGACCACTGGTTCGGAACTGATGAATTTGGAAGGGATATTTTCGCAAGAATAGTATATGGTTCAAGGATATCCCTGTTTGTTGGCTTGATATCGGTAAGTATAGCCTTATCCATAGGTGGGTTCCTTGGATCCATTGCGGGATATTATGGTGGAAGAATAGATAATATAATAATGAGGGTACTGGATGTATTGCTGGCCATTCCGGTAATACTTCTGGCCATAACAATTGTTGCCGCCCTTGGTGGAAGTATAATGAACCTTATGATAGCAGTTGGTGTAGCCAATATACCTGGGTTTGCAAGGGTTGTAAGAGCCTCTGTACTGAGTGTAAAGGACCAGGAATTCATAGAGGCTTCAAGAGCCATCGGAGCCAAGGACCATACGATTATATTGAAGCATGTGCTGCCTAACTCCATGGCGCCCATAATTGTTTATGCCACCCTAAAGGTTGCATCTGCAATCATGGCTACGGCATCTCTTAGTTTCCTTGGTCTTGGTGTGCAGCCGCCTACTCCTGAATGGGGAGGAATGCTTGCAGGAGGACGTGACTATATGAGAGACAACATGTATATTGTAATGTATCCTGGGGTTGCAATAGTTTTGGCTGTATTGTCATTGAATCTTATAGGTGACGGATTGAGAGACGCTCTTGATCCAAAGTTGAAATAGGGGGTGTCTGAATGAGTGAAAATGTACTTAAAATAGAAGGACTTGAAGTCAGATACGCTACTGACGACGGTGTAGTTGAAGCTGTCAATGGAATAACTATTGAGGTAGACAAGGGCAAGACTCTCGGTCTTGTTGGAGAGACGGGAGCTGGAAAGACTACTACGGCCATGTCCATACTCAAGCTTGTACCTTATCCTCCGGGACTCATAACAGGAGGTAAGATAGTACTTGATGGAGAAGAGATAACAGAAGCTACGGAAAAACAGATGGAAAAGATCAGGGGAAACATTGTTTCCATGATATTCCAGGATCCAATGACTGCCCTTAATCCGGTTATAACTGTAGGAGACCAGATATCCGAAGCAATAAGCATCCACCAGGATGCAACTCCCGAGGAAGCCAAGAAGAAAGCAAGGGAAATGCTGGAGATGGTTGGTATACCTGGAGCGCGTATGAACGAGTATCCCCACCAGTTTTCCGGAGGTATGAAGCAGCGTGTTGTAATAGCCATAGCACTTTCATGCAGTCCAAAGCTTCTCATAGCGGATGAACCTACTACGGCACTTGATGTTACCATTCAGGCCCAGGTTCTGGAGCTTATGAAGGAACTAAAGGTTAAATACAATATGGCAATGATAATGATAACACACGATCTTGGGGTAGTGGCTGAGGTATGTGATGATGTTGCCATAATGTATGCAGGACGAATAATCGAACAAGGAACAATAGAGGAAATATTCAGGGATACCAGACATCCTTATACGGAGGGTCTTTTCAATTCCATACCCAATATTGATGACAGACAGGCAGAACTTAAGCCTATCAGAGGACTAATGTCGGATCCATACAATCTGCCTGAAGGATGTTCATTCTATGACAGATGTGATTATGCAACGGATATATGCAGGCATACAAAGCCCGAGAAGATATATTTCTCCGACACTCATTTTACAGAATGTCATCTATACAATGACGACAAGGGTATAAAGCTTGAAAGCAGGAAGAAGGAAGGAGGGGAAGGATAATTGGCAGAAAAATTATTGGAAGTTAAAAATCTGAAGAAATACTTTAAGACCCCTCGAGGACTGCTCCATGCAGTGGATGATGTTAACTTTTCCATAGAAAAGGGAAAGACGCTGGGTATAGTAGGTGAATCAGGATGTGGAAAGTCTACTACAGGAAGGGTTATATTAAGACTGCTGGAAGCTACTGAAGGCGAAGTCTTATACAAGGGAAAGGACATACTCAAGGTTTCCAAGAATGAGATGAGGAATCTCAGGAAGGAATTACAGATAATCTTTCAGGACCCCTTTGCATCACTGGATCCAAGGATGACTGTAAGTGAAATCATTGAGGAGCCAATAAAACTCAACAAGATTATTGTAGACAAGAAAAAGAGACTTGAAAGAGTTTTGGAACTAATGGATCTTGTAGGCCTGTCAAGAAGGCTTATGAATACATATCCACATGAGCTTGACGGTGGAAGAAGACAGAGAATAGGTATAGCAAGAGCACTGGCCCTTGACACCAAATTCATTGTCTGTGACGAGCCTGTATCAGCCCTTGATGTATCCATTCAGGCCCAGATTCTCAACCTTATGAAAGAGCTTCAGGACAAGATGGGTCTTACATATATATTCATAACCCATGATTTGTCTGTTGTAAACCATTTTTCCGATGATATAGCCGTAATGTATCTTGGTAAGCTTATTGAGAAGGCTCCTGCAGAGGAATTGTTTAACAATCCAATCCATCCTTATACCAAGGCTCTGCTTTCGGCAATACCGAGACCGACTCTTGACAGAAAGATGGAAAAGATAATCCTCAAGGGTGAAATTACTTCTCCTATAGACCCAGCCGACAATTGCAGGTTCTGCAATAGGTGTAACTTTACTGAAAAGGTGTGTGAAGCCAAGGAACCACAACTGCTTGAGGTTTCAAAGGACCATTTTGTGGCTTGTCATTTATTTGGAAAGTAATATAGGTTCCAAATCCCTTAAAAAAGACCCATGGATGAATACCTTGTATGGTATTTATTCCATGGGTCTTTAAATGTTAAAAAGTAGATCACTTATATTTCAATTGTCAATATGTTATTGTTTCTAGTCTCTTGACCTTTTTCTCTTGGTATATGTCGTATGAAGGAGGTCATGTGACTTATGTCCCAGTGGTTTATGGAGGAATTCTTCGTAGAGTTTATGTATATCCTTGTTTTCGTGGGATTTTCTGAGTGTCTTTCTTTCGTCTTCCGTATAGAGACAGCTTATCCTTTTTTCCCTGATGTCGGGATCATCTGAACGAGGCTGGCCGCCACCGTTGATGCATCCTCCCGGACAAGCCATAATTTCTATGAAGTGATACTTGCTTGTACCCAGTTTGATTTCCTCCAGGAGCTGGCCAGCTCCATCCAGTCCGCTTGTTACTGCTATTTTCACTTCAATTCCATCAAGGGCCTTCCATTCTTCAAGAGGATTTTCAATGAGAAGGGAAGCGGTCTTGATTTTTTCAACACCCATTATTGGTGCTATATGGAGGTTGTCAAAAGGCAGTTCCCTTCCTGTTATTAGTTCATATACTGTTCTTACTGCAGCCTCCATTACTCCACCCGTATTTCCGAATATGTCTGCTGCTCCCGAGGAAAGTCCCATTGGACTGTCGAAGGTGGCGTCCTGGAGGTTCATGAAATCCACTCCTGCATCCTTTATCATCCTTGCAAATTCCCTGGTGGTCAGTACAGCATCTACATTTTGCATGTCGTTGTTTACCATTTCAGGCCTTGTGATTTCGTATTTCTTTGCAGTGCAGGGCATTATGGAAACCATATATATGTTTTCCGAATCAATTCCTGTCTTGTCGGCGAAGAAAGTCTTTGTAAGGGCGCCCAGCATCATGTGGGGAGACTTGCAGGATGAAAGATTGTCAAGCTGTTCAGGGAAGTAGTGTTCTATGTATTTTATCCATCCCGGACTGCAGCTCGTTATCATTGGCAGGGTGGCTTCTTTGCCGTCAATTATAAGATCCTTTATCCTTCCTAGAAATTCGTGGCCTTCCTCGATTATTGTAAGGTCTGCAGCAAAGTTTGTGTCGAAAACATAGTCAAAGCCAAGTTCCCTCAAGGCTGATGCCATTTTGCCGGTAACGGAAGTGCCCGGAGGGCTGTCGAATTCCTCACCCAGAGCTGCCCTGATAGCTGGTGCAGTCTGAACTATAACAATTTTTTCATCATCGTTTATTGCATCCCATACATTTTCTAGGGAGCTTTTTTCCTTAAGTGCTCCTACTGGACAAACCTTGGTGCACTGACCGCAGAAGGTACAAGATGCATCGTTTAGCATGAGATCCTGTCCTGGACTTATTACCGATTTGAATCCTCTTTCCTGTGTATTGAGTATTCCTACCTTTTGTATGTCGTTGCATATTGTTTGACATCTCCTGCATAGAATGCATTTGTCCATGTCCCTTTCGATGGCTACTGACGAAATGTCCAAAAGTCCTTGTGACATTTCTCCTTGGAACCGTCCTTCCTCCACCTGGATTATTCCTCCAAGTGCTTGAAGTTCGCAGTTGTTATTCCTTTCGCAGCTTAAACAGTTTTTGGGATGGTTGGATAGGATAAGTTCGTACATTACCTTCCTTGCATTCCTAACTCTATTTGTATTTGTTTTTATGACCATTCCATCCGTGACCTTTGTTATGCAGGACGCCATGAGGTTTTTCATACCCTCCACTTCAACTACGCAAAGCCTGCAGGCTCCTATTTCATGGACATTTTCAAGATAGCATAGATGGGGTATGAGTATATTGTTCTCCTTGGCGACCTGAAGTATGGTCTTGTCAGGAGATGCTTCAATAACTTTGTTATTTATAGTAATCTTAGCCATTTTACCCTCCTATATCCTTCTATCGCATCGCAGACATCGCATTGCTTCCGCTATTGCATTGAGCCTATGGTAGCCTTTGTTTACTTCATCGAAATTGCCCTTGCGCTTGTCGGCTGACAGTACTTTCATTGGGAATCTTTCATGCTCGAATATCTCGTGCTCTTCGAAATCATCGGGGATTTCTATTTGGTCTCCCTTGTGTAAGTCTCCCGTACCTCCAAGATACTTGTCTATTTCAACAGCCGACTTTTTACCGTCGGCTATTGCAGTGATTACAACATCAGACCCTCTTACTACATCTCCTCCAGCGAAAACTCCCTCCATGGAGGTCATATTGTTTTTGGAATCTATGACAAAGGAACCGTAGCTTGTAAGTTCAACCTCATCCTTCCTTATGAATGGGAAATCGGAATACTGGCTGACGGCTGGTATGACCATGTCGACCTGGAAATCAAAATCGGAGTTTTCCTTCTTGACAGGTTTTCTTCTTCCCTTGCTGTCAAAGCCTTCCAATTCGATTCTTGAACAAATTATCTTTTCAACAGAATTTTCACTGTTGCCTGAAATTTCAAGAGGCATGACAAGTTCATGTATCTGTATTCCTTCATCCAGGGCGTCTTTTACTTCCCGCTTGTCTGCAGGCATGTCCTCTATTCTTCTTCTGTAAAGAATGTGGACTTCCTGGGCTCCCATTCTAAGGGCTACACGGGATGCATCGATAGCAGTGGATCCACCGCCGATTATTGCAACTCTTTTGCCAATTGCAACATCTTTTCCAAGATTGACATCTTTTAGGAAGTCAAGACCGTGGTACACTCCCTTGAGGTCTTCTCCGTCTATGCCCACTTTTCTGGAGAATTGTGTTCCCGTTGCTATATATACTGCATGGTAATTGTTTTTAAGCTCCTGGAATTCTATGTCTTTTCCAACCTTGTGGTTAAGTATGATGTTTACTCCAGCCTGCCTTATGCTGTCAATTTCCTTTTTCAGTATTTCCTTTGGAAGTCTGTATTGGGGTATTCCGAAGGCAAGTACTCCTCCGGCCACATCCTGCTCTTCAAAGACATCTATATCGTATCCAAGTCTTGCAAGATAGTATCCGCAGGTAAGTCCCGAAGGACCTGCTCCTATTACTGCAACTTTCTTGCCGTTTTTTGGCAATACGGATGTTGTAATGGGTTTGTCGGAATTGAGAACCTGTTCCGCAATATATTTCTTGATATCGGAAATAGCTATGGCCTCGTCTATCTGGGCTCTTCTGCACTTGTATTCGCATGGATGGGTGCAGATGTCGCCGCAGACTGCAGGGAATGGATTTTCCTGCCTGATGAGATTGTAGGCATCCTCGATCCTGCCTCTTGCAACAAGGGCAAGGTATCCTGGAACATTAATGCCTGCCGGACATGCATTTTCACATGGGGACAGGAAGAGTTCTCCGCATACTCCAGCTGTGCAGTAGCCTTCCTCTATATGGTCAAGGTATTCATCCATGAAATAGTCAAGGGTGGAGAGAACAGGATTTGGTGCAGTCTGACCGAGACCGCAAAGGGCTGTATCCTTTATTACCTGTCCCAGGTCCTTAAGGTCTTCAATGTCTTTTTTGGATCCCTGACCAAGGGTTATCCTTTCCAGTATTTCAAGCATCCGTTTTGTACCTATTCTGCAGGCAACGCACTTTCCGCATGATTCGTCCTGTACGAATTCCATGAAATATCTGGCAACGTCAACCATGCAAGTATCTTCGTCCATGCAGACTAGTCCACCGGAACCCATTATTGCTCCAAGTTCCTTGAGTGAATCGTAATCTATAGGGGTGTTGAGGTATTCTCCCGTGATGCATCCTCCTGAAGGTCCTCCTGTCTGAGCAACCTTGAATTTCTTGTCTCCGGGTATGCCTCCTCCTATATCGTAGACTATTTCTCCCAGGGATATTCCCATGGGGACCTCAATTATTCCAGTATTGTTGATATCACCTGCAAGGGCAAATATTTTCGTTCCCTTGCTATTTTCAGTTCCTATGGATGTGAACCAGTGGGCACCCTTCAATATGATTGATGCTATGTTGCCGAAGGTTTCAACATTGTTGATTATTGTAGGTTTCTTGAAGAGCCCCTCATCGGAGGGGTAAGGAGGTTTCTGTCTGGGTTCACCTCTTCGACCTTCTACTGAATTCATGAGGGCAGTCTCTTCTCCGCATACGAATGCTCCTGCACCAATTCTTACTTCTATGTCGAAGTTGAATCCGGAATCGAATATATTCTCCCCAAGGAGGCCTGATTCCCTGGCTTTGTGAATTGCCTTGTCAAGCCTGTCGATTGCTAGTGGGTATTCGGCTCTGACATAAACTACTCCCTTGTTGGCACCTATGGAGTAGCCTGCAATCATCATTCCTTCTATTACGGAATGGGGATCTCCTTCGATGAGGCTCCTGTCCATGAATGCTCCGGGATCTCCCTCGTCAGCATTGCATATGACATATTTATTGCTGGCTTCAGTTTTCATTGCCAGTTTCCATTTTAATCCTGTAGGGAATCCGCCGCCGCCTCTTCCCCTGAGACCTGATTTGGCTATTTCTTCTATTGTTTCTTCCCTGGACATGGAAGATAATACTTTTTCAAGAGCCGAATATCCATCATTGGCTATATATTCTTCCAGGGAGTTGAAGTCTATTCGTCCACAGTTTTTAAGGACAATCTTGTACTGTTTCCTGTAGAATTCTATGTCTTCCATTTTGGGGATGTATTCTTTTGTTTTCTTGTCCAAATAGCAGTATTTTTCAACTATATTTCCATTAATTATGTGAGAATCAACTATTTCCCTAATCTTGTCTTCTGTAAGCCTGCAGTACAAGGTCATGCCGGGATTGACAACCATCATTGGACCTTCTGCGCACATTCCCATGCAGCCTGTATTGTTTATTTTTACAGATTGGACAAGACCCTTGTCTTCAAGTTCTTTTTCAAGGGACTGACAAATGGATTTGCTGTCTGATGAAAGGCATCCTGCTCCGTAACACAGGTTTATGGTATGCCTGTAAAGCTTCAGTCTGTCATTGAATTCTGTGGATATGATTTTCAGGTCTTCTGCATTCCTAATAGTTTTCGACATTTACAGCATCTCCTTTCATATAGGAATTGAGTATCTTCTCAACCTTTGTAGGATTAAGTTGCTTGTAAACCTTGTCGTTGATCATTATTGCAGGTGCAAGACCACATGCTCCTATGCAGCGCATGACCTGCAGGGAGAATCGTCTGTCTTGGCTGGTTTCTCCTACTTCGATTCCTGTCATTTCCTTGATTTTTTCAAGAACTTTTTTACCGCCTCTAACATAGCATGCCGTGCCCAGGCAGACGCTAATCATATATTGGCCTTTTGGCTGTGTGGAAAAGAAAGAATAAAAGGACACTACACCGGATACCCTTGAGTAGGGTATATCCATTTCCCGGGAAATATATTTCTCTACCTCCATGGGTATGTAGCCGAAAATAACCTGTGCCATGTGAAGGACTTGAATGAGATTGTCTTCATTTGCATGGTAGTCGCTGATAACTTGTGAGAGAGTTTCGTACATTTTGTCTTCAGATAATTTAACCGTCATAGATTTTACCTCCGAAAATTTTTGTACTTCAAAAACCTTTATGTATAAACTTGTGTGTTGGGGAATTGTCTTCTGTGAGCTGAATAAGATGGGTAACTGCTATCTTGAATTGTGAAAAATTTATCTTATTTTAATTATACTGCAAATAGTTGCGATAGGCAAATAAGCTTGCCATAGCAAGGATTGTGGCTGTTTGAGCCAGGGGTTTATTGTTGCTTTACAAGGCGGTAAATGTCAGAAAAGAGTTTAATTTACAGGTTTGTAGAAAAAAAGCGAGCCGGCATTATGGCCGACTCGATGATTCTTATATGGAAACCCTGTCAAGGTCAATGAGGTCGTAGTGGTTGATTATGTAGATGAGCTTGATTGGATAGTCAGGGTCTGTTGCATAGCCTGCCCGTCTTATGGCAAAGGCTCCCAGGGTGTAATCATACATGACATCCCTGAATCCTTGGTACCTTTCCAGTTCCAGGAGGAGTTTCTTGTGGTCCACCCAGCTTTCATCAGGTGTGTCATAGGCCCTGAAGTAGTCATCGCATCTGAAGGATACTCCGTTGTATACCTCCCATGTGTTGACTATTACAGACCCGTTAGATCCGCTTCCCTTTATACCGAAAAGGTTGTTTGAAAAGGTGCCATTATACTTGTCTACAGGTATGTACTGGCCCCAACCTGTTTCAAGGATTGCCTGGGCAGTCTGAAGAGCTGCAGACATTCCTGTCTTGAGGTAGGATTCAACTGCCATTTCCGCAGCCATTTCCTTGAATTCCATTTTTTCGGATATTGGCTCCGAGCTGAAGGTTTCACCAAGGAAGACTTCAAGATCAACTGCTTCACTTTCTATTTTTTCATCATCATGGTATCCTATGGCATAGATTCTTATGGGGCCGTCATCATATTCGGTAGGTGAATATGTAAGCTTGGTACCTGCATTGACTTCTCCAAGAAGAGTGGTTTTTCCTGTAGTTAGGTTCTTCATATAGTATTCCACACTGTCCATGTCCATATTGCTTGAAACAGAAAGATTTACATCTCCTGTAAGCACTTGATCCGGTCCTACACCCTGAAGAAGGAGCTTTGGACTGCTATCTATTGTGACTCTGACAGGATCACTGTCGTGGAAGTTTGAAGGTGATTCTTCCGCATAATTGGCAGTCAACTGGTCCAGGTATATTGCACCGTCATCCCTTTCGTCATATTCGATTTCCGCAATATATATGCTTTTTAGTGATATGGGATAATTCACACCGTAAGGAATTTCGGCAGTAACCTTCTTCCATCCATCCCAGTCTACTTCTTCTGCAAAGTCTATCTTGTATAGCTGGTCGTTTGCATCTATTATCCTGCATCGCAGCCAATGATCGCTGTCATCTCCGTAGACCCACATTGAGAAGCTTGCAGGCTTTCCATCTATTTTTCTTCCATGATCACCAAATTCTATGAAGCTTATGGACTGGTCGTCCGGTATCATTGTGGTAAAGTCGTAGGACAGCTTGATTGAATCTCCGTCCTTGCTTCTTGAGGAAGTTTTTATGTCTCCCTGGGAGTCGCTTGGATATTGTGTCAGCATGAGACCGTCAAGGTCATCAAAATCATGGATTACTTCCTCGTCAGTAATGGCAAGGTCTTCGTATGCAATAGCACCCGTATCCTTGACCCTTACTATGAGATCCATTTGACCGTCGAATCCGTCTTCTGGAGAAGGGAACCAGTCAAATCCACCGTAGGGCTGTGATTTAAGCAGGGTTTCCCTTCCCGTGTCAGGGTCCCTTATTATATATTGTGTTTCGGTAACATCATAATTTCGTTTGGCCATGAGTGTAACGGTGCTGTCTATAGTCTCATCATCATACACTCCCGATAGGCTCAAGCTTCTGTCAACATCTATTGTCACATGGAGGCTATCTCCTTCATAGCTGTTTCCGTCAGTATCGTAGGCAGTAGCCTTGACTATGTATTCGCCTGCCTTTTCAAAGGTTGGCGTGAAGGTATAGGATCCATAGGGATCCATCTCGCTTGTTTTGGTTACCTTTCCTGTTTTTACATTTTGGAATTCATAGATTACATACTTTGACAGAAAATTGATGTTGGGATTGATTACAAGCTCTTCATCATGTTTGCTATAGTCCTTGATTCCAGACAATTGGACTTCCGGCTCCACATCTATGTTAACTGTAACGGCATCTCCTGCAAGGAATTGGCCGTCTTCATCATAGAGAATGGCTGCAAGAACCTTGTTTTCCTCTACTTCTGTGCCGGGTATGAAGGTTAGTTCTGAATCTGCAAGATCCCTGCTGTCCTTTATGAATCCTGTTCCCAGCTCTCCGTCTATGAGTAGAAGGCGAAGATCGCCTTCTATATCTTCATACTTTTCTGGAATGTCGATTTCTATATCCATTTTACCTTTTATTGTATCTCCGTTCTTCAGTGAAACCATATCAAGGTCATAGAAAGGTTCAACATCAGATGATTCTGATGAATCTATGTAGACTGTCCTGCTATCGCCGTCCCAAGAAATGCCTATTCCCAATGCATTGCTTACTACCCTTAAGGGTACGTAGGTACGGTCATTTATGATTCTAGGTGCTACATCGATTATCTGGTATGATTCTCCCAGATTGTATTGAACCAGCCTGCTGTCTATTATGAGCCGCAGGTGGTCATCATCCTTGTCTACGGTGACAGTGTAGGTCTCCCCGTCCCATCCTACTTCTGCACCCAGTGCTTCAGCAACAAATCTTACTGGAATAAGGGTCCTGTTGTCAACGATTACCGGAGCGGATAGGTCTGTAATATCTTCGCCGTCTACCACAAGGTTTATATCCGTGGTCAGCTCTTCGGCTTCTGCAATTACGGGTGTCTGGGCCAGGAAAGCCAGCATGGCACCTGCAAGGATTGTTGTCATGATTCTTTTAAACATAAAATACCTCCTTCAAGCTTGAATCTGTAAAGTTTTTTGTAGTAAATACATATAATCATATCTAATATGATAGCATAAAATATGTAGGAAAACCATGAAGGTTAATGAATAAAGACATAAAATTAATGCTAAGATATATACATTTTAGCTTTTTTCAATAAATTTGATTTCATTTGTTCCTGTAAGAGATTATAATGGATGATAAGGAGTTAACTTGCTGGTGTATTTGCTGAATAATGTCTTCTAATGATTTTTTAATGTAATCATGATATATTTATAAAGCGACAATATTTGGAATTGATTTGTTTTGCTTAAATTGGACAATTGACTATGGAGGTATGATATGAAAAATAGAATTGGTAGTATAATTGCCAGTATATTCCTGCTTTTGGTTGTAGGGGCTTTGGTATATATGTTTTATGTTCAGACCCTAAGGATAAGGGATTTGAGAAATAAGGTGGAGACACTGGAAATAAACATTGAAACAATGGAGGGTGAAAAAACTCAAATGGAAGGGTCCCTGGATGCAATGGAAACAGACCTTGAAGAAAAAAATGAAGAAATCGACAAGCTCAATGACAAGATAGACACAATGGATGACAATGCCGGTGATATCGATGCAATAAGGGAAATACTTGAGGATAATTTCAAGAACAATGACAATTATGAAGAAAGGGAAGTACCGGACAATTCTCAAGTAGAAGTTATTTCATTTATTGACATGACCAGTGACGAGCTTATCATATATGAAAGCTTCAAGGACGGTTATAATGATGAGATGCTGACTGCTGTTGAACCTTTCACTATCATGAAATTATATCTTTACAGCGGTTTTATGAAGGATTATGAAACGGAATACGAGTTGTATGTGGACTATGTTGAAGGCGGCATGAACTGGACCAAGGAAGAACATTTGAATTTTCCCGAGGAGGACATGAGAGAGGACTATGGAATATTTGAAACCGCCTACGACATGAAGGTTGAAGCCCAGGGTAAATATGCAGTAATCACCTGGAAGAGCGACTATGACAATGAAGAAGATTTTTCATATAGCTTTAGTCTCAAAAAGAACGATGACGGTATCTGGAAGGTAAACTTCCTGCCTATGCAGTAGGTTTTTACAATAAGAATACCTATGGATCATATGCTGGAGAAATCCTTTGTGTCAAAAAAGTATATGAATGTGAAAGGCAGCCGGTTTCATTATAAACCAGCTGCCTTATTATTTTACTTTACCTCTAGTAAAATTGAATTGCAAATATCTACATGCTATACTATTGATTAGGCAAGAAACCTGTCAAAATCCTCATTGAGTATTTTTGAAAAGCTTGCCTGGTGGTCGGAATTGATTGACAAAAACATGAAACCGTAAAGGGAATGAATTTGGTAGTCTGCCTTTCTTATGTCAAGGATTTTACCGTAATGATCACTGAGGCTGTCGTAATTGAATGTCTTTGACCCCGGTTGGGAGTTTGAAGTTTTTCCCATGACTACAATTGCATATGTAGAATCATTGTCTCCCTTGAATATTCCCTGCCAGTCAGGTTTTTTATTGTTGAAGAAGCAGTCATATACATTGGTTCCATAGGCATAGTATGCTATGTCCGTTGCACACCATCCTGCAAATCTCAAAGGATTCATTTCAATTGGAACTATTTTGTCACCTTCTATTCTCACCTCGAAGTGGAAGGGGAAGTTTCTTGTATTTGCATTTTCATTGACCTTGTTGAGTATTGTTTTCAATGGTTGCAGATATTCTTTGATTATTGCACGGTTGGTTATATAAAGCTTGTCGTCGACATCGGTTTCAGAGGCGAATATATGCTTGAGTATGTTAAGGACAACTACTTGACCGTTTTCATCGAAATAACCGTCTACTGCATATTCGTCACCGGCAATATATTCTTCAATGATATATTCAGAGTGACTTATTACTTCCTCGTTGTAGACAGTATCAACCGAGGATGCAAGGTCTTTTATTTCATCCAGTGCCTTTGCCCAGTCTTCCTGGCTGCGTATTGTGTAGACACCGCAGCTGAAAAAGCCTACATTTGGTTTTAGTACAACAGGAAGCTTGATCTTGCTTATATCGAAATGAGCAAGCTTGTCAAGGGTCAAGCTTGTATAGAAGAAATCGGGATATAAATCCTTGACTATATTCCTGAAGCCTGCCTTGTCCTTGAAGAGACGTATGGTGTCGCTTTTCTTGTCACAGGGAAGATTTCTATAGATCCAGTCAAGTGAACTTTCAGTATTGGTGTAGAGTTTTATGTTTTCATTGTAGTTTTTCATGAATTCTGATGAGTCCACTATCTTCAGATTTTCATTGCCGGAAAAGTTTGCCGACATTTCATTTTTCAGTATGGGAAGCTTGAGTGATTCAAGTGCTTCTATCATGAGGTCAGAAACATATGGCTTGTCCATTATTATCATATGAGACTCCTTTGTATATATTTTGAATTAATGTAGAATGTGAATTTTTGCCAATTAAATGGCATATGCTTATAATAGCACGAGCAGTTGTACTTAACAAGAAAAAATTTAATTGGGAGGGAAAAATGGGAAATGGAATAATGATGCAGGGATTCGAATGGTATCTGTCAGATGACGGTAACTATTACAATATGATGAAGGAAAAGGCAAGACAACTTAAGGAAAGTGGATTTACAGCCATATGGATACCACCTGTATTCAAGGCCACAGGAATATCTGATGTTGGATACGGCATATATGATATGTATGACTTGGGAGAATTCGACCAGAAGGGGTCTGTGAGAACAAAGTATGGAACAAAGGATGAACTCCTTGATATGATAAAGGTTATTCACCGTGAAGGATTACAGGTATATGCAGATGTGGTCATGAACCACAAGGCAGGTGGAGACGGTACCGAGAAGTTCATGGCGGTAAAGGTGGACTGGGAGGACAGGACAAAAGAGCTTGAGCCTCCTAGGGATATCGAGGCCTGGACCTTGTTTGATTTTCCGGGAAGGAATGGAAAATATTCGGACTTCAAATGGAATTTCAATCATTTCAGCGGCGTTGACTATGATAATATAAGTGGAGAGAAGGGTATTTTCAGGATTGTGGGAGAAAACAAGGGTTGGAACCTTGGTGTTTCAGGAGAAATGGGAAATTACGACTATCTCATGTTTGCAGATATAAACCATGCTCATCCTGAGGTCAGGGAAGACTTCAAGAGATGGGCAGAATGGTTTGTCAATGAGACCGGTGTGGATGGATTCAGACTTGATGCTGTCAAGCATATAGATACTGATTTCATGAAGGATTTCAAAAATTGCCTGAGGGAAAAATTCGGAAATGATTTTTATATCGTAGGTGAATACTGGATCGACAGTCTGGAATCTGAGGAAGGATATCTTAATTCTACTGACTTTGACATAGATATTTTCGACGTAGGCCTCCACTACAATTTTTACCAGGCTGGCATCCAGGGACAGGCATATGATCTTAGGTCCATATTCCATAATACGCTAGTAGCCAAATATCCTGGACAAGCAGTGACCTTTGTGGACAACCATGATTCACAGCCGGGACAGTCACTTCAGTCCTGGGTTGAACCCTGGTTCAAGGAAATGGCCTATGCCTTGATTTTGTTGAGGAAAGCAGGCTATCCATGTGTCTTTTACGGAGACTACTATGGAACAGAAGGAGAAAATTCCTTTGGAGGCATGAAGGATTCAATAGACAGACTAGTTTATTTAAGAAAGAATTGTTGTTTCGGTGAAGAAGATGATTATTTTGAAAATGAAAACCTCATAGGATGGGTAAGAAGGGGAAATGAAGAAAACAATGGCAAAGCTGCTGTCCTCGTTTCAAACAAGGACGGTGGTGGAATAAGGATGTTCATGGGGGAAGAAAGCAAAGGTGAAATCTACAGGGATTATCTTGGACATAGGGAAGAAGAGGTCCTTATTGATGACGGGGGCTACGGTGATTTTTTTGTCAATGGTGGCTCCGTCAGTGCATGGATTTGCCAATAGACATAAAGGAGAACAATGTGGACAATAAAAAGAGTTTAAACATATATAGCTTCCGTTTGCTTGAGGAAGATGATATTGAAGGTTTCTGCCATATAGCAAGGTGGGACAACGACCCTGACATAGCATATTTGATTACTCCAAATCTTCATGGAGGACATCTGAGAACAGTATCCAGCCTTATGCTTCAGGTCAGCTATGAAAGAAGCATGGCAAAGGAAATCTACATGATCTACTGCCATGACAGGATAGTGGGTTCCGTATCCCTTGATATGAATCCTGAACAACTTGCAAGAAAGGATGAAGCTTCCGGCTGGCTTGGTATAGTAATAGGAGAAAAAGAATATCAGGGCAAGGGTGGTGGAAGAGCGGCAATGGAATTCATAGAAAACCGAGCCCGAGATCTTGGTGCCACCAGGATGGAACTTGGAGTCTTTGCCTTCAACAAACAGGCAATCGGCTTTTATGAACAACTGGGATACAAAAGGTTTCATGTAGTAGAGGAGTTTACATTTTACAAAGGTGACTGGCATGATGATTATAGGATGGAGAAGAAACTATAGCTTGTTGGAATCTGAAAAAAATAATATAATATTAGCTACAGACCAAGCTAAGGAAATAGGAAAAGGATGGGTATAATATGGATCGCGAATATATTGAGATATCCGAAAAAAGAAAGAAGGAACATATTGAGAATTTTTTAAAGGGAAAAAGCAGGAATTCAACCTTGTTTGAGGATCTTGTTCTTGTCAATAACTCATTTCCTGAACTGGACTTTTCAGAGATAGATACGGGAATAAGCTTTTTGGGAAAGAAGATAGACTACCCGGTAATGATAAATGCTGCAACAGGCGGCTTTGATGGAGCCGTGGCAATAAACAGGGGACTAGCCAGGCTGGCAGACAGATTCAACATTCCAATAGCTGTAGGGTCCCAGTCCCTGGGACTCAAAAGCGGCAACCATGAGTCCTACACTGTTGTAAGAGAGATTATGAAGGACAAGGTTGTCTTGGCCAATCTTTCTGCCCACTCCAGCCTGGAGGATATATCGAGGGCTGTAGACATGATACAGGCAGATGGAGTCCAACTCCACCTCAATGCTCCCCAGGAAATGTGCATGGAGGAAGGTGACAGGCACTTCAGGGGAGTTCTTGACAACATTCAATATGTATCCAAACGCATTGAAGTACCTGTAATAGTAAAGCAAGTAGGTTTTGGCATGTCAAAATCTTCAGTCGGCAAGCTTGTGGACATGGGTGTAAAGTATGTTGACATAGGTGGAAAAGGGGGGACTAATTTCATTGAAATTGAAGATCTTAGGAACAGTAACAATGACTATAGAGAGCTTTATGACTGGGGAATACCTACTGCAGCAAGTCTATTGCAGTGCAGGGAACTAAGCAGCCATATAAGAATAATAGCAAGCGGTGGTATAGTTTCAGCTTCAGACATTGTAAAGTCCCTTGTGTTGAAAAGTGAGATGACTGCAGTCTGCGGTCTTGTATTCAGTCTTTATATGAAGAGAGGATACTCCGCTGCCGAGAAGATGATGGAAGATATATTTGGCAAGATGAAGGTCATGATGCTCCTTCTTGGTTGTAGAACTATTGAAGATTTGAGGAATATAGAGCCCCTTATAAAGGGTGAATTGAAAGAATGGATGAGGGATTGAGTAAAATATGAAAGAAACAGAATTGTATCAGCCTGTGAAGGACCTTTTTGAAGATATGGGCTACCAGGTTTTCGGTGAAGTAAAGGATATAGATGTAGTTGCGGTTAAGGATGATGAGAAGGTCATTATAGAACTTAAGACCTCCTTCAGCATGAAGCTTGTTCTTCAGGCGGTAAAGAGGCAGAAGATATATGATGATGTATACGTGGCAGTACCCATGCCTGTGTTCAAGAAGCGATTTTCCAAGGACTTCGAGGATAAGGAATACCTTTTGAGAAGATTGGAGCTTGGGCTTATCTACGTTTCCCTGGAGACTGATAATCCATATGCACAGGTAGTATTGGATCCGAAAGCTTTTGACCTTTCAATGAGCAGGTCAAGGAACAAAAGAAAAAGGGATTTGGTGGACAGGGAATTATCCGGCAGGAATGGTGATAATAATGTAGGCGGTACCAGGGGAAAGCTTGTTACTGCATACAGGGAGAAGGCCCTGGTCATAGCATCATACCTAAGGGATGCGGAGTCAATGACCACTAAAGAACTCAAGGAGGTTTGCTGCAATCCTAAAACTACTCAAATTCTTTATAAGAATTATTATGGATGGTTTGAAAGAGAAGGGACTGGAGTATACAAGCTTAGTGACAAGGGAAGGTCGGAGTTGGAAAACTACAATCATATAATAGGAAAATTAAGAGCGACAGGTGATACTGTATAAAATATATGCTATAATATTCCTAAGCTATGGAAAATTAACTCAGCTGGTAGAGTACTTCCTTGACGTGGAAGAAGCCATGGGTTCGAGTCCCCTATTTTCCACCAGTTTAGCCGCATCATTTATATGATGCGGCTTTATAATGCCAAAACACCCCTTTGGTTTACAGCGTATTGCCTACTGAAGGGGTGTTTTGAGTTAGTGCTATTCTGTTTATGCAAAATCATTACTAAGTGGGTTTTGTACCTTTGTAAATGGTTCGTAACCTGCACTGTTGGATATAAATAGTGTCAAAAATACTCCTGCGACAACAGCGTTTAACAGTCTTATCATTTTAATCTCCTAAAATTTTCGTAGCACAAGAAAGTGAATAATATATAATTTCTTGAAGCATTGGAATTTGGTTAATTGATAACTAATATCTTTTGATAAATGCTATCGAACTATTTGTTGCACGCTTATTATAGCACGGTTGAATATATTGTCAATATATTTTTGAAATAAAAACCATGTTTTTTTAGAATTATTTTGGAAATCGTATTCTCGCTAAAAATGAATATGAGATCGAAAGAAATTATAAATATGCAAAATATCGTAGAATATACAAGTGATACAAGAATGTATAAAATAACATACTTAATTAAATGAATACAAATTCTCGTTAAAACATTGACAAACTAGTGTTTTTATTGAAGAAAAATTAACGAAGTTTATTAACAAGAGCAAATGTGAATATGTTTTTGAAGCCAATGAAAATAATAAATATACAAATAAAAAATTGCCTTCTCGATAATTTGGTGATATAATTTATGCGAAGATAAAATTTTTAAGGAGGATACAAAATGGCAGTGAATGGATATTTTATACCTACAGTAAACTTGATTGGTGCAGGAAGTGTAAATGAACTTGGTAACAAGGTGGCAGAACTCGGTGGTAAAAGGGTGCTTCTTGTTACGGATGCTATGTTGGTGAAACTGGGAATGGCTGCACAAGTCGAAGTGATTCTCAAGGATGCAGGGCTGGAAGTTGTTCTATTTGGTGGTGCTGAACCAAATCCTACTGATAAAAACGTCGAAGCTGGTTTTAAAGTGTGGACCGATGAAAAATGTGACTCTATTGTATCTCTTGGTGGCGGGTCCTCTCATGACTGTGCAAAAGGGATAGGCTTGGTTGCTTCAAATGGTGGTAAGATTCAGGATTTTGAAGGTGTTGATCAATCCAAGAATCCAATGGTACCTCTTGTTTCTGTTAATACAACTGCGGGAACCGCATCGGAAATGACAAGATTCTGTATCATAACTGATTCTGCTCGTAAGGTCAAAATGGCTATAGTAGATTGGAGAGTAACGCCGTCATTGTCGATTAATGACCCTGAGTTGATGGCGGGCATGCCTCCTGCATTGACGGCGGCAACGGGAATGGATGCGTTAACTCATTCCATTGAAGCTTATGTTTCAACTGCAGCAAATCCATTAACTGATTCGGCAGCTTTGATGTCTATTCAGTTGATAGCAGAATATCTTCCTATGGCAGTAGCAAATGGAACAAACATGGTTGCGAGAGACAAGATGGCTTATGCACAATTCCTGGGTGGAATGGCATTCAATAATGCATCTCTAGGTTATGTTCATGCTATGGCACATCAGCTTGGTGGATTCTACAATCTGCCTCATGGAGTATGTAATGCAATTCTGCTTCCTGTTGTGTGCGAATTCAATCTAATTGGAAATACTGAAAGATTTAAGGATATTGCAGTAGCTATGGGAGTGAGTGTAAAAGGATTGTCTACGCTTGATGCTGCAAAAGCTGGGATTGCTGCGATTAAGGAACTGTCCAAGTCGGTGGGTATACCTACGGGATTGACTGAACTTGGTGTCAAGGAAGAAGATTTCCAAGTGATGGCTACAAATGCAAAACTGGATGCATGTCAGTTGACCAATCCAAGACTTGCTACTTTGGAGCAGGTTATAGAGCTGTTCAGACTGGCTTTATAATACTAATTTAATTGATACGAGTGCTGCTGGTTATTTTATTTACAGAATCGGCAGCACTTTTTTATTTTTTGTAGCAGATTTTTTTAAAAATATAAAATTTGAACTTTGTAACAAAATGGAGCAAATGAGTTGAGAGTGCATGATTCTTTGTTATATATGTAACAAAGTGTGGCATAATACAACAAATAACTTATGGCAATTTGGACCACTAATAAAAAAACATCTAAATGTAACGAAACGATACAGTGTATCGAAATATAACATTTGATTTACTTGAAAACGTATCGAAATGGGACACTAAACTCTAACTATGTATTAGGCAATATGGATAACCGCTATTTTAGGGGCTTGTAGATATTGGCATGATTATTGCAATAATAAATTGTTAGTATAATAAAATTATATATTAATTCAATTAGGAGGATTTATGAACAAATTTATACGTATTGATATGACAAATCTTAAAGCTACTGTTGGGGAAGTACCTGAAAAGTATATAGGTCTTGGCGGACGTGCCTTGACTTCAAATTTTGTTAACGATGAGGTTAAAGCAACTTGTCATCCTCTAGGTAAAAACAACAAGCTTATATTCGCTCCTGGACTTCTGAGTGGAACTGCGGCTCCAAACTCTGGTCGTATTTCTGTAGGGGGTAAGAGCCCCTTGACTGGTGGTATCAAGGAATGTAATTCCGGAGGATCAATGTCTCAGATAGTAGCCAAAATGGGTATCAAGGCATTTACAATTGAAGGTATGCCAGAGGGAGATAAATTCTATATTATAAAAATTGACATGGATGGTGTTCTTATTGAAGAGGCTCCTGAGGAAATAATTGGCGGATGCGGAAACTATGAAGCAATGGAGATACTCAGTGACAAATACGGCAAGAAGGTGGCTATAGCCATAGCAGGACCTGCTGGAGAATATAGACTGGCTGCTGCAAACATTTCATTGAGAGACCCTGAAGGTAATATCCGTAGTGCTGGCCGTGGTGGTCTTGGTGCTGTTCTTGGATCAAAGAAAGTCAAGGCAGTTGTAATAGATGGAACAGGTGCCGGTAAATTACCTATTGCTGATCCTGAAAAGTTCAAGGCAGCTTCAAAGGTATTTGCTAAGGCTTTACTGGATCATCCTGTATCAGGCCAGGGACTTGCTGCATATGGTACAGATGTACTTGTTAACATACTTAACGAAGCAGGCGGATTGCCGGCACACAACTTTACGGCAGGTCGTATAGACTACAACGATAATATATCCGGTGAAACTATGAATGCTAACATCACTGAACGTGGTGGAGAAGGTAAAGTATCTCATGGATGTCATCCTGGATGTGTAATGAGATGTTCACAGTGGTATACAGACAAGAGCGGAAAGTATATAACTAGTGGTTTCGAATATGAAACTATTTGGGGACTTGGAGCAGATGCAGGTATAGAGGACCTTGATGCCATAGCATATATAGACAGGGCTATGGATGATGTAGGAATAGACAGTATAGAAACTGCCGTTGCAGTAGCTACTGCCATGGATGGTGGAATGATTCCATGGGGAGACGGGAAAGCCGTACTTGAAATTGTCAAGGATATGGCCAAGCCGACTCCTTTGGCGAGGATCATTGCCAGTGGTGCAGGTGTTGTAGGAACAGCCTGCGGTATGTACAGGGTGCCTGTAGTTAAGAATCAGGCAATACCTGCATATGATCCACGTTCAGTAAAGGGTATCGGACTTACATATGCTACAACTCCAATGGGAGCTGACCATACTGCAGGATACTGTATATCAGGTAATATTTTGAAAGTAGGAGCTGATATAGATCCTCTTAAGAAAGATGGACAGATAGAATATTCGAGGGCAATGCAGATAGGTACTGCTGCAATCGACAGTACAGGAATGTGCTTATTCGTATACTTCGGCATAGCAGACAATCCTGGTGGATATCAGGCTCTTATAGATATGATTAATGCCCAGTACGGTTTGGAACTTACATCTGAAGATGTTGACAAGTTAGGAGAATCAGTTCTCAAGGTTGAACTTGATTTTAACAAGCGTGCAGGATTTAGTAAGGAAGATGATAGACTCCCAGAATTCATGGAATATGAAGTTCTGCCTCCACACAATGTAGTATGGGACTTTTCGCCTGAAGAGATTGACGAAGTAATGAAGTTCTAGCTTAAGAAAGTTAAAGCTTGTATATTACTCTGAACCATAGTAATATACATTTAAGGTAAACTTTCTACGCACTTAAATATCGACTTCGTCCATAATGCAGCGGAGCTGCTTTCTTGGAATATAATATAAACAGGAAGATTTAATTGAGCTGGATTGATATCCGGCTCGATTTATCTGTTTTAGTGGATGAAGTAGCATAGCTGTTTTGTCTGGCTTAGGAAAGGGAAAAATTATGAGTGATAATTCAAATAAAATTGAAATCAGGGGATTTATGAAGCTTGATTCATATCTTAAAAAGAAATATGGTTCAATGCCTGTATTTCTTGACGTTGATGGTCCTGTTACAGGACTTGAACTTGCAGACAGGATGGGAATCAATCCGGTAGATGTGGAAGTAATCTTTGTAAATGGTTTTGTGCAGAGTATTGACTATATCATCAATCCGGGAGACCGAATGGCATTTCTTCCTCCGGGATGTCCTGGCCCCTATAGGATTGCCTTGGGATTTTACGGTAAGAATCAAGACAACGAGGCCAATTTCAAGATAATTAAAGAAGAAAAGTAATAATTAGGGAGTGAAGTCTATGAAAGTAACAGTCAAGCTTTTTGCCACCTTAAGGTTAGGGAGGGAGAAGGAAGCAATTCATGATATTGAAGAAGGAACTAGACCCAAGGATATCATTGAAGGATTGAATATTCCCCTCAAGGATGTTACCATCATCATGGTTAACGGCAGAAGGGTTAATGCAGAAACAGAATTGAAAGATAGTGATGTGCTGGCACTTTTTCCACCTGTAGGTGGTGGTTAATCCGTCAATGAAGTTTTATGAAACAACAAGGACATGAAGAGTCTGAAATCCATGAAGGAATTAAGATTTTTTTCTTCTATATAAAGAAAAGCCTGGATAATTATTTGATATTTTAATATAATGATTATATATTCATAGCAAACATATTATTTTGACTAAAAGGAGGTATCCATGGATTTTTCTACTGGTGATTTACTTTATGCCTTTGGATTGACTGTTTTTGCCGGTCTTTCAACAGGAATTGGAAGTGCAATGGCATTCTTCGCAAAGAAGACAAATGAGAAATTTCTTTCTCTTGCCTTGGGATTTTCAGCAGGGGTAATGATTTATGTTTCCTTGATTGAAATCTTCGTCAAGGCTAACGATTCCCTGGGAAGTGTTTATGGCGAAGACAGAGGATATTTATATACTACACTGGCATTCTTTGCAGGAATATTCCTAATAGCACTCATAGATAAACTTGTACCCGAAGCTGAAAATCCTCATGAGATCAGAGGGACTGATGAAATGGATTATGAAACGAAAAACAAGTCTCTCATGAGAATGGGTTTGTTTTCAGCCCTGGCAATTGGAATACACAATTTTCCAGAAGGTCTTGCCACCTTTGTCGGTGCTCTTCAGGATCCATCCCTCGGATTGAGTATTGCAATAGCCATAGCAATCCACAATATTCCAGAGGGAATTGCAGTATCTGTGCCAATATACTATGCTACAGGTAGCAAGAAGAAGGCTTTTGTCTATTCTTTCCTTTCAGGTTTGTCAGAACCTGTAGGAGCCATTGCTGGTTTTTTTCTCTTGAGGGCTGTTTTCAACGATTCAATGTTTGGCGTCATCTTTGCCATGGTGGCAGGGATAATGGTATACATATCTCTTGATGAGCTTTTGCCTACGGCAGAGAAGTACGGCGAACACCACATTGCAATATATGGGTTGATAAGCGGTATGATTGTAATGGCTGTGAGTCTGGTTTTGTTTTAGTCAGTAATTATTAAGGAAATTAAAATGAACATATGCTATAATTAAAGATGGCAGATGTTCATTATATGTAAAAAAATCATTAGGTATCTGCCTGGCAGATACCTTTTTTTTTATAGTCTAGGAAAGTTTAGAATGCATAATCCAGATGTATTCGTTATTATCTGTTTTTTGACACAAAATGCATATCTGAAATTATTTGGAATCCAACACTTTGTGTCAAAGTTTTAAATTATTGAAATAACGAACACGTCACACATGCTTGAAGTGTTGGTATTATGCGTTTAAGGATACTTTCTACGACCTCTTAATATTCGCATATGCGAATAACGCGGCAAAGCTGCTTTCTTGTCTATCCTTATGTTTTAAGAGGAAACATCTGCAAATTATAGACTTATGGAGGATGATGAAATGATAAAAGTAGGACTTATAGTTAACCCTATAGCTGGAATGGGGGGCAAGGTAGGACTCAAGGGGACGGATGGTCAAATGTACGAAAAATCACTGAAACTTGGAGCGAAACCAGTATCTCCAGCCAGGATAGAAGATGTTCTTGGAATGGTCAAAAGGGATGACCTGTATTTTATCTCTGCTCCGGGAAAGATGGGAGAGGATTATCTCAAGAGATTTAAATTCGATTTTCAAGTTGTTGGTCAAATAGATGCCAGTACCAGTAGTGAAGACACCAGGGCAATAGCCGAGGCTATAGTTGCAGAGGGTGTCAGTATTCTTATTTTTGTGGGAGGAGATGGTACAGCTAGGGACATATTGGATGTTGTGGGAATGAATCTTCCTGTAATAGCCATACCTTCCGGAGTCAAGATGTTCAGTTCAGCTTTTGTGGTGTCAGCCCATGCTGCTGCTGAAATGATCAACACCTTCGGCAGTGATTTTACGGAGAAGGAGATAATGGATATAGACGAGGAAGCCTTCAGGGACAACAGACTTGACGCCAAGTATTACGGTACTGTAAATGTACCTGATATCAAGGGATTGCTTCAGGGAAAAAAGGCAGCTTCAAATATGAAGTTCAATGCAAAGGAAAAGAAAAAGGAAGTTGCCAGATTTGTAGTGGAGAATATGGAGGAAGATTGGGTATATATTCTTGGACCTGGAACAACACTTAAGTCAATAGCCGAGGAATTGGGTGTTGAAAAGACGCTTCTTGGAATTGATGTAGTCTACGGTGACAAGACTCTTGGGACTGATGTAAATGAAAAGGAAATACTTGATTTCATCAACAAGTATGGAAAGGTTAAGATTATAGTCACTCCCATAGGGGGAAGTGGATATATATTCGGAAGGGGAAGCAGGCAGATTTCATCGGAGATACTAAAAAAAGTGGGAAGGGAAAATATCATTTTAGTCAGTACCCTGGACAAGGTAGGGGGACTTGAATGTTTGAGAATCGATTCAGGTGACTACCAAGTTGACAAAGACATAAGCGGAAGTGCTGAAGTAATAATAGGATACAATGAAGAGTTGGTCATGGAGGTGAAATGTTGATTGATTTAAGTTCAAATGAGAATCCCTATGAGAGGTCTGAAGAGGCCATAGGAAAAATGACAAAGGGTCTTCAAGGACTGAACAGATATCTTAGAAGTGGAGAAAAAACTCATCTTGTTGAAGAAGTCGCAGATTATTGTGGTATGGATGAGAGTAGAATATTTGTGGCTTCAGGCACTGATCTTCTTATAGAGAAAGTCATCATCAAGTTTTTCAGGGACAGGAAACTGGTGGTCCTTAATCCATGCTTTTACAAGGCAGACAATCTGGCGGCTGATCTTGGCCTAAAGGTAAGACGGATTCAGCTTAGACCTCCTGCCTTTGAAATTAAATGGAATGAAATGAATATCTCTGACAGCATTGTGATTATTGATTGTCCAAACAATCCAACGGGAAGATTTTTAATTGACAGGGTAGAAGTGGAAAATCTCTTGGACAGGGGTAATATTGTCATTATAGATGAGGCGGGATACGAATATAGTGGAAAGACATTTATTGACCTAGTGGAAAAATATGAAAATCTTGCTGTTGTCAGGACTTTTGACAAGGCTTTTGGACTTGCAGGTATGAAGGCAGGATATATGATCATGGGAGATGGTATAATTAAGAGGATTGAAAGCGGTGTGGAAATAAACAGACCTGCATATGCTGGAATCATTGAAGGTTTGAAAGGCATAGATTATCTTGAGGATTGTGTTTCACAGACCGTGCAGGAGAGAAACTTTCTTACAAAAGAACTGAGTAATTTGAATTTAAAAGTATTTGAAAGTGAAGCTAATTATATGTTGATTAAGACTGATATTCCTGATTTTACTTTGAAACTAAGAGATAAGGATATACTGGTCCATGACCTGTCATCTTGCTGGATCGATGGATTCATCAGTATATCCCCAGGCTGTAGAAGTGAGAATGAGAAGCTGCTGGCAGCTATAAAAGAAATGCTTTAAGGTTTTCAATTATAGCTGTGTTGTTGATTTCTTACTTACAAACATGTCCACTAGAATTCCTTGAATATATGAGAAGACAAGCATGTAAATTGTCAGAATTATCGTGAACTTAAGTCCGAAATAGGATACCAGCATAGGCAGTAAGGTAAGCTTTATTCCTCTAGCATAGAGAAATGAAGCAAGTGAACCGTAGCTTATTCCCTTGTCGTGGAATTCCTTCATCAGAGGATACCATGCGTATATGGGACCGTGGCTGAATGTTCCAAATAGGGTCATTACCATGTATTGTAGGAATCTAGGGCTGTTCTCTATGACTTTCTTCAGTTTCTTTTCGTCAATGAGGTTGAAGAGGAACATGAAGACAAGTACAAGGACCAGTATGGGCAATACCGATGTTAGTATTTGTAGTGAATATCCTGCTGCCTTTAGTATGTTTCCCGGACTTATAAAAGCCAGGATTATGTATATACCGAGGACTATTGCAGGAAACAAGAGTTTTTCTTTAAGGCTCTTCTTTTTTTTGCCGGGATTTCTTTTTTTCATACCTTCTTGTTTATTGTTCTTATCCATGTTGCCTTTTTCCATCTTGTTTTTTCCGTTGTCTTGCATACTTCCTTTTTGTCCGCTTTTATTATTTTTGTTATCAGTCATTATCCAATTACCTCCATTGTCCATACTGTGAGGAGTGAGATGGCAATTGCAAGGACCACGCTGAGTGCATTTCTTGTTGCAGTGAACCTTGTACCCAACAGTTCTTTTTCTGCAGGTATCTGTACGAAGCCCACTGTTACCCATGAAACGAGGAAGGCTGTTACTGCGAAGAGGCTGATTCCGCTTGTAAGCATTTCGTTACCTATTATATAGCTGTTGATGGAATTCCCTGCAAGGATACTTCCTATTAGAGCTCCCATCGTTGTATCGACCAAGCTGTTCTGGGTGAATATTGTAGCAAGTGTATCGAATGATACGAAGGACTTTATCAGTCCTATGAGGAATATTACCGAGAACATTGTTGGAATTGAGTTCATAAGTCCTTTGAGAGACTTCATAAACACTTTTTTTAGTGATTTTTGTTTTTTCATAAGATTTTCCTTTCAAGTGAGCAAAATATTTATGGCATATGACAATAATAGCACAAATGATAATGTTTATCAATAAGAGCTTTAAAAAAATTCTTAATGCTATAATAGCAAAAGAAAACCCCCGTGTTGCAGTAATGAGTACTGCTAACAAAGGGGTTTTCAATCCTTCTAGTGTGTTATTACATGCCAAACAGATTGGGAAGGAAAAGAGTGATGTTTGGAATAAATGTAACCAGGAGCAATGCGACTATCAGTGCCAGAAGAAATGGCCATATTGATTTTACCAGGTCCTCAAACTTCATGCCGGTGATTCCACAGGCTACGAAGAGGTTTGATCCTACAGGTGGTGTAATGAAGCCTATTGAAAGGTTCAGTATCATCATTACTCCGAAGTGGTAGACATCTATGCCGTACTGTGCCACTATGGGGTAGAGTATGGGACTCAAGATGATGATTGCTGTGAATGTCTCCATAACACATCCCACGACTAGAAGAATCAGGTTGATGACTATGAGAAGAACGAAAATATTGCTGCTCATTGAAGTCAATGCTGTTTCAACCATTTTTGGTACACCTTCGATTGTGAGGATCTTACCTAGAACCGACCCTGTAGCCACAACTATTAGTATGGACGAAACTGTTATGGCGGAGCTGATGAATGCTGTTGTAGTAGCCTTGATGGATAATTCCCTGTATATGAACTTTCCAACTATGAAGCCGTAGACACAGGCAACAACTGCCGCTTCTGTAGCCGAGAAGATACCTCCATAGATACCCCCTATTATGATTACGGGTACGAAGAGGGCCCAGATTGCCTCGATTGCATTTTTTAAGACATTCTTGATGCTGAATTTAACATTTGAACCCATGTAGCCGTCACGTCTTGCGATATAGTATACAAGAACTATAAGTGCACCACCTGCCAGCAGACCGGGGCCTACTCCACCCATGAACATATTTCCAGGGGATGCTGCAGGCAGAGCCACGCAGTACATTACCATGGGTATGCTAGGCGGAATGATTGTTCCAAGTACTCCTGCTGCTGCAGTAAGAGCCGTTGCAAAGGATTTGGGATATCCCTGTTCCTCCATTGCAGGAATCATTATTGTTCCTATGGCTGCAACTGTAGCTATGGCGGAACCGGATATTGCTCCGAAGAAGATACATGTGAGGACTGTTACTATACCAAGACCTCCTCTTACATGGCCAACCATGGAGTTTGAAAGATTAATAAGTCTCTTTGATAGTCCACCACCTTCCATTATTGATCCTGCAAGTATGAAGAAGGGGATTGCTATAAGGGGGAAGCTGTTCATTGAGGAAAATATGGACTGTGATATATAGTCAAGTCCCATTGCTCCCCCTGAGAATCCATAGATGCAGAGGGCTATTCCTATGGACACGCCTATGGGTACCGACAGGAATACGAATATGAAAAAGGAAGCTAATAATAAAAATATATGCATGATTAACCTCCAATCCTTATTTCATCAGCTCTTTCCTTGAAGAGCAATCTTGTGTCTACTATGAGTCTATAAATACTAAGAATGAATCCGATTGGTACTGCAATTTGAATCAACCACATGGAAAGTCCAGTGGACTCTGAAATCTGCGGATTGACAAATATGAGCTTGTATACCTTTATCATTGAAAAGTAGCTGAATACTCCGCAGAATACCATGAATACAAGGTTTGAAAATATCTTTAGGAAAAATTGTGCTTTTTCCGGAAGTATTACAAAGGCAAGCTCCACCTTTATGTGTTTTCTTTTTTTGACAGCAAGGGAGATTCCAATGAATACGGACCATATGAGCATATAAGTCAGGAGGTCCTGACTCCAAGATATGGACAGGTTAATTACGTATCTGAAGAATACCTGTGCTGAGGCTATGATGAGCATGGCAGTATAAGTGAATATGAGTATCCATTCTTCTATATGCTCGTCAAGCAATTTTAAAAATTTCATCTTATAACCTCCGTAACTAGATTCTAAGGATGTCTGGTCCTTGGAATTATCGGTCAGTTGAATCATCTAGACCGATTAATAGTACAGGGTGTCCAAAGACACCCTGTCATTCAATCAAAGAATTGAGTAATTACTTGTTTTCGATTTCTTCGATTTTAGCAAGAGCCTTTTCTAAAAGTTCTTTTCCGATTTGCTCTTCAAAGTTTTTGTAAGTAGGCATTGCTGCATCTATGAATGCTTGTCTTTCTTCGTCTGTCAGGTAAGTGATTTCTGTAGTTTCTG
>CAZFYP010000003.1:0-19901 GCA_964523535.1 uncultured Clostridia bacterium
TAAGTCTTTGCAAATATTGTGTTCTTCCATCATTATATTCAAAAATTCAGTCATTACCTGCTCCTTAACCCAGTTTGTCCATTACACTATTCATCATGCTTCTTGCAATTTCTTGTGGCTCTATTTCGTAGGTGCCCTCTTCAATCTGCTTCTTAAGAGTTTGTATCTTCATGTTTCTAGACTCCGTCTCCTGTGACTTTATTTCCTTTACTGCCTTTTGGTATGTGTCGTAGTCCTTGGAGATGTCTGCACTTACTGCTGCCGATTCATAGTTGTTGTTTTCCTGTGGACGTTTTGCATCTGATGATGCCTTTGTGTTCTGGGTATTGGACGTTGCTTCTGAATTTTTTGAATTTGAGGAATACTGACTTATGATATTTGCATTTTCTGAAGGTCTAATTCTCATAATAATCGACTCCTAATCATTTTCTCAAGCTGTTGGCCATTGATTCCATCTCATCTGCCGTCTGAATTATCTTGGAGTTGAGCTGATAGATCCTCTGGTTCATGATAAGATCAGTCATTTCCTCCGCCATGTCAACATTGGACAATTCAAGAGCACCCTGTACAATATCGCCTTCTGATACTGCGAGAGGTCCTCCGGATCCGGTAGTCTGGCCATAGAGACCCTGGCCTAGGGATGCAAGTTCATACTTTCCGTTGAAATCCACAAACATGATATTTTGGCTGTCTGTGGTGCCATCAGATGAACTTATTTCCAAATTGCCGTCTCCTTTAATAGATATATCGGCAGCATTAGCCGAAATGTTTAGTTTTTGTCCTGAATTATTTAATAAAAAATACCCGTTCGCGTCCACGATGCTTGAATTTCCATTTGTATCCGGGGCTGAAATACCAAAAGATCCACCCCTCGAATAGTATCTGTTTCCATTGGAGTCAGAAAGCCCCAGGAATCCGTCACCTTCAATTGCAAGGTCTAGATTGTTTCCAGTCATCTTTATGTCTCCCTGAGAAAAATCTTTTCCCATACTTTCAAGAGAAGCTCCATTTCCCACTGAATAAAACATATTTCCCTGGGCAGGATATTCCTTTTTCGACATTGTAGTCATGGCTTCCTTAAAACTTGTCTGATTTTTCTTGTATCCTTCAGTGTTGACATTTGACAGATTATCCGATATTACATCCATTTTCAATTGTCTGTTTATAAGTGATGATTTGGCTGAATAAAATCCCTGTATCATATGGCTACTCCTATAGCTTTCCCACTCTGCTCGATGAAAGTCCGTTTATTTCATCAATCATCTGAATAAGCTTCTGATTTGTTTGGTACTTGTTGGATATTTCTATGAGGCTTGTCATTTCATCTGTAAGGTCAACGTTTGATGACTCTATGAACCCCTGCATTACTGCTCCTGTTCCAGTAGAAGAACCACTTCCTGCAGTCAATGTCCCGTTACCTGCATCTTCCATGGTAGACTTGTTTGAAAAATCTACTACTCTCAGCTGTCCCAGTGACTTCCCTCCCGAGACTACAGATCCATTTGACTGTACTGTGAAGTCTCCACTACCAACATATATGGAACCGCTTGTTCCCTGCAGCCTGTCTCCTGCAGAAGAAGCAAGATATCCCGATGAGTCAACAGTCATGGATGTGCTCCTTATATATCCTGTTCCAGAAGATGTGTTTACAGAAAAGAATCCTTCTCCCTGTATTGCTATGTCCAAGGGACTTCCCGTCTGCATCATGCTTCCCTGGTCAAAGTTCTTTGTTACCTGGTCAAGATAGACACCAGGGTTGAAGGAATCCGATCCCATACCATATACTTCCGCCGAAGATGGTACTATCTTTGCCATTTCATCCGACAGTATATTTGTAAAGCTTATGCTTTGCGTATTTGATTTTTTGTATCCAGGTGTATCGCTGTTTGAGATATTGTTTGATGATGAATTCAGCTTTTCCTGGAGATATTTCATTGATGTTCCAAGCATTTTTACTGAAGTATCCATAATTTCTCCCATTATTTATTGCATGCTATGTTCTTCCATAAAACCATGCATATTTATTTTTAAATTTTCTTATATTAGTTGAATTTCTCTTCCATTCTGTCCCTCAGCTTTATCATGATGGCCTTCATCATTTGGGACATCCTGGATTCTGAAACTCCAAGTACTTGACCAATTTCCTTAAGGGTAAGATCTTCCTTGTAATAAAGCGAAATAATCTGCTGCTCCCTCAATTTGAGCTTTTCTATTTCCTCAGCCAGTATCTTTTCCACTACCTTTTTTTCCATTATCTTTTCAGGGTTGTAGTCGTTTTCATCAGTCCGCATGGTATTTACACCCTTGCTAATTGCCATCTCAAAAGATGATATATTGGCATGGGCTATGTTCTTAAGGGTTTCTTCGTAGTCTCTAAGAGAAAAACCTGCTTCCTCTGCAACTTCAAAATTTTCAGGTTCCCTTCCAAGTTCATATCTGAGCTTCTGGCCTGCATCCTCAATAATCTTCTGCTTTTCTCTGACTCCTCTTGGGACCCAGTCCTGCTTTCTCATGAAGTCCTTTATGGCTCCCCTGATTCTTATGGAAGCATAGGTTTCAAACTTAACACCCTTCATGGTATCGTACTTCTGTACGGCATCCATAAGGCCCAGAACTCCCACACTGTGGAATTCTTCTCTAATGTGATAGCCCAGAGACTTGTCAATCATTACATTGACAATTTTCCTCACCAGTGGAAGATACTCCATTACAAGGTTGTTCCTGTATTCAATTTTATCGCTTTCCCTGTAATCCTTCCAAAGCTTTTCACATTGCATATTTTGACCCCTTCCGTCAGATGCTTATGTTTCCAACTACTTTCAATTCATATTTATTGTCTATTTCAGATACGCTCATGACATCTATGTCCATGCCGCTTTGCATTGTGAGGCCTTTCATATAACTCCTCAACAATGGAGTGGTGACAAGAACGGGATTATATCCCTGGTCAAGAGCCTGATTAAATTCCTTTTTTGTGCTTTGTGCAAATGCCTGCATTTCGTCAGGCTTCAGTCCGTTTGCCAAATTGTTGATAGTATCTGAAATCCGCTGTTCAAGTTCAGGTGATACTATGAGAAGTTCAAGTCTGTTGTCGTATGCATACTGATTGCATATTTCCTTTTTAAGTCCCAGCCTTACATGTTCGGTAAGCTGGTCTATGTCCGGAACAGTCCTTCCATAGTCTCCCAGTATTTCCACTATGGTTGGAAGATTCTTTATCCTTATTCCCTCTTCAAGAAGGTTTCCAAGAACCTTTTGAAGGGTTCCAAGATTTACTATGTCAGGAATAATATCTTCAACAAGGGCTGGGTATTTCTTCTCAAGCTCGTCTACAAGAGTCTTTACTTCCTGCCTTCCAAGAAGCTCATGGCTGTTTGACTTGACAACCTCTGAAATATGGGTTGCAATGACCGAAACAGGATCTATTACCGTATATCCGTTCATCTCAGCCCTGTCTACCATTTCAGGAGTAATCCAAAGAGCATTCATTCCGAAGGCAGGTTCCCTTGTTTCTATTCCGTCGATTTTCCCAGGAGCATCATCGGTATTCATTGCCATGAAGTAATCCGAAAGTATTTCCCCTTCACCTGCATTTATACCCTTTATTTTAATAATATACTTATTTGGTATAAGCATTCCATTATCTTTTACCCTTACCTGTGGAACTATGATTCCCCATTCCACTGCCAGCTGCCTTCTTATCATTATAAGTCTGTCAAGGAGTTTTCCCCCCTGGTTTCTATCTATCATTGGAACAAGGTTGTATCCGAATTCCACAACTACAGGATCTGTGAATATATAATCCGATATGTTGTATTCCTCTTCCTTGGGTGCCTGTCGTTGTGCTCTTTCTTCGATTTTTTCCTCAAGTTCCGCCTCTTCCTGCTTTGTAGTGTAGAGTCTGTATCCCAGCAACAATAGTATTGATCCTATTGCTATAAGGGGAATCTTTGGAAGTCCCGGTATGAATGTCATGAGAAGAAGGGCTCCTCCTCCTATGAACATTACTATATACTGGGACAAGAGCTGTTCCACAATTTCATTGTTAAGGTTTCCACCTGAAGCCGACCTTGTAAGTATGATACCTGAAGATGTTGATATCAACAATGCCGGAATCTGTGAAACCAGTCCGTCACCTACTGTGGCCAGTGTATATATGCTCACTACCTCTGCAAAGGGCTGTCCGTCTATTACAAGTCCTATGACTATTCCACCTATTAGGTTGATTAAGGTAATTATTATACCTGCTATTGCATCTCCCTTTACAAACTTGCTGGCACCGTCCATGGCTCCATAGAAGTCTGCATGCTTCTGTATGTCTTCCCTTCTCTTCTTTGCAGTCCTCTCGTCTATAAGTCCTGCATTAAGGTCCGCATCTATTGCCATCTGCTTTCCAGGCATTGCATCCAGTGTAAATCTTGCTGAAACCTCGGATACCCTTTCGGAACCCTTGGTTATAACCACAAACTGTATTACAACTATGATTAGGAAGATTATCAGTCCTACAACAGGAGACCCGGCTACAACAAAGTTACCGAATGTACTGATTACATGTCCTGCGCTTCCACCATTTCCAAGTATAAGCCTTGTAGACGAAATATTTAAAGAAAGCCTGAACAGTGTCGCTATAAGAAGCAATGTAGGAAATGAAGACATTTCAAGAGGCGATGTCACATATATTGATGTAAGAAGTATCACAAGGGCCAGTGAAATGTTCAATATAAGAAGAACATCAAGTAAAGACGGCAACAGTGGTACTACTATTATGATTATGATTGAAATTATGAGCACCGCTATGATGCTGTCTTTAAAGTTAAATCTCACTCGTTTTCTCCTAAATTCGTTGTTATCACCGCATACTGTCCTGTCTGATGGTTCCCTACTCCGTCGTCCCATGAATCTGTATTAATAATGTTGATTCAAGGTCCTCCAAGTCGAGACCTCACCATCACACAGGACAGCATGCTGCTGTTAGTTATATTCTTACTCATCTAATTTCTGTAGAAATCTCGTTTCACATATTCACATTAACCTTAATCCCAGCATATCCACTGCAGTAGGTAAGGCATTTCGGGTGACAGTGAGGTCGTGAATTCGAGGTTCGACAATCTACCTTTTTAATCAAGATTGTCGTGCCGAGTGAACAGGGAACTGTCACCCGGAATGCCTTACGGCGACAACCTACAGTATCATCCTCAATATGTCCTGATAGAGTCCGATTGTGAATTCTATCATTGTAGACAGTATCCAGGGTCCAAAGGCTACCAGGGCCAAGAATACCACCACTATCTTAGGCACGAAGGCCATTGTAGGTTCGTTTATTTGTGTTGTTGCTTGAAAGAGTGCCACTATGAATCCTATTATCAGTGCTCCTGCAAGCATTGGAGCCGATATGGCAAGGATTGTCATTATTCCTTCTTTCATTATTATAACTACATCCTGTGTCCCCATACTTTACTCCTGTCGTAAATACTCAATTATTTTATCATTCTTACTATTAAACCAATAGAGCGCTTTACACAAATCCCTTAACCAGTGTTTCGAAGAGAAGGGTCCATCCGTCCACAAGGACAAAAAGCAGTATTTTAAATGGAAGTGATATAGTTACCGGAGGTATCATCATCATTCCCATGGACATGAGTACACTTGCAGTTATCATGTCTACAACTATGAATGGAACGTAGAGTATGAATCCCATAATGAATGCTTTTTTCAGCTCGCTTGTTATGAAGGCCATCATGACCACAACCATGGGCATATCATCAAGGCTTTCAGGAGCTTCTGTCATTCCGTAGAGTTCCATGAAGAAGTTCATTCCCTTTGGTTCTGTCTTTGCCTGGTTGAACATGAATTCCTTCATTGGTGCAATTGCATTACCGTAAGCCTCATCAGTATCTATTTCACCTTCCATGTAGGGAGTGTATGCTTGGTCTACCACCTCTGTCACAACTGGCGTCATTATGAAAAATGTTAGGACAAGTGCTATTCCTATCAATACCTGGTTTGGAGGCATCTGCTGTGTTCCCATTGCATTTCTAGCAAACGACAGCACTATGATTATTCTTGGAAATGCAGTCAGTGTCATTATGATTGCCGGAATGAATGACAACATAGTAAGTACAACTATGAGCCTTACTATGTCAGAAGTGTTGTTCCCACCGTCAAGGTAATTGTCAATCACCGATTCTGCAGCATAAGCATTTGAAAAACTCATTGCAACAACTCCAAAGAGAAGGGTCATGATAAGTATTCTTCTAATCTTTTTTTCTGTTGCCGTATCTGCCCAGGATTTCTCGGAAGTTTGGCTGTTCCAGTGATTCCAGTTCATTGAGTTCCTCCATTTCAAAGGTGTCCAATCTTGTTATGCCTGCATTGGTGATTCCCAGAAGAATCACCTTTCCTCCAACTTCAACAAGTTCAATCCACTTGTCGTTTGAAATCATCATTCTATCAACAGTTTTCATGTATTTTCCTGTTCTTTTCAACAGGCTTGTTCCACCTGTAAACTTTTTGTATATAAGTGCCATGGATCCCATGATCAATATGAATACCACAAGTCCAAAGAAAGCTTTTACATTTGGGCTCATATCAGTCTCCATCCACTATGTTTGTTATTTTCACTCCGTAAGTCTTGTCTAAAAGAACGACTTCTCCTTTTGCAATGCAGTCATCCTTTATCTTTATATCCAGATTATCTCCTGACATCTTGTCAAGCTTGATTATGCTACCCTCTTCAAGCAAAATGATATCTCGGATTTCCTTTGTTGTACTTCCAAGCTCAAATTTAATTTCCAGTATGTTGTCTTCAAGAAAATCCAAATCCTGGTTTGCATCCTCGTTTTCTATTTGGGAAAACTCTTCAAATTCAGCTTTTCTTACTCTGGTTCTTTCGTCCATGTTTATCTCCTTTACTGGGTGATGAGATCTTCAAAGTATATCCGCTGTATGGATGTTACTCCCAGCTTGTCCTCTATCATTAATTTAAGTGATACCTTTATTATTTCCTGAATATCCTGTTTCCTGTAGTCCGTTTCATTGTAGGATCTCAAAACATCTATTATGAAATCTCTGAGTATATAACTGTTTTCCTCAAGCTTAAGCTGATCTTCAGCATTTTCAAGCTCAAAAGCAAGCTTACACTGGACAACCTTCTTGCTGTCCTTTATGTTGGTGGTGACCTTGCTGTCCATTATGTATTTGAAGACAACTTCCGTTTCTTCAACTGCTTCACCTTTCTTCTCGGCAAAGGGAAGGTCTACCAGGTCAAGCAAGACCGATACGGCCACACCTCCTATGAAAACAATTGTAACCATAAGGAATACCAGCAGTATCAGAAGCACTTTCTTATTCATATGTGTCTCCTTTATTGTTCTTGTGATTGTTTTACCAGAATGACATCGGTTCGTCTATTTTTAGCTCTTCCCTCAACAGTGTCGTTTGTTGCTACAGGATTGTATTCTCCATATCCCATGGGAACAAGCTTTTGAGGATCAAAGTCACCCTCATATTTGAAGAAGTAGAGTACATTTAGAGCTCTTTCAAGGGAAAGTTCAAAATTGTCCCTGTAATTTGATGACCTGATTGGAAGGTTGTCGGTATTACCCTCCATAATCATTTTCTCTATTACTTGGTCATATTCACTTACTATCTCAACTATTTCCCCGAGAGCTTGGTGCGATGCTTGGTTTATATCAGCTTTTTCAGGTGCAAATAGCAGGTTGTTGGAAAGTCTTATCTTTATTTCAGCCTCGGATCTTGTGATTTCCATCTTCAAGCCTTCATTGTCATTGAAAAACATGAGGCTGTTGAACAATTCATCAAACTGTTTGTTTACTTGCTTGTCTTCAAAGGTGTTCCCACTTGTTTCTTCTGTTTCCTCGTCTGTAGTGTCCATACCTTCGGTATTGTCGATATTATCCTCAGTTTCCTGTAGGTCGTCATCTTCAAGGTCCTCTTGGTCAAGAGTTCCTAGATTGTCTTCCTGGGATTCATCTCCGTCATCTTCCTGTCCTTGGTTGTTCTCGTTTTCAAAGGAAGTATCTGATTCTGATATGTCAGTATATTCCGTTTCATCAACAAGAGCGGCATTTTCCCCTTCAGGGTCGGTGTTTCCTTCCTCTTCCAAGTCCTCTGTTCCGTCATCACCTTGTGGACTATTGTCTGGAAAGACGCTCGAGTCTCCTTCAATGATTGAAGATGTACTTCCTTCCTCCAGTATAACTATGTCTCCAGAAAAGGACTGAACTAGTTCCTGCCATTTTGTTGCATCGATTTCTGAAAAGGAAAATAGAAGTACGAAAAATGCAAGAAGAAGTGTAACGAGGTCACTGTAGGTGGTTAGCCAATCATCGCCGCCACCATCATCACTGGGTTTGTTCTTGAACTTCATTTGCATCATCCTTGTTTTTATTTCTCATTCCCTGAGGAAGGAATGTCTTAAGCTTTTCCTCTATCATCATGGGTGTTTCACCTGCCTGTACAGCAAGTATTCCCTCGATTACCATCATCTTGTATTGTGATTCACAGTCGCTTTTGAATTTAAGCTTTCCTGCAAGTGGAAGGAATATTCCATTTGAAAGAAATGCTCCGTAGAAGGTTGTGATAAGGGCAACACCCATGTTTGGTCCAAGGGTTGCAACATCGTTAAGGTCTTGCAACATGAGTATCAGCCCAACAAGGGTACCAATCATTCCAAAAGCAGGTGCGTACTTTCCGAATGTCTTAAGTACGCCTTCTCCTTCGGCATGACGGTAGATCATGTTTTCCACATCAAGCTCAAGAACCTTTTCTATGGTTTTTGGCTCCATACCATCAACTACCATGAGTATTCCCTTTTTCATGAATTCCTCATCAAGATTCTCAACAGTTTTTTCGAGGGCAAGTAGTCCATCCCTCTTGGCTATGTAGGAAAGCTGGCTAAGCTGTTCTATTGTCTTCTCCAAATTGAAGGACTTTTCTCCAAAAGCCTTCTTGATAAGTACTATGGTAGCCTTAAGCTTGTCCAGGGGATAACTTACCATTACTGCCGTTACAGTTCCACCAAGAACTATAAGGAATGATGATGTATCCCAGAATGATGATATTGGTCCTTTTGTCATTATGGCCGCTACGATTAGTAAAATCATTCCTCCAAGGCCTACTGCTGTTGAAATATCCATTGCTTTTATTCACCTTCTTTTAATATATGTGGACTTGTGAACTTCATCCTAAATTCAATGATTTTGTTCACAATTTCCTCTCCTGATTCCTTTACTAGATACCTGTTGTCATCTTTTGTGTTTATTACGGTATGGGGAACTTCATGTATGGTCTCAATGAGTTCGTCATTGAGAAAGAATTCCTTTCCGTTTGGCTGGGTCAGTTTAATCATCCATTTCTCCTTTGGTTAAATCGACTCACTTTCATGTTTATCTCTTAAGATTAACAAGCTCCTGAAGCAGCTCGTCTGATGTAGTTATTATCTTTGAATTGGCTGAAAATCCTCTCTGGGCTACTATCATCTCAGTGAATTCACTTGCAAGGTCTACATTGGACATTTCAAGGGAATATGATGATATTGTTCCCGTGCTGTTTGCTCCCGCAATTCCAATTTGAGGATCTCCAGAGTTCCATGAAGTGGTGTAAAGATTTCCTCCTGCACTTTCAAGTCCCTGTGGATTGATGAAGCTTGCCACTGCTATAGTTGCAACAGTCTGGTCCCTTCCATTTGAAAAACTTCCTACCACATTACCTGACTGATCTATTCCAATTCCTGTAAGAGATCCTGCCGCGTAACCGTCCTGTGACCCAGATATTGATGAATCATTGCCATATTGTGTAAACTTGTCTTCACTGAAAATCAAGTTATCTGCAGTTATTTCTATATCTGAAGCTCCGCTGCTAATGGATATTGTAAAATCGCTTGTGGATGTATTTGTAGTATCCAGCACTCCATCTGAAGTAAAGGCCACTGTTCCTGTTTCTCCACTTAGACTTGAAACATCTGTATCGTCAGTTGTCATTTCATAGTCAAATTCATTTGCTCCATCAACTTTAGTGAAGGTGATGGTTATTGTATGGTCCTGTCCAAGAGAATCGTATACCGATATGCTGTATTCGAATGGTTCTGATGAATCTGAATCAGAATTAAGGTTTCCTTCAAATTCTATCGAAGTCGTTGGGTCTGCATCCATAGAAAGATTTGATAGGTCAAGAGATTCAACAGGTGTCGATGTATCGATGTTATCATCACCATCCTTGTTCCATCCCATTACGGTTTCACCGTCTGCAGTAACCAGACTTCCCGCACTATCTATTGTAAAGTTTCCTGCTCTCGTATAACTGGTATTTAATCCATCTGAAACTACGAAATATCCACTTCCATCTAGAGCTAGGTCAGTTATACTTTCAGTTGTCTCTATGTTTCCAGTTGAATGATTGGTAGTAATTGTTCCTATTGAAGTTCCCAATCCTACTTGTGATGGATTTGTTCCACCTGTTCCAGAACTTATTGAAGGCTGTGCATTTGCAAGTGTCTGGCTCAACACAGCTTGAAAGTTGACATCCGAACTTTTAAAAGCTACTGTATTTACATTTGATATATTGTTTGCTATTACATCCAATTTCGTCTGGTGGGCCTTTAATCCTGATACTCCTGAGTACATTGATCTTAACATTTTGTTTCCTCCGATTTTTTTTACAGTGTATCGTCCGTCTGTCAGTCGGGACGATTTAGCTTCCTTATCGGACCAGCTAAATTTTAATTCTCCATAGATATATCACTTCTGGATACTATCTATATATTTATTACACCGTCTATATTTGTGAATACTTTGTTTTTCATATCATCCATTGCTGTAACTACAGTTCTTGAAGCTGTACTTCCTATGCATACCATCTTATCTGATACTATAAGTGGACTTTTTATTCCCTTTTCTGCTGCAGTATCAAATGCATTTTCAAGTTTTTCCATGTCTTCTGCTTCTAGATCTATCTTCCTTTGTTGGATTCTGTCATTTGCGTGCTTTGAAAAAACCACTCCAGTCTTTTTTTCAAGCTTCTTGTTTAAAAGATTTTCAAAAGTCTTGTTCTTCAGTTCTCCATTTTTCTGTGCATTTTCATTTCTTTTAGCATTATTATTTTTCTTTACACTATCCTTCTGAATACTGGAATTCTGAAGCTGACTCATTCTCAAGTTATTCATTAAATCATTCTTCATTTCTTACTCCAATTACATTGTCAGGATCTATACTATAGTCTCCCATATCCAGAGTTGTTTCACCATCATTGATAGATACTCCCTCTACATATCCTGATATTGATTCCATGCTGTTGGTTATAGGATTCTGAACTGATGCAGTCACATATTTACCAATCATTTGAAAGGCTTTATTCTGAGAGAATTCTTCACTCATGCTTTGCATTTCCTCTAGAAGTGAGAACTGTGCCGTCTGTGCAATAAATTCCGTGTTGTCCACTGGTTCAAGAGGATCCTGATACTGCAATTGGGTAACCAAAAGCTGTAGGAACATGTCCTTGTCCGTATCACTAGAACTACTTTCACTTGTAGTACTTGACTGCTGTGCTATTGCAGATGCTGTATTGTTTATTTCCATTTTTTCACCTCCTATACAACAATATTTATTCCTTGTCCATAATATGATTTTTCTGTCTGATCCATTCTTGTAATTTGAGAAACTTCCTCATGATTTCCGTGGGCTGATGTCCATGGATTTTTGCTTTCATTTCCATCTCTTTCCTGATTGTATCCGTGTCTTGATCCTTCACTTGATTGACCGCTGAAACTTCCATTGAATCCTTGTCTGTTTCTTTCCGAATACGCTTGATGTTCTGCCGATTCCCTTGTTTCTATTACTATGTTTTCCACCTTCATGTTTTTTGATTCAAAGAGAGCTGCTATTTCCTTGCCGCTGTTTGAAAGCAAATTCTTTACTACATCCTTATCGGCTGATATTCTTGCTGTAATTCCTTCAGCGCTCTTGACTAGGTCTATTGACATTTGACCAAATAAATGGGGTTTAAGATTTATCCTTATGAAGTTACTATCACCATCTGTTCCCGTTTCAATTGATTGAGACATCTGATTTATCAATGATGTTTTTGCAAGCTCCTGCTTTTCACCTGTTATCACATCAATTTCAACCGCACTTTCCATTTGCCTAGTCATATTACTGCTGAAATCCAATACTTTTCCACTTACCGTATTGGTTTTTTCAATTATTTCAGGCTTCAGCTTGTCTGAACCTTCTTCAATTCCTTTTTCAATGCCGTTGTTTTTGGTCATTTCAGGTCTTCTTTCACTCGCTCTTTCACTGCTTTCTGCTGCCATGGTTCTCATTCTAGTCAGGACATCCTGTGTATTTACCTTTACAGTTGGAGTTTCGATTTCAGAATCCTTCATTTCAGCCTGTACTTCATCAGCTTTCATACTTACCTTGTCTGTTTTACTTATAATATCGCTTTTATTTCCCGGGAAATACTTTTCAGTCTTTATTTCGGCTTCCGGATTTACAATCTTTGCTTCAATATCAAACCTTTTTCCATGAACATCATTCATCTGCTCTTTCTTTTCAGGTATAATCTCTTCCTGCAAAACATTTTCAAGACTTTCTGTCACAGTAACTTTGTCAAATTTTTCAAGATTCATATTCCCTTTACTGACCATTTTGCTATCAATATTTTCAATGGGTCTTTCGGATTTTTCATATCCCTGAACTTTCAAATTTTCTTCAGTCAATTTACCAGCAGTAATTCCTACTTCCGTTTTTGACATTTCAGAAAATTCATCCCCAACAGGCATTTCTATCTGTATTTCAGTTGCAGTTTCTGTTTCAGCCATGATCCTTGATGCAATTATGTCTTCAGTCGAATTTCTGCGTATGCTGTTTCTATCAACATGCAGGTCAATTACATTTTGAAGCTTTTGTCCTGTAATTCCAACATTTTCCGTCTTTAGGTAATCCAAGTTTTCCCTTATGTCCATACTCAGCAAGTTACCAATAATGTTATGCTTTTCTTCAGCATCATCTTTGCTTAGGCTATCAGGCTTTTGAATCTTATGAGAATCATCTTTCGTGATTTCTTTTTTACCAGAATCACCATTTATATCGGCTTTTTCCGCTTCCGGACTTTTTTCTGCCACAAGTTCCATTTCTTGATTACACATTTCCTGCTTGTCCACTTCATAGATCCCTGTATCAATTTCTTTCATGTCAGGAATCTTCATGTCACTCATTTCAATGTCATAATCCATCATTTCTACTTGTGTCTTTACCTCTGATATCTTCTTCGAATTCATCTTAATGTCTTGGGTTTTCAATTCTGAAACTTTCACTTCCGAAAACAGTCCACGGTCATCTTCAATATCATCCATTTCCACATCTGCTGCTTCAGACTTTAATCCTTTTAAGTCAAGATTCTTATGATCAGGCATTTTCAAATCAGCTTTCTTACCCTGGAATTTTCCAACTTCTGTCATTTCAGTCTCAGCAACTTTGGGTCCAGACACCATTTCAGGCTCTTTCATGTCAATATCCATTGCCTCTTGATTTTCAGTCAGCAATTTATTGAAGTCTTCAAGATTTTCAGTACCTTTTTTTGCCATAGTAGCTGCCCCGGTTATTGAAACCGATTCAAATACCATCATTTGACAGTCCATTTTTTCACCTCCTTCACTTTTCAAAGTTCGATTATATATATTAAGGCCAAAAATAAATGTTCAAGCCTAAATACCTGGTTAGTTTTGCTCTACACCGCTGTTAAATCTGTCCATTGTTATCTTGGCAGCCATTTCCGGACTAAGGTTTTCAAGTATTTCCGCTGCCTGTTCCTCGTTAACCTGGAAGATGATATCTTTTACAAGGTCCATGTTATCCATGTTTACAAGCATTGAAGCAGCATTTTCAGCATCCATCACTTCAATGATCTTGCTGATATCCTGTATGTCTTCATAGGAACCTTTTATTTCCTTTTCCATGGTGTCCAGTTCGGCTTTTCTTGTTTCATATTCAGCCAGTGACAATTCAAGATTCTTGTCCTTTTCATCAAGAGACTTCTTCAATTCCACAAGTTCTGCTTCTTTCATCGAAAGGTTGGTGAATTCATTGCTTATGATTTCTCTATAGCCATCTATCTTATCTTTGGATATATACTGGTCTATTGAAGCTTCCTGCTGTGCCACAAGATCCTGTGTAACCTTTGCTACCAGGTTTGATTTCACATGGAATACATCCATTGCAAAGAGGGCAACCAATATGAATATCAATATTACAAGGGAAAAACCTGCAAAGATTACCCTGTCAATAAGGTCAACCTTCTTCTTTTCCTTTTTCCCTTTCTTTCCCTTCTTTCCTTTGCTTTCCGCTTCTGTGTTTTCAGCTTTGTCGTTTTTCTTTTTCTTAAACATATGTCACCTACCCTACAAGCTTCTCAGCTTCACCTTTAGTTAAATTTATTTCACCTGCTTTTTCCATATCAAGTACAGTTGCAACTATCTTCTGTTGTGCTTCAAGTACCTGGCTTATTCTAACCTGTCCCAGCATGTCGATTTCCTGGGCTATCATTTCCTTGGCTCTTGTAGACATGTTGGAGAATACAAATTCCTTGATTTCATCAGTTGTGGACTTAAGTGCAAAAGCAAGATCCTTGTTCTGAAGCTTGGATACCACTTTCTGAACTGTTTTTTCGTCAAGCTCTACAATGTCTTCGAATACGAACATCTGATCCTTTATTTCTCCCGCCATCTTGCTGTCTTCCTGTTCAAGCTGCTCGAAAATCTTTTCCTCTGTATTCCTGTCTATGGAGGACAGGATGTTTGCCACGGTGCTTATTCCCATGGTGTCATCATCTGCCATGGATGTTGCAAAGAAGCTGTTTAGTTTTGACTTCATCTTCTCTTCAACCTGCTGGAGAACTTCCGGCGATATCTTGCTCATTTTTGCTATACGCTTTACTATGTCAAGCTGCTTGGATTCATCCATATTGGATAAAACAACAGCCGCCTGGTCGGATCCCATATATGAAAGTACCAGTGCAATTGTCTGGTTTCTTTCATGCTTCAGTATATTGGCCACTTCAAGAGGATTTACATCCCTTAGAAATTCAAAGGGCTTGTTCATGGATACTCCTGAAATCTTTCTCATGACATCCATACTCTTTTGCGCTCCAAGGGCTTCTGTAAGTATGTCCCTGGCATATTCCACTCCACCGCCGTCAATATATCCCTGGGCAAGGCACAATTCATAAAACTCCTTGAGAACTCCCTTTTTAAGTGCTGGCGGAACATTTTTCTGGTTTGCCAGAAAGTATGTAAGCTTGTGCAGGTCCCCTTCGCCAAGATGCTTGAATATCTTGGCGACCATATTCTTGTCTATTGACAAAAGGAGTATTGCAGCTTTTTCTTCACCTGTTAGTTTTGCCTCTTCCATATGACTACACCCTTTCCTTATCCTGCCGCTTCTTCATTAAGCCACAAACTTATTACATCGGCTATGCTTGCCGGACTTGCATCTATAAGGGATTCTATTCCCTTGATTATTTCTTTTTCATCTTCATCTTCCTTGAACTTGTCAAGAATGACATCCTTCTGATTGAGCATTTCCCTTGTGGCTTCGCTTACTCCCGTTCCTGCAGGACTTGCTTGTCCCGGATTGCTTGTAGCCGCACTGCTTAAGGCTGCTACGCTTGCAGCCGCAGATGCTGCAGCTCCAACATTGTCTGTTCCTGTATCATAATTTCCCGACTCTAGTTCAATCTTGCCTGCCGGTTCAACAATCTTCTTGTTCCTGACAACATCACTCTTGTTGGGCTTTCTTATCTGCTTCATGAGCATCATAGCAAGAATCAGCACGAATATCATTGCAGCTATTGATACTATTGCCTTTTCAGATATTGGAAGCTTAAATCCTTCATCCTGACCAAGGGCTGCTGCAAGGTCCGCCTTAAGCTCTTCATCGGCTACAAAATTCATATTTCCAACTGTTATCTTGGATTCATCTATTCCAACAGCCGCCGAAGCAAGCTGCTTAACATTTGCAAGCATTGTAGAGTCAAGACCTTCATCGTTGATGAGTATGGATACGGAAATATCCTCAACTCCACCTGGAGCCTCTTCAATGGTTTGTCTAAGTTCATTTACCCTGTAGTTGATTACCTTTGACACCCTGTCGTTTAGGCTGTCGCTTTCTACACTGTAGCTTGCCGATGCACTGTTGCTGTTCTGTGACGAGTCTTCTGTTTTTTCGCTCAGTTCATCTATTATGAATGGTATTCCCTCGTTGTCTACAACAGGTGAATACTCGATTATTTCCGTATATTTTATATCCAGGTCTACTGTTGCATTTACGGCTACCTTTATGTTCTCAGCTCCGAATACAGGTTCGAAGATGAAACGTACCTTGTCTGCAATGTCCTGCTCCACTTCCTGTTCGAAAGACTTGACTCCCGAAGCAGAAGACCCGTAGCCATCACTCACTGCAGGAAGCAAGTCGTTCAGATTTGAATCTATTACGGCTATGTTTGCCTCACTTAGTCCGGATATACTTGTAACCATCAATCTCTTGATGGCCAAAATCTGGTTTGAATCCGGACTAAATCCGCTTTCCAGGTCAAGTACAACACTGGCGCTTACAGAAGTTTCATCTCCATTGAAGTTGAACACATTTTCATCTTCCGTGCTTATGGTGACAACTGCGTCCTTTATTCCTTCAAGATTTGCAATGGTTGCACTAAGCCTGTCCTGAAGCTGGTAGTTAAGCATTATATTCTTGTCCTGGCTTGAAGTAGCAAAATTTATGCTGTTCATGTAAAGATCGTAGCTCTGGCCTGATTTAGGATAACCCTTCATAGCCATCTGCATCCTGGCATCCTCTTCCTTGCTGGAGTCTACCATGACTGTATTTCCGTCGCTTATCCTTGCCTTTATTCCCACTTCATTGAGCGAAGTGAGTATCTCCCCGGCCTCATCTATGTTCATATCCGTAAAGAGCACCGAATACCTGGTGGTATTGAAGGCGACTCCGGCAATGGATATGGCTATGGCCAGCAATATTCCAAGAAGTAATATTCTTCTCTTCTTCCTACCGTCGAAGCTATTCCAGCTTTCCATTAAGTTTTTTCTTGTTTGCGTCATTAATTCCGCCATATTTCAGCTCCGTCTTTTATAATTGCATCCTCATTATTTCCTCGTATGCGCTTACTACCTTGTTTCTAACCTGCATTGTCAAATTCACAGTGGCTGCCGTCTTTTCAGTCTCAAGGATGAATTCATGTATGTCTACATCCTGTCCGCTTACAAGCTTCTCTATGCTGTCACTGGTTGAAGCCATCTGAGTATCTATTTCGTCAAGGGACTTGCCAAGCATTTCCCCAAAGGTGGTTTTCCCTTCTGCTGGCTTTTCATTTGCCTTATTTGCCGTCGTAGAATTAGCATTTGTCGTGTTGTTTGTATTATTTACATTGTTCAAAAACGCCGGTTTTGTAATTGAACTTGAAATTGGATTTATTGCCATGGTTGTCCTCCTTGATCATTATTTTATTCTAAAATATCGAGAGCTTTTGCAAACATGGATTTCGATGCATCCATTACTGTTAGGTTTGCTTCATAGGCCCTTGTTGCTCCCAGCATGTCTATCATTTCTTCAGTGGTGTCCACATTGGGCATTTCAACAAAACCTTCATCATTTGCCTGTGGATGGTCAGGATCATAAACCTGTCTGAAAGGCCTGTCCTTCATGTCTATAACCTCTACTGCAACTCCTGCTCCGTCCATGGCTGCAGAATGTCTGTCAAGTATCTCGTCAAAGCCTTCCCTGGCTATTGTTTCTGACATGACTGCTGTCTTCTTCACATATGGTCCACCTGTTTCCGTCACCGTTGTATCGGCATTTGCTATGTTTTGAGCTATTATGTCCATTTTTCTCTTCTGTGCATACAATCCTGTTGCACTTATGTTTAAAGATTTTACAAAATTCATCTAATCACCTCTAGTCTTAGACTCTTACTCCACATATTTAGCTTATAATAAATATATATCGATTATCATCGGTTTTATTCTAACCCTTGGTCTCATCAATAACCTGATTAAGAAGACTCAACTGCTGCTTCAATACTTCAGATACAAGGTTGTACCTCATCTGGTTTTCTGCCAGATTCACCATTTCCCTGTCTATATCCACATTGTTTCCATTACCCTTGGTTTCAAGACCTTCAGTTTCATCTATTCTAAATTCGGGATCCTTGTATGCATTTTCTGAATCGATATTGTACTCCTCAGTCTTCTGGGACATTTCAATTTCCCTTGAAAGAACTTCCTCGAAGTTGATATCCTTGGCCTTGTAACCTGACGAATCAGCATTTGATATGTTATTGGCTATCAATTCATTTCTTTTCCAAAGACCTACTAAACCTTTTTTCATCAGGTCTATATTTCTGTTATAATCGTCAAGCATAGGCACTCCTTTCATATTTTCTTAAATTATATTTTGAATTTTATAAATTTGTGGCTTGATAAAAAAACTATTATTTATTCCCCTATTTTCTTCTTTTATTCATGAAATCGATAATTTTATTTGAATTGTAATAAAAATCGTATATTTTCTCTTAAATCCAGTAATTTCAGTAGTTTTACTCCATAATAAAATATCAAAATGCTATTATCTTGTCAATTTTCCTAAAATCAACGCAAGCATTGTAAAATAAACATTCGTTGTTAATTGTTACAAATTCTTAACAATTTTTGCACAATTTTTTTCTAAAGTTTTCCCGTATAGTGCCGATATAAAGATTCATATTTTAAATTACAGTCTTGAACATGGACTGAATTATTGATAAACTCAATATAACAAGATTCAACAATCTGCATATTCCACACCTTAAGAAAACAGAGGTTAGGGCTGATAAAGCATGAAAATATATTGCTTGTCATTTTACTAAACCTTAGAAAACATAAAGGATGAAAACTCATGACAGAACTATTCTGGCTTTTTGGAAAACTGGATATGTTTATAATAACTCTCGTACGTATAGCAGGCTATCTCTTTACATCTCCAATACTGGGCAGAAAGGAAATACCGGCCGTACTAAAGGTATCCACAAGCATACTCATAGTATATATTCTCATTTTCACCGACAACATAAGCTTTGCCATAGTTCCTGATTCCATAGGCCAGTACATAGCCCTCTGCATGGTGGAATCCATAAAGGGAATGCTTCTCGGTCTTTTGAGTTCATTCTTTTTCTCTGCATTCATTACAGCAGGCCAAATAATAGACAGCCAGATAGGTTTTCAGATGGGAGGACTCTTTGATCCTCAGTACGGTACAAAAACTTCCCTTTCGGGTAATCTACTGAACATCATAGCCCTGACTGTATTTTTGGCCCTGGACGGACATCTACAACTTATCAAGCTCTTGTCAAACACATACAACATGAGTCCCATCGGAAGCATGACCATGTTTCTTGACTTGCAAGGTATATTCACATCGGCTTTTTCCTTTGCATTTCTTGCTGCAGTCAAGATTGCACTACCCATAACTTTAATTATTCTATTGACGGATGTCATTTTAGCAATTATCATTAAATTTATTCCACAAATGAATATTTTTGTAATAGGTCTTCCCATGAAAGTAGCAATAGGTCTCTTTACTTTGTTCTACATAATAGGACCCACAGTGGCCTATCTCGACGGATTCTATAACCAAATGTTCAACGACCTTGCAAATCTTTTTATGTAAGCAAAACGGCTTCGCCGTGTCATCCGCGTAAGCGGTGTTGCACGCGAAAGAAAGTTTCCTTAACCTCATAAAACCAATGCATCTGGGTTTTATGAACACTTAACTTTCATAAGCCGAAGCAAAACGGCTTCGCCGTGTCATCCGCGTAAGCGGTGTTGCACGCGAAAGAAA
>CAZFYP010000003.1:20001-37001 GCA_964523535.1 uncultured Clostridia bacterium
AAGCAAAACGGCTTCGCCGTGTCATCCGCGTAAGCGGTGTTGCACGCGAAAGAAAGTTTCCTTAACCTCATAAAACCAATGCATCTGGGTTTTATGAACACTTAACTTTCATAAGCCGAAGCAAAACGGCTTCGCCGTGTCATCCGCGTAAGCATTTATTCAGTTGTTAAGTATACATTCCTTAGCAACTTACAGGAGAAAACTATATGGCTGGAGAAAAAACCGAAAAGGCGACCCCCAAAAAAAAGAAGGACGCCAGAAAAGAAGGAAATGTATTCAAAAGTATAGAAGTGAACAATACCATGTCCATTTTCACATCTCTGCTTCTTTTATCGGCCTTTTGGCTTACCATGTCAAAAAAACTCCAAGAAATGTTCACCTATATCTTTACTATGGGATATTTGAACTATGGTACAATTGATACCACTTCACTCATGTCCCTCTTCAAGTACTGCGGCTCCATATTCTTTTCCGTTACTGGACCCTTCATGATTATACTCATGGTTGTAGGAATGACTTCCAACTTTTTACAGGTAGGTGTACTCTTTACTCCAAAAACCGTAATGCCTAAATTTGAAAGGATCAGTCCAGCAGGGGGATTGAAGAAAATATTTTCCATGAACACCTTCAACAACTTTTTAAAAACACTCATGAAGACAGGAGTTGTTCTCCTAATAGCATGGAAATCCATAGTAAATCTGGCGGAAGAGGTTTCCACCTCTGCAAACACATACCTTCCAATGGCACTTGAGGAAAATGCATCAAACATGCTCAGCCTTGCCCTTAAGCTCCTTATAGGTATGGTTACCGTTTCAATTCTGGATTTTGCCTTCCAATGGTTCAATCATCAGAAGAAGATTAAGATGAGCAAGCAGGAAGTGAAAGACGAATACAAGAATACGGAGGGAGATCCTGAAGTCAAAGCCAAGATAAGAGGTCTTCAGAGACAGATGGCACAGGCAAGGATGATGCAGGACGTACCTACTGCAGATGTAGTCATTGCAAATCCAACACACTATGCAGTTGCACTTAAATACGACAGCAAGAAAAACAGCGCTCCAGTCATAGTAGCAAAGGGAGCCGATAATATAGCATTGAAAATCAAGGAAATCGCCAGAAAAAACAAGGTCGAAATAGTTGAAAACCGCGAAGTTGCAAGAGCTCTGTTTGCTGCAGCGGAAGTAGGAGATGAAGTTCCCTACGAACTTTTCAACGCAGTGGCTGAAATACTGGCATACATACTTTCAAAGAAAAGAAGGAGGAAAAGGTAAATGGACGACAAGAAAAAAAGAAACATTTCCGAAAAGGAATACAAGCTCTTCCACGACAAAAGAAAAGACAGCGACTTCTGGGTTGCCTATATCAAAGCCGTTGGAATGCTCAACTGGATAATCATACTGGCCATGATACTTATCATAGATTCCTGGTTCCCAAAGAGCGAAACCTTTTTCGACAGGCTATTCGATATAAACAGAACGGATTTCTGGCAAATGGACATAACTCCCCTCCTGGTTTTCCTGGTAGGCCTCATGTTCATCACTTCAAGCACAGCACTAATCGCAAACACCAGAAGACTCAAAAGAAACTGCGACAGCTTCAACTTGTCTAATCTTATGGGTTTTATAGTGTCATGGACAGCAATAATTATATACTTCAGCATGTAATATGATATAATATAACGATTAAAATTTTTAGGATTTATTATGATGGACTTTTTAGATATGGATAATAAAAATGAATATTTCGTCAAAGGTTGCAAGGTGGCAAGAGGCAGCCTTGAAGATGGCCTGGACAACATTGCAGAGTATTTGGGGCTCAAACCCGACAATACTCTATTTTTGCATACAACAGTAGTCAACGACATCAAGGTATCCAGGAAGCTCTTCTACAAGCCTGTCTTTGCCCATTCTGAAATACTGTCCTATTCATCAAGAAGAACCGCCAACAATGCTACAGGAAGCTGCCTCTATGTAAATCCGGGACTGTATGAATATTTTAATGTTTCAGGAATCTCTCCATCAGGAAACATCTTAAAAATAAATAATATACCCAACAAGAAAAAATATCCATACCTGTCGGTATCGGCCCATTTCAAGGAACAAATCCTTGAAAATCCAGACCTTATTAACAGATTCAAAGGATTTACAATAGTCTCATCCTTCCTTAGCCAAGACGATATTGAAATAGCAAAGCTCCTTAACGGAAAACTTATAATGAATCCTGAAAAGCAATCCATATTCAACTCAAAATACCATTTCAGAAAGATGAGTGACGAATATGGGTTTGCAATGCCACCGGGAATATCCTTTCTAGGCATCAATGGATTAGATCCAGCAGTCGAGGCACTGAAAAATAAATTAAGAAAACTTGCAACAATAGATAATACAAAGTTTTGGATCAAGTTCGAATCACAGACAAGCGGAGAAGGCAGTCTCACCATAGACAAACTTGATGAAGGCTCCATTGATATAGTTAGAAAACACATATTGGATTTTTCAAAATCCATTCAAGTGGATGAAGAAGAAATCAAGTCTTCCCTTCCTCTGGTACTTGAACTTGACGTATCTTCAATTCCCGACGAAAAGGAATTTGCAAATATCGGAGTTCAAGCTGTTCTTGGAAAAGACGGCATAACACTGCTAGGCGCAACCTCACAAATAAGCAAAGATGGAAAATACATAGGAAGTGCAGTTGACGAAACCCTTAAAGAACTTGTAAAATACGCCGAAGACACAAGTATTCCTGCATTTGCAACAATGCAAGAAAAAGGATACAGAGGATATATGACCATTGACGTACTCCTTGTGAAAAACATACATACCAGGGAAATCAAAGGATACAACATAGATCCAAATGCACGATTCACTGCAGGCACCCCCCTCCTGTCCATACTTCATCATTCCATTAAAAAATCTGGTAAAAAACTTTATGGTTTTTCATATTCCAATGCAGTAAGGTCGGGAAATGATGTCTTTGACAGAATCAAAGACTATGCCGGAGAATACCTCTATATGGGTCCATCTTCAGACTATGAGGGAATTGTTCCCCTTGTACTCAACGACAAGACAAACATCGAGGAAAACAAATACTATCTTAGAACTGCCGTAATATCCCAATCAATGGAAAATGCAGAAAAAATGTATATGGAATTTAAAAAAAGGCTGATTGCAGATCTTTAACTGCAGTCAGCCTTTAAAATTCATATAGTATTCATTACTATTGTTTTTTTACTTTCCAACAACCTTGAAGGGTCTGTTGGAATCTTTGCCTCCACTAGATTTTGAAATCCCCTGAACCTCCATGAATACATCCACTATTTCAGGGTCATACAAGGTTCCGGAACACCTCTTTATTTCATTTATTACTTCAAATTTCGGTCTGGCTATGCTGTATACCCTTGCATTGGACATTGCATCATAGGAGTCCACAACCCTTATTATTCTAGCAATGAGAGGAACCTGCTCCTTCTTAAGACCTCTCGGATAGCCTGTCCCGTCCCAGTTTTCATGGTGTGCATGCACGGCATCTGCAATTGCTTCAAGATCAGGTATTCCCCTGAGAATCTTGGCGCCGATTTCACTGTGCTTTTTCATTGCCTCCCACTCTTCCTTGTTGAGCTTGGTAGGCTTCATGAGTACAGCATCAGGAACACTTACCTTTCCTATGTCATGGAGATAAGACAAGAGCACTATACTGTTCATTTCTGAATGACTCAGTCCCATTTTCTCTCCCATTTTCACTGCATAATCCTTGATTCTGAGACAATGCTCCTCTGTTTCAAAAGATTTTTCCCCTAGTACATTCATAAGGGCTTCTATTAGATTACTTCTAATACTCGTCTCGTTAAGAAGCTTGTTTCTCTGCATGTTCTCCTCGGCGCTTGTAATTAGTAGGTCCATATTTTGGAAATCGCTGACCTTCGTGGACATTCCTATTGCAAGGTCAACCTTCATCCCAGGTCTACCCTTAATGTTGTCATCCAGATTTGTGCTTATTTCTTCAGCATCCTTTGCTTTCACATCAGGCATATATACAAGAAATTCATCTCCACCAACCCTAAATACCGTTGAATTTTCCGGCACCGTATGTTTAATGGTGTCTACCACCATCTTTATCTGTACGTCTCCCTCTTCATATCCGTCAACCTTGTTGACGGTCCTGAGACCGTTTATGTCACAATAAAGAAAACTGTTCTTTTCTCCCTTTATCTTCTTGTGTTCTCTTACAAATTTCTTAAAAAAGTCACGCTTGTATACTCCCGTCAGCTCGTCCCTGTCATAGGATTCATTGGCCACAAGATTAAATCCTTCTCCGGTAATTGCAGCTTCCGGGTAATGCCCTTGGCCATTCTCTACATGGATGGCTTCCCTTAAACATTCCTGGATAAGGTGCCTCAATTCATCGCCTTCACCATCTTTAAGCTTGCTGTCAAGATGACGAACAATGTCGCCGTTTCCTTCCCGCCTTGCTTCCCTGACCATTTTTTCAAGATATACCCTTAGGAGTTTTATTCCAATGCTTGCAAGGATAATAATAAACAATACAAGTATGAAGTTTGTAACAGTAAATATATAATCATAATAGAACTTTTCCCATATGCTTAAATTCCCCGTACTGATCATATTATCCTCCTTTGCTGTAGATTTTTCTGTCTTTTCCCAATAATTTAATATTTTTACATGACAAATTAACGATTTTCTTGATAAATACCAAAAAATTGGGTATAATTTTCAATAAGTATTAAGAGAATGCACCTTTCTTAATATATATCGACGCACTTTATAGAAACTTTAATATAAATTTCAAAAAACTTTGAAAACAATCAAATCACATCTTTTCTTCACCGGAGGAACAATTTGACCATAAAGATTATAAAAAACGATTCCGTTTCCATCGACAGTCCCTATAAGATCATTTCACACAGATCCTGCCCTCAAGAAAGCAGCATAACTTCAACAGCTGAATCAAGAATCGACCAAACAAGACTAGCTGATGCAATGGCAAAAGAATGTGAAATCATCAACAAAGCAAGTATTGAGGCTCAAAGAATAATTGATGCGGCAAAGGCTGAAGCAGCATCGATTTATGATGCAAAAATCCAGGAAGGATTTGAAAACGGCTATAGCCAAGGACTGATACATGCAGAAAAGGATATGCAAGTAAAGTTTGAAGAAATCGAAAAAATGAAGGAAGATGCAAGTAAGGAATACAAGGCCATGATGAAGTCGGCAGAACCAAACATAGTAAGGCTTGTAATGAATATCTCAAGAAAATTTCTAAAGGAAAAACTTGAGGACGACAAGGAAATAATTGTCAACATGGCCAGGGAAACCATACTGAAATTTACAGACGCCTCAGAACTAACAATAAAGGTTTCATCACAGGACTACGGATACGTACTTGAGAAAAAGGGTGAAATCATGTCACAGATATACGGACTTGATTCACTTGAAATTATAAACGACGACAACCTGCAACCGGGAAGCTGCCTGGTTGAATCAAAGGACAACAGCATAGATGCAAGCATCGACAAAAGAATTGATAAAATAGAAAAGGCATTCGGAGAACTACTGAGCCATACCTTAAAGGCATAAAGCCAATACTTCAAGGATTTATACATATCTGACTTTACTGAACTGTCCCAGGAAGTAATTTCATAAGAAGTTACTTAACTACACTATAATACAATGATGAAGGTGGTGACAACTTGGATTTCAACAAATACAGCAACATACTGAATCATTCGGACTTCATGGAATATACAGGCTATGTAAAAAAAATAGTCGGTCTTACAATAGAATCCAAGGGTCCCGAAGTCAATATGGGAGACCTTTGCCACATACATTCGGCAAAAAAAGTCATAGACGCAGAAGTAGTAGGATTCAATGAAAACAATATACTTCTCATGCCCCTAGGCAGCATGACGGGAATAGGCATAGGAAGCAAGGTTTCATCAATGCAGGAAACCTTGAGTGTGAAGGTAGGCGACGACCTGGTCGGAAGAGTACTTGACGGACTTGGAAATCCAATGGATAAAGGTCCCAATATAAACTACACCGACCTATATACAGTTGAAAACGAACCGCCAAACCCCCTCATGAGAAAAAGGATACAGGAACCCTTGTCACTTGGAGTAAAATCAATAGACGGACTACTTACAGTAGGCAAGGGCCAAAGAATAGGAATCTTTGCAGGCAGCGGAGTGGGAAAGAGTACACTCATAGGAATGATTGCAAAGAACACAAAAGCAGATGTCAATGTTGTCGCTCTCATAGGAGAGAGAGGCAGAGAGGTAAAAGATTTCATAGAACGGGATCTTGGAGAGGAAGGACTGAAAAATTCCATAGTGATAGTGGCCACCTCGGACCAGCCCGCCCTGGTGAGACAAAAAGCAGCCTTTACCGCCACGGCAATTGCAGAATACTTTAGAAATCAGGGGAAGAATGTTCTTCTGATGATGGATTCCCTTACAAGATTTGCAATGGCTCAAAGGGAAATAGGTCTTGCAGTAGGAGAACCACCCGTATCAAAGGGGTATCCCCCTTCGGTTTACGGACTTTTGCCCAAGCTCTTGGAAAGGGCTGGAAATTCGGACAAGGGATCAATAACTGGAATCTATACCGTACTTGTAGACGGCGATGATTTGACAGAACCAATAACCGATGCTGCTAGAGGAATACTGGACGGTCACATAGTGCTTTCAAGAAAGATAGCAAACAAGGGTCAATACCCTGCAATAGATGTACTGGCAAGCATAAGTCGTGTAATGAATGAAATAGTCACCCCCCAGCACAAGGAAACTGCTAACAAGTTCAGAGAAGTGCTTTCAACCTACACGGAATCGGAAGATCTGATAAACATAGGAGCATATTCAAAAGGAAGCAATGCAAAGATAGACTACGCAATAGACTCAATAGACAAAATCCTTGATTTTCTTAAACAGGATACGGAACATGGCTACAACTACGAAGAAACGACAAAAATCCTTGGGAGGATCCTTAAATAATGGCGAAATTCAATTTTGAACTTGATACTGTTCTAAACTACAGAAAACAATCCGAATCAAACAAGAAAAACCAGCTGATGAACGAAATCAACAATCTCAAGGCCATAAAGAATGACCTTGAATCCATTATCAATACAATGGAAGATGCAAACGATAATTTCAAGAATAGCATGAAGGACAATGTTTCCATCCTCAATCTTCAGTCACACTATTCCTATATGTCTAACCTTGACAATGCCAAGAAGACACGGGAAAAAGATATGAGCAATCAGAATATGACCGTTGAAAATACAAGGATAGAACTTATAGACATAGCAAGAAGCAAGAAAACCCTGGAAATACTTGAAGATAAAAAGCGAGAGGATTTCAAGAGGGAATTGATTCAAAAGGAACAAATTGAAAACGATGAAAGAAACTGCTTCAACCATTCCAGAAAAAAAACTATATAAATTGGAGTAAATTATGAGCGAAACACTTTCACAGGCTGAACTTGATGCCCTGCTAAAAGACGTAAAACAGGGAGCAGGAAACGGCCAAGCCGGCACGGATAAAACCGAATCGAAAAGAATAAGGCATTATGACTTTTCAAAACCCAACATTTTTGGGCGCGACCAGATGAGAATGCTTAACATAATCCACGACGACTATGGAAGCGAAGTATCAGGATTCATGACAAGATATCTGAAGGAACTTTTCCTGGTTGAACTTGAGAGCATTGAAGCTATGCCTTACAGGAACTTCATAGATAGCCTATCCAATCCTTCAATACTGTCAGTAATCGAAGTCCCTCCCCTTAGGGGTTCCATGATACTGGACTTCCCTTCCAGAATATCCTCCATCATAATAGACAGCGTACTTGGAGGATTTGGAGATTCTACAGATGAAGTTTGTGAGTTTACAGATATAGAGCTTTCCATACTCAAGGGACTTTTGGAACATCTTACGGAATCATTGAAGAAGCCATGGGAAAAAATCATATCACTGCAACCTAGTCTGGAAATGCTGGAGACCAATCCACAGATGGTGCAGACTGCATCCTCCACAGACATAGTAATAATTGCAAGCTATAAGTCGTCTGTGGCCAATGTGGAGGATTATATGAAACTTTGCATACCTCACAGTCTAATCGAACCGATTGCAGCCAATCTGGGCACAAAACAGTGGCCTGATAAGGATAACGAAGACAATACACATGAAAGCGGCAAGGATGCCCTGAAGAAGAAAATCATGAATACGGGAATTGAAGTAAGAGCCGAGCTTGGCAAAAATACAATCACCCTTGGAGACCTTACAAACCTACAAGCAGGAGATGTCATCTCACTGGGCAAAAACATAAATTCAAAGCTTGATGTTTATATAGGTGATTCACTTAAGTTTACAGGAAAGCCGGGTATACGAAACTCCAAATATTCAATAGAAATATCTAAAATAATAAAAAACAAAAACAACAGGCAGGTATAGACATGTCAAATAAATACACAAAACCACCAGTAAACAATGAAGATTCTCCAAATTTTCCTCAATATGAAATACAGCCAATAGAGGAGGAATCTCCTCAAAACAGCGAAGATGCATTAGAACCACCAGACCTTCCCGAGGAAGTGAAACTGTCGGATCTTCAGAAAGAAGGTCTTGGTGAAATAGGGAACATGACTATGGGTACATCTTCACCTGCATTGAGCGAACTGGTAAATCAAAAGGTGAAAATAACAACTCCTGCCGTAGCTGTAACCAACTGGAACAGCATTAAGAACAGCTTCCCCGGACAGGCAATCCTTGTAAATATCAAGTATACTAAAGGACTCTTGGGAAGCAGTATACTCCTTCTTAAGGCTGAAGACACCAAGATAATTGCCGATCTTATGATGGGAGGAAACGGAAGAAATATAGATGGTGAATTTAATGAATTCCATATCAGTGCCATAACTGAAGCCATGAAAAGAATGGTTGACAGCACAGCAGAATCAATGACGTCACTAATGGAAGAAGCTGTGGAAACAGAGCCACCGGAAGTCTTTGCAAAAGTCATAACCAATGATGACCTTAAGTTCATACTCGATGACGATTCCCTTGACAGCTATTTCGTAAAGACATCCTTCAGATATACAGTAGGAAGCCTGGTTGACAGCAAAATAGTGCAACTCCTGGGTCGGCCCTTCGCAATAAACATATTCAAATCAATGATAATCAAAACCGGTTTGAGGGATGTGGATGAAATAATGGCCAGCAATATTGATTCTAACAATTCAGATCCGGAAAATGCAGATCCTGACCTGTCCATGGATGCTTTGACTGCATCTCAGTCGAGAACTGCAGATATATTACTAAACATGGGGGCAGGAATGGACTCAAGAAAAATTACCGAAAATATCAACATCAAAATGGAAAGCGAGCTTGCAGCCAACATAAAAGCTCCTCCTCAAAATAATGCCAGTCAAGACAGCAGTGCCATAACAAGCACTGACACCCCTGACAAGATCAGCCAGCAAAACCAAGCTGATGAAAACATAGTTCAGTTCCCTGCCGAAAAATCCAGGAACATAGACATGCTTATGGCTGTTCCAATGGATATAACAGTTGAACTTGGAAGAAGTGAAAAATCCATCAAGGACATATTGAACATAGGCCCTGGGTCGGTACTTGAACTGGACAAGTTCAAGGGAGACAAGGTAGATATCATGGTAAACGGAAAGAAAATCGCAATGGGAGAGGTAGTAGTTGTGGATGACAGCTATGGAGTTAGAATCACGGATATAGTTAAATCAAAGGATCGTTTTTAACAGTAAAGCCGCGGATTCAGATCCGCGGCTTTTTTTCCAAGTTTTAAACAAATTTAATAATTCTTTCATTTATTCAGCACAGGATATATTCAATTTCCTTGAAGATACAAGATACTTTTTTACACTGTATCCTTCTTCTTTTTCAGCACCTTTTCTATGAATATTGCAGCAAGTATGGGATCAAACTGTAATCCGCTGCATTTCTTTATTTCCTCAATTGCTTCTTCATTTGTGAGTGCCTTTTTATGCCTGTCAAATCCAGTCATCTTGTCATAGGCATCGGCCAGCGCTATTATCCTTGACATGTAAGGTATCTCCTCTCCCTTGAGTCCCTTTGGAAATCCCTTGCCGTCCCATCTTTCATGATGGGCAAGTACATGTTCTGCAGTGATTGACAGGTGGTTTACGGAACTCAGTATGTTGTAACCTATGTCCGCATGCCTTCTCAGTTGAGCCATATCCTCTGCTGTTGTCCTTTCTACCCTGTTCAGCAATGAATCATCAAGAGCAACCTTTCCAATATCGTGAAGAAGACCAGTGGACTTTAATTCATTGATTTCATCATGCCCCATTTCAAGGGCCTCTCCCATTTCACTACAAAGTTGACTGACTCTTTCGGAGTGAGCCTTCTCCCTTGGACTCTTTTCATATAGTGCCTTTATTATTGTATCAACCATGTTGCCCTTAAGCTTCTTGCTTTCGAAAAGCTTGTTCTTATACATGTCATCTTCCGCTTCCTTGTATACAGTTTCAAGAGTCTGATCTTTTTCTGTTTTTGTAGACACTCCAAAGGATATGGACACTTCAAAGTCATCAAATTTCGATCCCTTGGCAATATTTCTAATTCTTTCTATAATCTTGTAGGCCTGATTCTTGTCCGTATTTGGCAACAGAACAACCATTTCGTCTCCTCCCACTCTGGAGATTATATCATCCTCCCTGCAGACAGACATGATGATATTTGCAGATGCTACAAGAAGCTTATCTCCCATGGTATGACCAAAGGCATCGTTTACAAGCTTGAGTCCGTTTACATCAGCCATTATAAGGGAAAGAGGCCAGTTCCTTCTTACATCAAGCCTGTCCATTTCCTCTTCGAAATAACGCCTGTTGTAGAGCCCTGTAAGCTGGTCATTGAAACTCAGGAATTCTATTTCCTTCTGTTTCTTGTTTTTTTCAGTAACATCATGAATGATGGCATAGGTGAATTCCTTGTCAAGGACCTCAATCAATCCTGAATAAACCTCTACATCCCTCACTTGACCATCGGAAAGCCTGTGGACAAAATTATAAAACTTCCTGTCCTCTATCTGGGCAAGGGCCATTTCATGATTCTTTTCCTTTTCTGCCATTACATTGATATCCGAAATACTCATATTCTTCAACTGGTCAAGGCTATACATATAAAAACTGCAGGCCGAAGGATTTGCATCATATATCCTTCCCGATTCTCTATCTATGAGAAGCATTACTGCCTGGTTGTTATTGAAGAGACTTCTGTATTTATTTTCACTTTCAATTATTGAATTTTCAAGTTCTTTTCTTTTAGTTATGTCATTTATAAGCATTGCGAAATGGTCTTCAGCTGTCTTGTAGGAATGGAATTCATAATATCTATTCATTGATTCAACAAAGAAATCCTCAGTATGAGATCCGTTTTTCATTACCTCTTCAGCAAGGTCAATGAAATAGTTTCTATCCTTGGATGCAAAAATTTCCGGAAGGCTAGCTTCCTTTATACAATCACTGTTTGTTCCTATCATTTTATAGAAATTGCTGTTTGTATCAAGTATCTTTAAATTATCGATGTTGCCTTCTCCATTCCTTGATGCTTCAACGAGAAGAAGACTCTGGTTCATTTCATCTACAAGTGTTCTGTACTTGTTTTCGTTATTCTTTATCCTGTCCTGGATCTTCTTGTTGTCAAACTGGTACTTAAGTATTGTTCCAATCATCATGGAAGCAATTGGATATATAATTATAACAGGCAATAATATGGACTCGAGAACAAAGATGGAAAGACTTCCAAGTGTAAACATTTCAAGAAGCATGACAACATGGACAACCATTCCCATAACATAGAATTCCATTACGGGATGTTCCCTGTCAGGACTTATAAGCTTGTCAAACCTAAATTTTCTCCATACAAGACCTATTAGTGCAGATGTTACAATTACAAGAACTCCTGTAGGTGCTCCAACACCGCCTATGTAAAACCTGTATCCTCCTGTAATGATGGTTGCAATAAAAGTAGGCCCAAATCCGAAGAAAAGACCTGTGGAACTTAGCAATATGGACCTTGTATCAAAATACACTCCCGGTATCAGGGGCCGAGGGTGTGACATTATTACAACACCTACAATACCTATAATTATTCCCGTCAGTAGACAGACTCTTCTGTTGCTTTCCTTCATCCTTAGAGTAAGGGACGAATATAGCATACTGAGCATGAGAAGCAGAGATGTATTATATATCAATTCAAAAAAGATTTCCTTAATCATGAGTACTCCAATATGTGTATAATTAACAACTGTTTTACAGATTATTTAATTATATTATTAATCACAAGGGATTTCAATAATTTTCAACCACCATTTTCCTTGAATTACCAACTTTTTACAACTTCAGCATGTTTTCAATAGAATTTAGTATATAAAAACCCTTGCCGTTAAGACTGTCATGCCTGTTATATGTCATTTCAGTATGGTCCATCTGTCTGAATATTCCTCCTGCTTCGCTTACTATGCATTCCATTGCCGCCGTATCCCATTCCATGGTTGGACCAAACCTGTAATATATGTCTCCTTCACCTTTTGCAATGACACAGCCCTTCAGGGAAGATCCTACAGATTTTATACTTCCTATCCTGTCCTTGTTCCTTTCAACAAAATCTTCTATCATCCTTGTCTTATGAGACCTGCTATGAAGCATTACAAGATCTTTCACCCTGTGTGAAACATGGATTTTCTCACCAATAAGCACCATTCCACCATTTATGCTCCATCCACCTCCATAAGTTTCCAGGCAGTCTTTTCCGTAAAAGGCACCGCCCTCCTTGTAGGCCCAATAGATCTCATCAACCACAGGAACATAAACAACACCGAGAACCGGTCTTCCCTTAAACGAAAGGGCAATATTCACTGTAAATTCACCATTTCTTTTTACGAATTCCTTTGTTCCGTCAAGGGGATCCACTATCCAGCACCAGTCCCTATCAAGTCTTTTTAGATCATCTGTCGATTCCTCCGCAAGTATTGCCATATCCGGGAAGTGTTTTTCAAGTACTCCTACAATGTAGTGGTTGGCCTTCAAGTCAGCTATTGTAAGAGGAGAATCATCCTCCTTGTATTGAACACGAAAATCTTTCTCATATACTTCAAGTATTATCCTTCCAGCAAAATATGCAGTTGCCTTTATCAATTCAATAATGTCGGGAAGCATTTTTTTTAAAACTTCCCTGTCTCTTTCATTCAATTCTTCCATTTGATTTCTCCTTCCAAATAAGAGCGAGATTCTCATAACATCGAATTCCCACTTCCTTCTTTTAAATCTTCGGGGACTAAAAATATATAAATAAAGCCGGGGATTAACCCGACTCTCTCCACTAATCAATAATTTTTCAAATAATCAACCTTAAATCGGCACATAACTTTTTACCAGGGTCATTTCACCTTCAAGTTCATATGCTCCAAGGGCTGCAGGTATAAGGTAGGAATCTCCAACTCCAATCTTTTCCCTTCCCTTGCTGTGAACTATCTCCCCTTCACCCTTTACACAGGTGAATACATGAAACCTGTTTCTGTCTGAAGACTGATGCATTTCATCCTGAACATTGTAAACCTCTATATTGAAGTTGGCAGGAAGGTTGTATTCCTTTATATTATTGCCCTTGTAATTGAGAAGCCTATAGTCGCTTGCTATGTCTTCAGTCTCAAAATCAAGAACATCAAGGGCTTCCTTAAGATCAAGATCTCTTCCCCTGTTGTAGTCAAATATCCTGAATTCTTTTTCAAAGTTTTCATGTACTTCAAGAAGGGTTATTCCTCCACCTATACAGTGAAGCAGTCCGCTTTTAACATAAAACATGTCACCGGCCTTAACCGCCACCTTGTTTATGCATTTCTCATAGCTGTCATCATCCAAAGCCTTGCTGAATTCTTCCCTGGTACAGTTTCTGATTCCAAGATAGAGATATGCGTCCGGATCTGCATCTATTACATACCAGGCCTCGGTTCTTCCTCCCAGGAAGTTCATTTTTTTCACATAATCTTCAGAAGGATGAACCTGTATGGACAGCTTCTCATCTGCAGTAATAATTTTTATGCTCAGTGGGAACTGTTCCGCATCTATTTTTGCTCCCAGCAGTTCTTTTCTATATTCACTTATGAGCTGGCTTATTGTCTTTCCTGCATAGTCTCCGTTTTCAACGATGCTGTCACCATAGTCGTGACAAGCCATATCCCAGCTTTCCCCTATATTCTTGTTTGGAGGAAGATCCCTTCTATATGATTCAAGCCTTCTTCCGCCCCATATCTTTTCCTTGTAGATGCTTTTGAATTTCAGTGGATACATAATTTCACCCCGTTAATATTTTAGTCACTTTTATTTACTAACAATATTATACTCATTTTTCAATTCAAAGGCAAATTTCATATTGCTTTCCTTCAAAATATCAACCTGCCTTCTTTCCATAGATGATACTTTTCACATCAATTTCCATTAAAAGCATGCTGGAGACTATCATCACCGCACCAATGATTCCCTGAGTGGAAAGTATTTCTCCAACAAATACATAGCCGAACAAGGCTGCAAAAACCGGCTCTCCAGTAAATATCAAGGCTACATGTGTAGGACTGGTGAATTTCTGGGCCAGGTTTTGCACTATGAAAGCTCCCGCCGTACAAACCATACTGAGAAAGAGCAAGTCGACCCATACCAAAGCTGTTGGAGGCATGACAGAAGTCTCGAAAATTAGTGATACGATGGCACAGGTTATGCTGACCACCGCGAATTGTGTTATGGCCAATACTACAGAATCAACCTTCACAGTGTACTTGCCGACGAGAATAATAAACATTGCACCGGCAAATGCCGATATGAGAGTTAGTACATCTCCCATGTTTATGCCGTCAACACTTCCATTCAAGCTTAGAAGACCAACGCCTATGAACGCCAGAACAGTGCAGTAGGCAACCTTTCTTTCAGGTCTTCTCTTTATGATTATGGATGAGAATATAGGTACTAGAATAACGTTCATTCCTGTTATAAAAGCAGACTTGGAAGCCGTCGTATACAAAAGTCCTGCCGTCTGAAACGCATAAAGGAAAAACATCATTATTCCAATTATTATTCCGTATTTCAAAACTTCTTTGTTGAATTTCATCATTCTTTTATAAAATACAGCCGATGACACAAGAAATGCAAGTGCAAACCTAATGGCAAGAAAATTGTACATGGGCATCCTGTCTATGGCATATTTTGTCAATATGAAGGTGCTGCCCCATGCCAGCGTCACTAAAAAAAGTGAAAAATCGGCCTTTAACTGTCTATTCAATATTTACCTCCCTCCAAAACACCCTTAAAACCATCTATACTATTTTAGTGGTCCAGTCTTCTACATTCCAGATATCAGTTACCCAGTCCTCGTAGAATAGAGGATCATGACTTACAATCAAAATAGTACCCTTGAATTCCTTAAGGGCCTGCTTCAATGAATCCTTAGCCGCTACATCCAGGTGATTTGTAGGCTCGTCAAGAACCAGCCAGTTCACCTGCCTGAGCATGAGCTTACAAAGCCTTACCTTTGCATTTTCTCCTCCGCTGAGTACCATCATCTTACTCTCTATATGTTCATTTGTAAGACCGCATTTTGCCAGTGCCGCCCTTACTTCTCCATTGGTCATTGAGGGATAAAGATCCCATATTGCCTGAAGAGCAGTCTTCTGATTGTCGTCTGAGGATTCCTGCTCGAAATATCCTGGAAATATATAATCTCCCTTCTCAACACTTCCCGCAAAGGGTTTAAGATCTCCCAGAATTGTCTTCAGAAGGGTTGATTTACCAAGGCCGTTGACTCCCTTTATTGCCACCTTCTGTCCTCTTTCAAGTTCTATCTTAAGTTGACCCGTAAGAGCCTCATCATATCCTATTATAAGGTTTTCAGTCTGGAAAAGGTAGCGGCTTGACGCCCTTGCTTCCTTGAAATGGAATTCAGGCTTTATCTTTTCCCTTGCTAGTTCTATCTTGTCCATCTTATCAAGCTTCTTCTGCCTTGACTTTGCCATATTGGTTGTGGCAACCCTTGCCTTGTTTTTGGCTATGAAGGTTTCCAGTTTCTCTATTTCCTTCTGCTGCTTTACATAGGCCTGCTCAATCTGTTTTTTCTTAAGGTTGTTCATCCTTATAAAGTTGTCATAGTCGCCCTTGTATCTGTTAAGCTCGGAGTTTTCCAGATGCAATACTACGTTTATTACACTGTTAAGAAACTCAACATCATGAGATACAAGTATGAAGCTATTCTCATAATCGTTCAGATATCTTTTCAGCCATTCTATATGTTCGTGGTCAAGGTAGTTTGTAGGCTCATCCAATATAAGTATCATTGGACTTTCAAGTAGAAGCTTCACCAAGAGAACCTTTGTCCTCTGACCTCCGCTGAGATCAGCCACATCCTTATCAAGACCTATGTCCCCAAGGCCTAGACCCTTGGCAACAGTTTCGATTTTTGCATCTATTGTATAAAATCCATTGTGTTCAAGCTCATGCTGAATTTCAGCAACATCATCCATCATCTTGTTGAGCTCCTCTTCACTAGCATGACCCATCCTGTCATAAATTTCCATTACTTCGTCTTCCAGTTCAAACATGTGATTGAAGGCTGTCCTAAGAACCTCTCTTATAGTCATTCCCTTTTGAAGAACCGTGTGCTGATCAAGGTATCCAGTGGTTATCCTGTTGCACCATTCAACCTTTCCCGAATCGGGCATTAGCTCTCCTGTTATTATATTAAGAAGTGTTGACTTTCCTTCACCGTTTGCTCCCACTAGACCAACATGCTCGCCCTTAAGAAGTCTGAAGGTAACCTCTTCCAATATCTTTCTTCCACCAAAGTCGTGATTTACATTTTCTACATTCAATATACTCATAATTTTCTCCTAAGAAAGCAGCTCTGCTGCGTCATCCGCGTGAGCGGGTGTTAAAGTGTGAAGGAAAGT
>CAZFYP010000004.1:0-36961 GCA_964523535.1 uncultured Clostridia bacterium
AGTAAAACCTTCGCCCAATCCTTCAGCCATATAACCGCCTATTCCTGCGAATACTTTTGAAGGAGAGGCTATTCCGAGTACATCCTTGATTTTATCAACAATACCACCTGCGAAATTTCCAACCTTATCTTTGACCCATCCAAGCATTGAATGAATTCCGTCCCATAATCCTCTTGTGATATTCCTGCCTACATCAACTACTGATGGTATCAACTTACCTAATCCCAATAATATTGATGCTACAATCTTTGGAATGGCCCCGTCTAGTTCAGGCAATGCATTAAACAGTCCAATTACCAAACCTTTGATAATTTGGAAAGCTGCTAAAATAATCTGATCCATATTGGACATTATTGTTTCAACAATAAGAATAATAGCCTGTACTATGGCTGGTATAAGTTGAGGTAGTGCTTCTCCTATTCCAGATGCTAGAGTCACAATCATAAGAAGGGCGGCTTCTACCAAGGCTGGCAGATTGGCAATGATTCCTTCAACTAGAGCCATGACAAGATATAATGCTCCTTCAGTTAATTGAGGTAGTGATTCAATAAGAGAGGACAGAAGAGTCATAATAATTTGCATGGCAGCATCAATCAGAACTGGCAAATTATCTAATATTGCCCCTCCAAGTGAAGTCACGATATCAAGACCTAGAGTCACAAATTGGGGCAGCTGCTCTGTTACTAAAGCAGTGATTCCACCAACTGTTTCACCAATGACTTTAGAAATTTTCTCGAAATCTCCATCTGCTTCATTGATTCCATTGGACAATTCAGAAAACAAATCTGTAACACCAGAAGAAACTTCACTTACAGCAGGTAGAAACACGCCTTGCAAAGAACGCTTGACTCCTTCGAATCCACTGGACAAATTGTCGTATTTGACCTTGGTTATCTGAGATAGCGCCTCTTTCGTTTCAATGGTACTGTCTTTCATTCCTGCTAGTACTGGAAGAACATTTGCTTCAAGATCCTCAAACTGAGTTCCGAAAAGCTGCACCCCGGCGGTATTTCTAAGAAGAGGATCTTCAATTTCATTTAGTTTTTCAATCACAGAATAGAAAGCTTCATTAGCAACTTCTCCACCTTCGGCAAACTTCCTTGTCATTTCATCTGCATTAAATCCAAGAGAAGTAAAAGCTGAAATAGTTCCCTTGCTACCATCCTTTGACCTTATGTTAAATTCCTTGACCGCATCTCCTATCTTATCTATACTGAAAGCCCCTGCTTCTGCTCCTCCAATTAGTCCTGCAATGAATTCATCTGCACTAAGTCCAAGAGCTGAATACTGAGCTGAATATTCATTAAGCGTATCTAGAAGATCACCATTCTTGTCAGCTCCGTTTTGAGCACCAGTTGCAATGATGTTGTATGCTTCTTCAGAAGTTATTCCAAAGTTCTTCATCAATGCTCCAGCGGCCCTAGCTGATTCCTGCATTTCAAAACCGAAAGTGTCCCTCAATGCAAAACCGGATTCTGTGGCCTTTTCAAGTTCCTGACCCATTAGTCCGGTTGTCTTCTTGACTTCTGATATTCCATTTGCTACATCTTCAAGATTGTCTCCAAAATTGTGCTTGTATACATTTTGTGCTACTTCGCCAAGTTCTTCAAGTTCCTGTCCGGTAGCACCGGTGGAAGCTGAAATCTGGTTTACGGCTGTATTGTACTCATCTCCAAGTTTAACTAAACTTGCTCCTGTTGCTATAGCAGCTGTACCAACAGCTACAACTGCCGCTCCAATTGCAACACCTACACCTTTTAGAACACCTCCGATTTTTTCAAACTTGCCCGAAGCGTCCTTTGTCTCATCGGCCGCTTTATTTACAGCACTAGCAAAATCCTCAGCTTCTTCTCCTGCTTCTTCAAAGCCTTGTTCCATATCATTTATGGTTTTGATATTCTTATCCAGCTCTTTCTCCATCTTGTTTAGGTTAGCTTTTGCATTGTTAAGCTGGATTGCCCAATTTTGTGTCCTTTTATCAGCTTCACCAAAAGAATCAGAGGCGTTATTCATGGCAGATTCCAAAGTATTGATCTTGTTTTTCTGTGCATCTATTTCCTTATTCAATACACTGTTCCTGGCTGTAATAGCCTGAATAGACTTATCCTGTTTGTCAAACTGGGATGTGACAAGATTCATTTCAGAACCAAGAACCTTGAAGCTTCGATTAATATCCCGAAGGGCATTCTTAAATTCCTTCTCACCCTCAATTCCTATCTTAAGACCAAAGTTGTCTGCCATGTTTCCACCTCCTCATTTTGGGCATTAGAAAAGACACCGCTTCTGAAGTGTCTGCTCAATATAACACCTTTGACTTCAAATGTAATATTTTAACCGTTACATTAAAAATATATAATGTTATATTTATTCCATTCATGCTAGTTTTATAATCTATGCTAGTAAAAATACCTATATCCACTGGGGAACAACCTCATCAATAAAATATTCCTTTCTCATTTTTGAGATACCATTAAACTGTAGGTGGCATTCCCAAAGATCCAGGATATATCCAATAGTCATCAGCCACACTTCATCTTCAGTTCTATTTAAATGGGCAGTGCCATAATAAACAAGCCGGATAAACAACTCATCGTCACTTATCCGACCACCTCGTTTTTTGACGGTTCACTCTCCACATTTCTCTTTGTTCCCTTCATCATGCTTGCCATAATGGCATTCTTGTAATTCGACAAATCAAAAGGAGTGGTCAACAGTTCCACTTCCTCTTCTGTGAGTAGATCCTTCTTGTCATCCTTGCTCCTTAAATTGTGTATTAGAATGGACTGATTAGCCAGAAGAGTAATAAGCCAGACAAGCTCATCGAGTGCCATTTCAAAGTTCTCAGTCTTCATCAGTTTGGTTCCAAGATTCTCAAGACCACCATACCTCTTAGCAATTTCCTTTGTTGCCTTTGTTGTAAGAACGAGTTTGAATTCTTCTCCCCCTACTTCAATAGTGGAGCTTCTATCCTCTGATGCTTCATCAAGTTTTAGTTTATCTGCCATATTCACTTACCTCCATTTAGGATACCGTTACTGTAGCTACATCAGTGGTAACATCACTTGCTCCTGAAAGGCTAAGCACACAGTAATAGTAGTAACTTCCTGCTGTAAGATCTGTCGGTATGTCGAAACTTGCCGAAGTCTCTCCACTGATAGGAGTACCACCTGTATTGCTTGCTTCAGTATTTTCATACCACTGATATGTAATTGGATCGCTTGTATTTGCTGTTGCAACAACATAAAGGCTTCCTGTGATGCTTCCTTCAGTAACTTCAGTCGATGCTTCAGGTTGTGTAATAATGGTTATTGTCGGTGTAACTGGTGTATAGTCCGGTTCATATACACTTGTAAACCAATTTGAAACTGTAAGAGCCGCTACACCATTGTCCCCTTCAGTTACTTCTACCTTCCACGGATGCTTATTCTCTCCGTCAAGCTTGTTCCTTCTGAATACAGTGCCTTCTATTGTCGGGCTGCTGAAAGTAATGGAATCGCCCTTGGTTGAAAGACTAGTTGCTGGTATGTTAAAGATTACCCTGTACAGCCAGAAGTACCTGTATTTCCCATTTGCCTTCTTGGCGCGGAATCCTACTGCTACAGGGCTTCCCCCATCCTCGCTCCTTGAAACAACGACATTGTTGCTGTCGATTTTACAGCCTGTCAAATCCTGGGCTACCAAGGAACCTATGTCGTCTATCCCAAGGTTTAATGAACCGCTTTTAAACTCCTTGACCACTTCTGAAGCTCCATCATCGGCATAGAGAATCGCTTCAACGATATCTACACTGAGTTCCGCTGTCATGGCCTTTGCCAGAACCTTTGGCGTTCCATATGTTTCATTCCCGTTTTCATCTTCAGTTATATTTGCATAATATAGCCGATCCAAACCTATTGTTGCCATATTTAATATCTCCTTTCCGTATATCCTAAATATAGTGTCAGCTATTCAAGTTATAGGCTTTCAATACATCAATTGCGAAATGATGAAAGCCTGTATCTGCTTCATAGCCAATGTACCTTCTGTCCGTTATCGTAAAATCAGAGTTCAATAGAGTCTGAACAATTTCATTCTTTCTGTACAAGTAATTTCCTTTTGCAAACAAGGAGAGGCGGATTTCCTGCAGTTCAGCACCTGGAAAATCATCGGCGTAATGTTCGAAGACATCACTCATAGGTGTTAATACTATGTATTCATCCGGTGCTTTATCTGAAAACAAACCTGTTTCAATTTGCATTTCCAACGATTCAATGGTTTCCGTTATTTCTTCTAAAATACTGTTTTGCATTCACTCCTCCTCCCTTCTTCCTTAGATTTTTTCAATCTCCTCATCAAGCTTCCTTTTCATGGCAGCAATGCAGCTTTTCCTGCTTGATGATTTTGCTGGTTTCAAGAAAGTCTTTGGCGGCTGGCCTGCCTTTCCGTATTCCAGAATATTGGCAATCTTCGCATTGGACTCGCCATCGCTTCGAGGTTCATCAAAGCCAACCTTGACATTGTAGTTACCTTTCCTGTCAACTCCTGCAGGTGTCACACCAAGAGCCTTGACAAGCTCTCCTGTAGATCTGGATTCAAACTTTGTGTTATTTCCAATAACTCCTTCAAGATTTGACTCTACCTTGGCTTTTACAATCTCGCCACCTTCCTTAAGTACCTTTGGTATGATTTCATCTGTCTTTTCTGCCAATTTTGACACTTTCAGCAGGAAATCATCCGGCATCTTATAGCTTGATTTTGCCATGAAATCCCTCCTAATTCTTCGTAGCTTCTATTTTTTCTGCGGCTATCTCTACATATAGACTGCTTATATTCTCAACACTTAGGACTTTGTAATCTCCGGTATCACATCTTATCAACATTCCAGGAGTTACAGTCACACTTGGAAGTCTACGAATCTGGAAAGTTGCATCTGCTTTAGAAAAGACCGCCATGTTGGCCCATTTTCTTGACCCGTGTCTTTCATCCATATATGCCCTTACTCTTGAAATTGCTTGCTCTTCTTTACTTGAGAAACCTTCACTGTCTTTTGAGATGACAGTATCTATAATATCGATTGTGGTTTTCATCTTGCCAAAGCTCATTTCAATCACCCGTCTTAGAATTTCTTATACTGCTTCTATCTTTTTTCCTGCCATTCCGATAACATCTCTTCTGTCGTTTTCTTCTTTTCTTAATCCACATACTTTTAATCAAACCTGCCACTCCTTTCCCATTCGAAGAAGTAAATGTACTGTATTCCATACCTGCTCCGATGCTCTGACATTGTCATTGAAAAAGCCGCCAGTGGAACCGTCTCTGCTCTCGTAAAAGTGAGAGGTAAGCATAATGATTCCTTGTTCTGTAGCCGGCGACATGGGGTTTAATTCATAGTAATCTTTCCCAAGATGCTGATAACCTTCAGCATAGCTGATGGCGGCAGAAACAAGCCCTTCAATTAGGGTATCGTCCTCCGAGTGGCTTAGTATAAGATTAGCCTTTACCTTATCAAGAAGCGCCAAAGTCTATCACTCGCTTTCCATAAGGCCGGCAGTCTTAAGCTTTGCCAGCAGGGAATTGAAATCCGAGACAAGTCCTGCGGTATCAGATGCAACACTGTCTGCCTGTGTAGCTGCAGGTTTTAGTTCTGATCCGTTAAAGGTGAGCTTGCCTTCTTCTTCGATAAACAATTCTCCTCCAATAACCGTTCTATCTCCACCTTGTTCGGTATAATTCTTTGTATCATATCCCATGTTTTACCTCCTTGAAATTCAAGGAAGGCAGCCATGTCAACCACCTTCCAACTAATGCTATGCCTTCTGCTGAAGGACCTTCATTGCTTCAGAAAGGATCAATTTTCCATCCAGTCTTTGCGATGCCAGGAAACCTACCTGACCGTTTGCTGCATAAAGTTCATTCAGCCTCTTAAAGGTTCTTCCCTGCCTGTCAGCAACCCAGTAATACTTGAAGTCTCCAAAAAGGATTGTCTTCTCACTTGAAGCTGCAGTAGGCATGTACTGGGAAGTTACAACGGGACGGTTCAGGATTTTGTCCGGCGTGCCTGCTGCTATTGAAGGCTGCCACAGATACTGTCCCTGTCCATCCTTGAGCTTTCTTATCTTTTTGATAGTGTCGTCATTAACAAGAAAAGTTGCGTTCTTTCTGTATGAAGACTTCAAACTATGATAAAGATCAAGCACCTCGTCTATGGTAATGGCTGTGGCACTAGCTGCTGTCACACCAAGGCTTGCTCCACCAGTTGCATTTAGAAGTCCTGTCGGTTTGGAGCTACCATCTCCTGTCAAGAAAGATTCTTCCTCGGCGGCACCTATTCTTCTGGCAAACTCCGCCGCAATATATGAATCCAGGTTGAAGTAGCTGTCATTTAGGAGTTCGTCGGAAACCTTAAGCATAGTACCCAGTTTATATGCAGAAAGTGTAACTTGAGTGAAAGCTTCATCGCTCTCAGAAAAAGCAGCCTCTTCATCCATCCAAACAGCAGATCCATGACTTGCCACCACGGGGATCTTTCTATCCCCATAACTTGTCGTTATCACATGGCAAAGATTTCTGAGAATATTGGCTTCTTCAAGGGCTTGAATCAACTGGTTCTCATACTCATCTGGAACAAGATATCCTCCTTCGGAATCCGTACCAACCTCCAGGGCATTCTTTACAGAAGAATTCACCTTATTTCTCATAGCTCCCCAGAAGGCTGTACGGTAGGAATCTGATGCTCTGCCTGTCTTTTCCTCCTGAATTTTCTCAGGTCTTGAAGCAAGGGGTTTGCCGACAGCAGCAGAAAGCTCCCTGTCCATCATCTCCAGTCGTTCAAGTCTTTCAATCTCCTTGCCCAAGTTTACAACATCTTCTTCCATCTTTTCATATGTCGCATTGTCTTCGGGAGAAATCAAGCCATTCTCCTGACGGTGTTCGTCAAGAAAACTCTTGGCCTGTTCCCATACCTTTGCACGCTTCTCTCTTAGTTCCTGTACCTTACCCATATTCATTACCTCCAGTTTTTAATTAGCTCCAGCCTTCTTTCCAGCTGAGCAATTGGAATGAGTATTTTTTCTTTCTCATCCTCTTCTTTGTTCTCCACAGACTCTGCAGTTGTATAATTTTCCAACTTATTCTCTTCCTTCTTGTCCGTGAGATATTTCATCCTTGCCTGAATGCCAGGCAGCTTGTTTCTAAGAGCATTTGTCACGGTCATCTGGTCAAAGATAAAGCCGCCTGAATCCTCATCCACCGACTCCGACTCATAGAGGATCTTGTCGGCAAACTTCATATCGATGGCCTTGTGGGCACTCATCCATGTTTCTGCATCCATCATGTGCGAAATTTTCGCTCTCGACAGTCCAGTCTTTGTTTGGTATGCATTGATAATGCTCTCCTTCACTTCACTGAGGAGATTAATCCCAACCTGAAGGTCTGCTACTTCTCCGGCTATCAGCATTGCCGGATTATGAATCATGACAACAGAGAGCGGTGAAACACATACCTCATCACCCGCCATTGCAATAACAGAAGCTGCGCTTGCAGCCAGTCCATCAATATGCACACTGATATTTCCCGGATACTCCTTAAGCATGTTGTAGATCTGCGCAGCGGCAAAAGTGTCTCCTCCAGGAGAATGAATCTTAACCACAATGTCATCTGTTGAATTTCCATCTCCATAAAGCTCTGTCTTAAACTGTTTAGGGGTGATGTCGTCATCAAACCATGAAGATTCTGCAATGTATCCTTCAAGGTGCAAAGTTCTCATTGCCGGCTCATCAACCTCATTCACCACCCAACGCCAAAATTTATCCATTCATTCAACCTCCTTTTTGGCATGAAAAAAGCACTCCTCGTTTTGAGAAATTCTGTCGTTCTATTTTTATTTAATTGTCCACAGTATCGGCTATGCCAGTCCATTTCTATCCACTGTCATCTTCAATGGTTTTCTTGGCATAAGCCCCAGCCATTTTAAGGGGAAGCATATTACCGTTGACGAGATTCAGCTCTCCTCCTTCCTCTTCAGATATTGGATCCATGTTTTCCATTCGCCTGACATCATTGACTGAGAAAAAACCGTTCTGTATGCCGATGGCATAACCGTCCATCCTGGACTTATAGTCTCCCCGCATTAGAGCTGATGCATTAAAGGATACAAAGCATTTTCCTTTCTCACCTTCAAGAAAAAGTTTCCTGTTCATTGCCTGCTCTAGTCTCACAAGCCAGGGTCTGATTGTATGGACCACAAAACTGATGGACTGGTTCTCTATGTTGCTAAATGAACTCTTGCTCAGGTCAGCTACCATGTGAGGTGGCACCTGGTAGATTCTGCAGATTTCTTCTATTTGAAACTTCCTCGTTTCCAGAAACTGCGCATCGGAGTTTGGCATGCTTATCGCCTGATACTGCAATCCATCCTCAAGCACCGCTACCTTGTTGCTGTTGCTTATGCCGCCATAGGCTAACTGCCAGGCATCCCTTACTTTGGAAGGGTCCTTTATGGTTCCGGCAGTCGATAAAATGCCGCTTGGTGTTGCATTATTAGAGAAGAACCTGCCTCCATATTCTTCTGCAGCAATATTAAGTCCGATTGCATTCTTGGCAAGGGCCACTGGCGAGTAGCCCGTGATTCCGTCAAATCCAAGTCCCGGAACATGAAGCACGTTTTCGGGACCGAGATAATGGGTAAGTCCTTCTTTCCTGTATGCATAGTACAGATTTCCTTTTTTATCCCTGTCCACGGTCATTTTGTCGGGAAGTAGAGGATAAATGCTAATCACTTCCCCTTTTCCATTTCGAATGATCTGGCAATAGGCATTTCCCCACAGAAGAAGATGGGTCATCATAGTTTCCCTTAAGGTGAATGAAGTCATCTCCGGGTTGGGTTCGTCATGCAACAATCTGTAGATAGGATGGTTGTACATCTTTTCTTTTCCGTCTCCCTTGTACCGGTAGGTGTGCAAGGGAAGCGATGCTATCGTCTCGGCAATGATCCTCACACATGCAAATACCACCGTAGTCTTCATTGAGCTTCTCTCGTTTACAACTGTACCCGACACGCTTTGTCCCATAAAAAAAGACGGTGCATCGCTTACACTGTCCTTTGGCTTATCCCTTGACTTGAAGAATTTATTAAAAAACTTTGCCATTTCCTGTTCACTCCCTTTTATCCCAGTATGATCATATCTCTTTCATCATATATAGAACCACTATCATCCGGCGGATTGACTGTAGCCCTTGCCAGCCCCATAATCAGAGCAACTATACCATCAATTTTTTCGGCAGACTTTTCCTTATCAACCTTGATGTTCCCTGCCGGATCGGTTCTTACAACAATATTGTCAGCCATCCACCTAAGTACAGGATGACCGCCATGAGCAATCTGCTTACTTAGAATAAGTCTCATTAGTTCTTTTGTTGGTGGTGACATATCCTTAAAACCCTGACCAAAGGGTACTACAGTAAAACCCATTCCATCTAGGTTCTGGCTCATCTGTGTAGCTCCCCATCGATCGTAGACAATTTCCCTAATGTTATATTTCAGTCCAAGCCTCTCAATGAATTTCTCTATGAATCCGTAGTGAACCACATTGCCTTCCGTTAAATTCATAAGACCTTGCCTGTTCCAGATATCGTATGGGACCTTGTCCTTTCTCACCCTCTGGTGAAGTGTTTCTTCAGGAAGCCAGAAATATGGCAAAACCTGATATTTGTCCCCTTCATATTCCGGAGGGAATACCAATACAAAAGCCGTGACATCGCTGGTGGATGAAAGGTCCAATCCGCCATAGCACACTCGACCTTTTAATTCTTCAGGATCAACTTGGTAATTGCATAGGTCCCACTTGTCCATAGGCATCCACTTTATTTCCTGCTTCAGCCACATGTTAAGCCTCAGCTGCTTGAAAAGAGCAAGATCTGCCGGATCATCTTTGACTTGGTTGTAATGTTCCCGTACCCTGTCTATCTGAATAGTATGTCCAAGACTCGGATTCGCCTTGTACCAGTTCTTTTCTTCTTCGATGTCTGCATCATCTTCAAGTCCGTAAATGATGGACAGAAAAGTAGGGTCAACTCTTCTTCCATCCAATATGTCCTTTGCCTTTTGATGCATCTCCCATCCATAGCCAGAGAGCTTGTTTCCTGCTGTGGTGAGATATAAGAAGAGGGGCTGTGTTCTGGCATCCCCTGATCCTGTTGTTAGCATCTTCGCAAGGTCCGGATTGGGATAAGTCCATATCTCATCCAGTATTACACAGGAAGCATTGATTCCGGATTTGGATTTGACATCGGAACTGAGAACTTGATAGAAACTTCCCGTCTTTGGATAGACGATTCGCTTTGTCGACCTTACAAGGTTTGTTACTTTTGAAAGAGTCGGATTTCCTTCCACAAAGTTCATACTAGTGTTAAAGATAATACTGGCCTGCTGTCTATCACAAGCCGCAACGTACACTTCAGCATTGGGTTCGCCATCAGCTAGAAGCATATATAGAGCAATGGCTGCGCCAAGTTCGCTGTTATGAGTTTGAACCATACCTTTCCCAGCCAAATACAATTTAGACGGACTATCCACCTGGATGCATTTTACAGGTACTGATTTCACTTTTCTAATTTCCACAATTGTCCTGAATGAGTTCTTTGTAGGCTTAACAGGTTCAGATTTGAGCCTCTCAAGCTTTCTTTGCAAAGAAAAAACAGGATTACTCCTGTACGAGAAAAAGTGAATCCTATATTTTATTCCGCAATCTTTGCCATTCAGCATTGCTCTCCCAGCACGCAAAGTAGCTTTATATCCTAGTGAACGCACAAGTTCAAGCACATTTTCTGCCAGTTGCTTATTGACTGAGGTATACTCACATTCCCCCGCCTTTGAAACATATCCATCGCAATCCATAAGACCTTTCAATAGTTCTAATCTTTGTTCATATGATGCTCTCAGATATTCAACCGGAATATGCTTATTGCAAAACAGTCCCATCTTTCTCATCTTTGATTGCCAGGATACATCCCTTGCAGCTTGGCTTCTGTCTCCTTTCCCAAAAGCTAGATGAATACTGTTTGTATTTGATGATTTCCACTCTCTTAGTTCTACACCTTGTTGTTTTAACTTTTCCGCAATCTCGACATCATTGATATTACAAGTAAAGCTTGCATTATAGCTATTTCCGTCTGCCAACCATACACCAAGCATATATGGAGGCAGTATCAAACTCTTTTCTTCCAGATCCAGTTCCTTCTGTATAGGTATCCGGTAATTATATGAACCATACTTATGCTTAATATTACCTTTCATTTCTTCGGTACTTAATATTTTGGTTTCATAATATGGTTTCTTGTGAGGTAAATATTCATTTACCTGCCACAAATGTTCTGCGTCTGCAATAATGCTTTCCCCGTCTGAGAATTTCACTTCATAGCAGGGCCTGTCATGCATTGTTTCAGTACACCTTGCAACATTACAAACCCTGCCATTCTCATCGAAAACTTCATCTCCCACTTTCAACGCTTCCATAGTGGTCCACCCATCAGGAGTCGGTATTGGCGTGTCGATTGCTAAAGCTTTACCATTCTTTTTCCCTATCTCCACATAGGCAGTTCGATACTTCCGAGTTCCATCCTCTCGTAATGTTCCAAAAAGTTTCTTAACCAAATCCTTTTCCCAGGGAAGAAGTTTGAAAGGTTGACCTGCCCATCTACCTTTTGTGAGCTTCAGCTGTTCTATAAAATTTATTGCATGATTTGCATGAGCTTCACTAAACGGCATATGACATTCCTCCTTTCGTTCTATTCATTATTTTTCTTCTTCAGAATATCTTCAGCCCTCGGAACATTAGAAAGCAGCTCTTCCATAGCATCACCTTCTATGGTGTTGCCTGTGTTGCCGATATTCAGTCTACTTCTTGCCGATGGACTCAATCCGAGCTCCGAGCAGAAATTGCGCAACTGCTTCAAATTTTGCTGAGCAATGGATACCTGCGGAATCTGCTGAATATATCCTGAATTCGTTTTGAGAATGGATCCATGCTTTGAAATAAACTCCTCGGCTTCCTTCCATCTGGCATAGGCCTGACAGTATCCGGCAAAAGCAGCCATGTCCACTTTTGTCAAAAGCCCCATTGTCTCCAACTCTTTAGATAATCTTCTCCATTCCTTCTTGGCATCAGGTTCAAGCCATGACGGACACTTGGGTGCCTTCTTTTCAGGTTTTGGTTCATTCTTATTCAAAGGTCTTTTCCCAGGATTTCCTTCCAATTCTTTTATCGCTGTCGGTTTAGGTGGTCTTCCTCTACCTGACATAAGCTTTCACCTCCTTTATTTTTGCACGAAAAAAAGACCTGAAGGTCTTTATAGTATTTGTGATTATATGTAATTTTCTATCTATCGATTTTTTCTGCATATTTCAAACCTTTTTTTATGCAGATAATCTTATTATTGGGCAAAAAGAGAGTACATATCTATATAAAGCTATTGTTCTTTAGCAACATCTCTATAATGAATTTTTTCTCCATCCCTCAAGAGATAGACTTCTTCGTTTGTACCGGCATAATCGATAAATCTTTTTAAAATGACATCCACGAATTTTTCATCGAGTTCAGCTGTATAACAAATTCGATCAACCTGTTCACAAGCAATTAAAGTACTCCCCGATCCACCAAAAGGATCAACAACAATTGAATTTACACTAGAACTATTCTTTACAGGATATGCTATTAATGGAACTGGTTTCATCGTACTATGAAGACTACTCTTTGTTGGCTTATCGAATTCCCAAACCGTAGTCTCACTGCGCCCAGCATACCATTTATGTTTTCCTTTTTTCTTCCATCCAAAAAGACACGGTTCATGTTTCCACTGATAAGGGCTGCGACCTAATACCAAGGATTGTTTCACCCACTGACAAACGCCTGAAAGATAAAATCCAGCATCCTGGAAAGCCTTTCTGAAGATATAACCCTTAGTGTCCGCATGAAATACATAAATAGAGGCATCATCCGCCATAACACTCTCCATGTTCTTAAATGCATCAAAGAGGAAACTATAAAATTCTTCATCTTTCAAATTGTCATTTTGAATGGTACCTTGACTTCCATCATAGGAAACACCATATGGCGGATCAGTTACCACTAGGTTTGTTTTCTTACCATCCATAAGCATTTCATATGTTTTAGCTTCAGTACTGTCTCCACATATAAGGCGATGTTTACCTAATAGCCAAATGTCACCTTGCCTTGAAATTGGTTCTTCTTCCAAGGCAGATTCAACATCAAAATTATCGTCACTCACGTCCTTGTCATGAACCCGGCTGAAAAGGTCCTCAATCTCTGCAGCATCAAATCCAGTTAAGGTAACGTCAAAGTCTTGAGCTTCCAGGTCCTTGATAAGATCGGCCAAAGCTTCATGCTCCCAATCGCCGGTAACTTTATTTAGAGCAACGTTCAATGCCTTTTCTTTTTCAGATGAAAGACTCACCACAACACATTCCACTTTAGGGTGTCCTTCTTCCAGAAGCACCTTGTATCGCTGGTGTCCGCCGACAATATTGCCCGTCTCTTCATTCCATATGATCGGTTCTACATAACCAAACTCCGTCATGGATCGTTTCAACTTTTCATATGCCGGGTCTCCGGGCTTCAAATCTTTTCTTGGGTTGTATTCAGCCGGATTGATATTCGTAACCGGCACTTTTCTAATAATCATTTCCTGTTTCATATGAAATTCCTCCGTTTCTTTGCATAAAAAAAGCCCGTGACCATTGTCATCAGGCTAAAAACAATAAAAATATACCGTTATTTAATATTATATTTGATTCACTTTTCACTCGCTTCTCGAATAATTCACAAGTCGTGTATTCCGCCATCCATGCGGTTCTCAAGGCATTTATACCTCTTAAAATCACACAAAATTCTTGATATATACCCCCCTTGCGAATTTTGCGATTTTTCACACGCGACCCTAGCGCGCTGTCGTATCAACGGTTTCAGCAAGATTAACATCCCCTACCCCCTTAGGTTATAGGCTTGTTTCCAAATCCACCGTCCTCTTTGGCAGTCTTCTTAGAATGACAACTTTTACAAAGAGGCTGCCAGTTATTCTTGTCCCAGAAAAGTTTCTTATCTCCACCATGAGGTTTGATGTGGTCCACCTCTGTTGCTGGAGTTAGCTTTCCTTCTTTTTCACAATGAACGCAAAGAGGATGCTTCCTTAAGAATTCCTTGCTTGCCTTTCGCCACTGGTATGTGTATATATTTGAACTTCTATCATTTTGCATCTTCTTTATTTCTTTCTTATGCTTCTCACAGTATCTGTCCCGAGTAAGTGTTTGGCACCCGGGATAGTTACAGATTTGCTTCGGTTTCCAAGGCATCAAGTCACCTCCTGTTTTTTTACATGGAAAAAGCACCTGTTTATAGGTGCTTTGTAATATTGGTGTTGCAAGCTATAGCGTGTATATAAGTATTAACATTAATTTTTTCGGTTCTCAAAGATTATAGCCTCTACTACTAAAAACGATAAAGGAAATATTATACTTAATATAATTCGTGTATCCATTCCTATTGCTGCCTCTCCTGCTCCCGCGTTCAACAAACCGAAGCCAAGAAAGATAATGACTGCCAATGACAAGAATTGAAGTATACCAAAAATCCAAAAAACAGTTTTTCTCATTGAAAACCCTTCCTTTCATAACTGCACTCATATATTTATTATAATCCTTTTATTTAACAGGTGCAATGCATCTCAGTATCACACGGAAATGGTATAGAAAAAGCTCCAGTTAACTAACCAGAGCTTGGGGGATCAAGAATGCTGCGTTTCCTAAGAATCGTATCGATATAGCTTAAGCGTATGCTACAGCATATGGTGTTCTTGGATTTTCTATACCTTTACACCATACACTATAACACACATTGGTACTGACATTCACTGACATTTACTGACATCTTTTCAATTTTTCAAAACTTTTTAACGCTTTTCCGTGAATCCTAAATACTGTTCTTGGATCATACCCCATTAATACAGCTATCTCGTTCCACCCTTTGCCACTTATGTATCTAAGCTCTAGCAGTAGCTGTTGATTTAAGTCATCCATTTGACTGATTGTGTCCTGAATATCCTTCTTCAGGTCAATCAATCGATCTATGTCGTTATTAATTTCATTCTCAAGATCTATGATTTTAACAATGGTATTTTCCATCTTACTCTTCTCGATATTGCCACCCTGGATTTTTTCTTTAGTAAAGCTGAATGTAACCTTCATGGCAAGACTCTTTAAAGTCTCCAGTTGTTCAAGCTTACTGTCTATCATCTGGTTAAGCCATATAGCTTGTGATAAGTATCCTTTGGTATTCATCTACGTACCTCCAACAAGCTCATATTCCCTCCATAATAGAGGTCCATTATATTCTTTTTCAAAGCTGGATCAAGTGAATTTATTTTCCTAAACACTCGCCATTGGCCTTCCTGGATCTGCTTCCTTGTTTTAAAAAAGGAACATCCTTCACAATCACACTTCTTAACGCTCAGAGCATTACACTTTCCATTTTTGTATGCAAAGCAGTTTTCACCATCCATTATCTTACACCTCCTGTCTCCTCACATTCATTTGAGAAATACCTGATTGGCTTGTTCCATTTCTTTGCTTTAGCTATTTCAATAGTCATACCAGAAGAAATATTATCCCCAAAGACCCAAAGCTCATGACATTTACTAAGAATCACTAATCCCATATCAATCCCTAACTGTCTTTCGTCAGGCTCACTCTCCTGTAAGAACTGTGGGTACATCAAATGTGGTATGATAGGGATTACTTTCTGTACCACAGCAAATCTCCCATACCTTTTAGCTCTCATCGTATTCAGTTCAACATCACCTGCAAAGGGACTACAGATGAAAACTATCTTTTTCTTTTGTTTCTTGTCCTTATCTATATTCTTTAACGCCTCATATGCTGTTGGATCATAGTATCCTTCTGAATTAAATTTATTACTCATCGTTTATCCTCCATTTTCAAGTCGTTTATTCTGGCTTTCACTGCCTCAATCAAAGCGTTCTGACCAATATCTTTATTATCAAGTGACATTATCACTCTACTGTCTATGGTATCCTTAGCCAATATGTGATGAATCACTACAGTTTGCTTTTGCCCTTGCCGCCAAAGCCTGGCATTTGCCTGCTGATACAGTTCAAGGCTCCATGTAAGTCCAAACCAAATAATGGTTGAACCTCCCTCTTGCAGATTCAGTCCATGCCCGGCTGAAGCCGGATGACAAAGTGCAATTTTCATTTTTCCCTTGTTCCACTTGGCGATATCATCAGATGTGTTAATATCTCCTGCATCAAATCTTTTCTTGATTCGAACCCTCTCATGCTTGAAACCGTAATAGATCAGGACCGGCTTTCCATTTGCTGCTTCAATTAAATCTTCAAGAGCATCAAGCTTTCTATCGTGAATCTGGCAAACATCTCCGTACTCGTCATAGACTGTCCCACCTGCCATCTGCAAGAGCTTGTTTGAAAGCACCGCAGCATTGGCTGCATCAACATCACTATCCTCCAAAGGCAGAAGTAGGTCTTTTTCAAGTTTTTTGTAAAGTTTCATCTCCTTTTCTGAAAGATCCACTTCAACTTTATTGAAGATGATCTCAGGCATTTCAAGATATTCAAGAGATTTCATACTGACACAAATATCTGAAATTTTATCGAAGATTTTTCCCTCTGCATCTTCGTTCAGAATATAGTCCGTAGGGATTCCACCGTTCACATATTTCTGTGGGTGAAAATATCTGCTTCGATATCCGGTAAAAGTCTTTCCAAGACGCTCACCACCATCAAGTAAATAAATCTGACTCCAAATATCCAGTAACCCATTGGGAGCTGGTGTTCCGGTAAGTCCCACAATCCTTTTAATCTTATGTCTTACTTTTTTCAGAGCTCTAAACCTTTTAGCTGACGGAGATTTGAAACTTGAAAGTTCATCAATGACAACCATGTCAAATGGCCAGTCATTTTTATACAGCTCTACTAGCCACGGAACATTTTCTCGGTTGATTGTAAAGATATCTGCTTTTTTATATAAAGCCATAGTTCGCTCCTTTTTACTTCCCAATACTTTTGAAACTCTTAGTCCTCTTAGATGTTCCCATTTCAGCACTTCATCAAGCCATGTTGTATCTGCCACTCGTAGAGGTGCAATTACCAAGACTTTAGATACTACAAACCAATCATGCAGAAGATCCTCAAGCGCAGTTAGCGTAATGACGCTCTTGCCTAGTCCCATATCAAGGAAAAGTCCTGCTGAGCTGTTATCCAATATAAACTCAGTACAGTAGATCTGATATTCATGAGGATGATACGGTATTCTTGATTTAGGTAATATTACTTCTGGCAATCCCATCCACAACACCTCCAATATCTTCTGGATCATCTAAGCAATAAACCAAAAACCCTAGCCCTTCCAGCTCACCTTTTCTCTTTATCTGATTCGGCCTCATCTTCTTGCCCGGTGACTTTACTTCTACAAACCCTATCTTGCTTCCAGGCAGAAGGACTAGCCGATCAGGCACCCCATTGAGTCCTGGAGAGATGAACTTAAAAGCTCTTCCACCTCTTCTCTTCACTTCTCTTACGAGCTTTTGCTCCAATTCTTTTTCTGTCATGTCTTTCACCTCAATTCTTACTTCAAATATTTGCTCTTAAAATGCTATTAAAAGAGTTCTTAAAAATGTTCTTATGCCTTTCAAATCCCTTACGCGTGTATATGCGTTATATACTTATATATATTATTTATATCTATACTTACTACTAGAGATAAGAACATAAGAACTAATTAGGTTATAACCTTTGCAGTTACACATTTTTTTGCTGTTCCTTAATATGTTATTTCATTAAACTTAAGTATCTTTGGAACAAAAGGCCTGTTCTTATTCTTCTTGTCTCACATAGGTCAGCTGAGGTCCATAAATGGGGAGTCTCATCTTGCCGCTTTTGTTGCCGCTATATCGTTTCCAGCCGCCAATTTTAACCAGGATTCCCTGAATCTCAAAGGAGTCGGTTCTTCGTAAATCCTCTTTCTTCTTCCCGAAGCACTCACACCATATTTCCTGAAGGCTTACTCTCATTTTCTTTTCAGTTCCTTTCAGTGTCTCAGAACCGAATTCATTGTCTCCAGCAAGGAAGTTGCGTCTTTGAAACAAATCCATCTCATCCCAGTTTTCGGGCAGAAGCTTCTCCAAATAATCTCTGACAAGGCCTTCCCTGTCATCCTCTTCCATTGCCTCTTGTTGATTTTGATAAGCGATTACCGCCGCCTCTCCTTTTAAATTCAGGTCTTCCCCTGCTATATACCGTTCTATTACTTCAGCCCAAATTTGACCAACCTCTGTTTCAGTAAGCTTATCCCAGATGCTTATCTTCCCCGTCTTTACCTGAACCGGCCAAAAACGCCTATTTCCTGTTACATCTCGTAGAAACCCTTTTTCCGCATTTGTTGTGCCTACAATTATGCATTGCCTTGGATGACTTTCCACGTTGACTCCGTAGCTTTGCCTGAATTTATCATCTGTTCTTGTTATGAAAGACTTTACCGTTTCAACATCCATCTTCCTTAGTCCTGCCAGTTCACCAAGCTCCAAGATCCAATATCCCTGCAGTTTCTCTGCGGCAGCCTTGTCCCGCATATCTGAAACCGTCAAGCTATCAGAGAACCATTGGCGCGCCAGTTTTGCAAAGAAAGTGGATTTGCCAATTCCTTGGTCACCATTAAGAATCAGTACGTAATCAAACTTTATACCGGGCTCAAATATTCGTGCCACAGCAGCGCATAAAGTCTTTCGCATAACTTCCCGGGTATATATGTTATCCTCAGCACCCATATAGTCGATAAGTAGCATATCCGCCCTCTCGGTTCCGTCCCAAACCGGCAAGGAATCAAAATACTGCTTAACAGGATGAAACATACGCTCAGAAACAGCCACCAGTAGAGCATCCTTGAACTTACCAGGTGACCATATTCCATATTTCATATCGAAATACACCTTTGCCCTGGATAAGTCAGAATCATTCCAACCGGGCTTTACCTGCTTCCAAGGCAATGTTCCATTCACATCAATGGTATGTGAAAGCTCGTTGTATGCAATTGATTGAAAAATCGGATCATGACGGAGTATTTCCGTTATGTTAATCAGTGTGTTTTTAACCGAACCGTTCTTATTAAGCTCCAGGTTTAATTGCCAGTCCTGTGAATCAGAACACTCATCTTCGTTATAAACCTCGAACTCATTTTGTACATCTTCCTCTCGCTCCCTGGCCAGTTGGCCTTTTACTTTGTTGTCTTTGCTGCAGAACTCAAGCATGGCTTTAACTGATGACAGCTGATTCCTTTTATCTGCATTTTCATCAAGCTCCCCAAAACGGTGAATCCTTACGATGTCAAAGGCATTATTCAGATGACCACATGCCGGATCTGTCGCATGGTGCGAGTAGGCATACTTACCGTCATAAATCACAACACCTGCTGTCGAGTCTGCCGGAATATAGTCATATCTCTCCGGTATAACACTTGGCTTATATACATCTGTAAGGAATTTTTCAATGGCGTCTTCTATAGCATAGCTCCTGCAGAAGGCACCTATTAAGCCTTCCTTCTCAAGTGGATCCGCCTGTTTTTTCATCAACCTCTTGAGTAATGTTGTCTGTCTTGATGATACAGGCCACGATGACGTGTCCTGCCAGTTGTCGTATAACTTAAGAATACTGTCAGGGTTTAAGAAGCTTCCCTTGATTTCTCTAAAGAAAAACTCTTCATCACTGGATGTGCTTGGCCAGTACATGAGCCTATTGGGTTCGTAGGTGGTATCATCGAAAAGCTCAATGCCGATTTCCTTTGCAATCCTTCTACTGACCGCTTGGTATTCATCCGCTGTCACTGTTCTTGACAGTGGAATGATCAACCTAAGTCTAGGCTTTTCCGGTGTATGTTTATGAGTGGAATAGATCACCGTTGCGTATCCATAGAGCATCTCCATGTTCTCAGCTATGGCCAGAGCATCATCTGCATAGTCCATATCAAGGCTTAGCATGGACCGATTCACGACACTGGCTTTAGTCCTTCTTCCGTCTCTAAGTTGACCGGCTACAAAACCGCCTACATCTTTCGCATTGTCCTGTTGATACTTCTTCATCTTTCTATATTCTTCCCCAGTCTCACTGGTGACGGTAGTTTGGGAGAGTCTTTGTGCAAACTCGTCCCAGGACACCGTCTGTTCTTTCCAAAATTTATCTTTACGGCTGTTGCCTGTTGAAATAATAAATTTCATGTCGTCCTCCTCTTTCTTTTCTTTCTTTTTTTAATTAGAACAATATCAAAATCCTCACAGCTATAAATCACTTCTTCAGTTCTAAGATTCTTAGTCTTATCTAATAAAGGGTGTGCTTCATTTTTTACCTTAGGGAGTTCATCAGTTAAGCCAAGTAAATAGTCGGCTGGCACACTTAAAATCTTAGATAAACCTTCTAATGACTTAAGTGTGGGATTCCTTTTACCCACCTCCCACATAGCTACAGTTCCCTTTGATAGTTTGAGGATTTCGGCAAGTTCCTTTTGAGTTAAGCCAGCTTCTTTTCGGACTTTTTTCAATCTTTTAGAAAACATCGTAACCTCCTAGTTTGTACAATCCGGACAAATGTCCAACCATTCACCATCAACTCTTTTACTCTTCCATCCGATATCTTCTCTAGCATCTTGGAAGCTATCAAACTCCTGATCCGATCCAACCCCGCATATGTCACAAATCAAAGTGTATTTCCCATACTCTTTTGAAATCAGCTTCTGTTGCTTTACTCATGTAATGCAGGCCTACATCCGACTTTGCGATATCCCTGATGGCATCATTTATCTTATGAGCGTAGTATCCTGACCCCTTGCAGACTTGACGTATTGCGTCCTTATATTTGTTTCTCACTTCAGCATATCTTCCGCTTTTATAATAAGACATGTTGCTTTTACTCATCTGTGCATCTTTTATCTGTCGCTGCACTTCTGCTTGAATATATTCATTTAACTTATCTAGTTCAAACATTTCTTTACCTCCATTTCTTTGACTTTGTGCCATTTGTTAATCCTTCTTGTAAAAATCACATTCATAACCATCTGCATCTAGGGGTAAACCTTCCGACCACTTAGAGCTTTCACTCATAATATTGCATACTTCTTCTACGCTGGACTCGCCCACAGGCACTTCACATATCACCTCATCATGCACATGAGCGACAATTTCAAATCCTGCTTTATCAAGTCTTAGCATGGCTTCAGCTAGAAGATCCCTAGATGATGCTTGAACAATATTCTCGACAATCTTTGGTCCATAGGTTTCAATTCTCTCCCACTTTTTCGTTGTTCCAATGCCTTCGTAAGTCAATCCCTCTCGTCCGAATTTATTCAACATCAGCTTTGGCTTCACATAAACGAGGTCCCTTCCAGATGGAAGAGTTACAAACAACATACCTCTGTTATATGTGAAGTTAATCCCATGGGTGCTGGTTATTGTTCTCTCCTTTACAGCCTTAATAGCTGCTTTATCTACTTCCCACCAGAAATTCACAATATGTGGATTAGCTCTTCGCCAATTATCAATAAGTCCTTGCAGCCCATGTTCTTCTACTCCCATATCCAGAGCTCCCATAGACTTTAGTGCTCCAATACCGCCACCATAACCACAAGCAAGTTCAGAGATCTTACCTTTCTGTCTTAATGGACTTCCTTTAGTTATTTCTTCGATAGGTACATGAAACATTTGTGATGCTGAAGCTTCATATATCTTCCCATGTGATTGAAACACCTCAAGCCGCCATTTTTCACCGGCTAACCATGAAAGCACCCTTGCCTCAATAGCTGAAAAGTCTGCTACAATGAACCTATGACCTTCTTTTGGAATAAAGGCGGTTCTTATCAGTTCTGATAGGACACCTGGCGTATTGCCAAAGAGCATCTGTAGATCATCGAAGCATCCTTCTTTCACTAGGCCTCTTGCCAACTTCAAATCTTTGAGATGATTCTGTGGCAGGTTTTGGAATTGAACCAATCTACCTGCAAACCGACCAGTTCTATTGGCTCCGTAAAACTGAAAAAGCCCGTGAACCCTATTATCAGAACATACTGCCCTTTCTATTGCCTCATATTTTCTAACACTAGTCTTTGCCATTAGCAGTCTGAGTTTAAGAGCTTCTTTTACTTCGCCATCTGTTTCGCTTACCAGTTCCTTGACATTTTTCTTCGACAAACTCTCAACTTCTACACCCCGTTGTAATAACCAGTCCTTTAACTGAGATACGGAGTTAGGATTTTCAAGTCCAGTCAATTCATAAGCCTTTTCTGTTGCAGCTACAGTGAATTGCCTGTCACATGATATTGCTTCGTCTACTAAATTCATATCCGCCATAATTCCTCTGTCGTTGATACGCTGATCTAGTTCATAAAAGGTCTGCTCCGATTTAGGTATAGAAAAGTCCTTTATCTTTTCCCGTATAGCCAGCTCTACCTCAACGTCTCTGATGTTATACTGCTTGAACAGCTCCCACTTATCTGGAGCATGACATGGTCGATTCCTTGTTCTTCCAACATTGGCTGCAGTAGGTTTGCATGGAACGCAGAAGTATCTTATAAGTGTTTTTCCTTCAGACATTTTCTGTGCATCAAGTTTTAACACTTTTGCTACCCCCTCAAGGTGGAGAGGAAGTCCAAGCATTGCTGCCTGAACCTCACTGCACCTCCATGACTGGGGATCAAGGTAAATATCTCTATCTAGTCTTCTATTTAAATACCGCATAAGCGCGACCCTTTCAAAGTTAGCATTAAAAGCCATCTTTATAATGTCTTCGCTAAGGATAGCACTGATAATTTCTTCTGGTAGTTCTTCTCCACAAGACAAGTCAACGAGTCTAACTGGACCTTCATCTATACTGTAAGCAAAGAGTAATATTTCAAATTCTGGACTGTCAGTGTAGCGGTAAACACCACACTTTCTAAGGTCTATATCTGAAAATGTCTCTATATCAATTGAAAGAGTTTCCATTGTTTACCACCACCTTCTTAACACCTTGATGATTACGATAAGAAATCATCATCTTCTTCTATTTCAAAGTCATCTTCAGCTCTACTTCTACCTCCAAGAGGCTCTCCATCTTTAAGCTTCTGGACATTTCCTAGTCCCGCTGCAATTCCTCTGTTACCATTAACATTGAAAGCGTATAGATTAAGGCTTACCTTCCCATAACACCCTGAATAAACTTCACTCCTATCCAGAATTGTTTGAATCTTTCCATCAACTACCTGAGGTGCGTCTTTGGAGTTTGCATTGATGAAATAGCACCCTTCATATGCTGCATCATCAGGTCTGTCGATATCACCATCTCTAAGTGGCGTTTTAAGATTTGTAGGTATTTTCCCTCCAAACTTTGGTGCTCCTTCCTGTTTAGCTGCTTCAAGGGCCTTCATAATTGCATTAACGGTCTTCTTATCAGACTTAGGGATAATAATGGAGATGCTATACTTGGGGTCACTTCCATTAATGCTCTTTGGTTCAAAGATATTCACATAACTAAATCTTCCTGGTATTACTACTTTTGTTGCTTTACTCATGATAAAATCCTCCTAAAATTTGTGTTTTTAATTTTTTATTCTTCCACCTGAAACTCTGCATGGATTGGATCCACAGCTTGACGTTTATCAGTTTCAGATACAAGGGCAAGTTTGCCCCTTGGCTTTTCTACTAGTTTTCCAAGAATGTCATTAAACTTTTTCTTTCCCATAAGTTTTTGCATCTCAGTGATGGTAATAAGACTCTGTTTGAAGATATCTTTATATCCTGCTTCCTTTGCAGCTTCTGCTACTACTGTTTCATCGGTATATCTCCTTCTGGTCCTTCCTTCTACTAACTTAAATCCGTCCCACTGTCTTCCTTCATTTATGGCTAATGCTGTGGCATATGTGTATATGTCTCCCGCCCATTTAGAAAGTTCACTTGCAAGACCTATAATTTCAGCAATCTCCTCATCAGTAAGAAGAGATGGATCTTGGAATTCGTACTTCAAAAGTTCAAGGTTCTTAACAGCTCTGGCTCTGCATTGATTCTTTGCCCTGCAAAACCTACAATGATCACCAGCGCAAAATTCTCCACCTCCGGTACTAGCAAGAAGAGCCTTTGGTTTTAATTCTTCTTCAGCCCATTTCAGTAATTCTTCCACAGTTATTTCCCAGGTGGAAAAGTTATCCACTCTAGGTTGGACAATAGCCATAGATACTTTCTTAATGTCATATAGCATATCGAAAAGAGACAAAGCTCCTAATGCATACAACATCATCTGTGGGTTCTTTTCTGCTGAAACGATAACACCACGACCGTACTTTAGGTCCACCACATGAAGGGTTCCCTTTCCAACTACAACCAGATCACCTGTTCCAAAACCTTCAGGTACGTAGTCACTGAAATCAAGCTTCTGTTCTATAAGTATTTGAGAATCTGGACATGTATCTTTTGATTTCCCAATCAGCTCCAAACAATACTCTACATATAGATCCGTCATTTCATCCATTTCATCAGACTGATATTTACTGGTAGGTTTCCTTGAGCGCATCTTCAAGGCCTTTTTCATCTTATGTTCAGCCAAGTCATGAGCTGCAGTTCCTTCTTCTGCATAGGTGCTTGTTTCATTTGGGAACTGCTGCTCTAATTGTGCAGATGGCGGGCAATTCATCCACCGGTGTGCTCCTGAAGCTGAGTAAATGGAATGGACATTATATGATCCACTCACTTAAGTTCACCTACTTCCTTAAGAGCTGCTGCATAATACTTTGGGTCCAGTGTTGACAGATTGTTAGCTCCGTATTTTGTTAGTATGGCTTTCACCGCCTCTCTATATCCGTCTCTGCTCTTATCCGCCATAACTGCCCTAACTTCTTCGAGGGTTGGATGTTTTTCTTTTGGTTCATTTGTATTAGCCTTGCCTTCATCTTTTGATTTCTTACTTACTTCTTTTTCTGGTTCATTCATCTCCATTGCTTGAACCAGTGTCTCTAAGCTTTCCGCCAGAGACCTTAAATCGCTGACAACATCCAGTGCGAGCTTGATTTTACTCATTTGTAGGTACTCCTTTCTTATTTAATTGTTCAGTTTCAATATCCATTTCGTTTACTTCCATCTCTGTAATGGAAATCGCACCAACACTTTCTCCAGGTACCAAAACGACCATTTTGTGACCGTCTCCAAAGATTGCATTCAACAAACGGTTCTTTAAGGTCACTTTCTTGGCAGCAAGCACTTGGGTTGAACTTGGCTTCTTGATGTCTATCTCTAAATGATGCATAGTTTTTCTCCTATTAAAACCAACAGCTTCTTGAGTTCTCATATCTTCTCACCTACCTTTCTTATTGAAATTCGAGTGCCATATCAGTAGCCTCTGTATATAGGTCATAGGGGAGAAAATAGTTGCCCCCCTAAATCAAAACTTTTTTAACTTTTTGCTAAGTTGCCCGATAATCCGGTTCATTCTTTTAGTTACAGATGACTTATGAACGCTATCTCTCCTAGCTACATCTGCCATAGAAAGTCCTCTAAAATAAATATCCATCAACAGTTCTTTCTGCTGAGGTTCCAATGTCTGTATAAACTCGCGTAAAGCTTCCTTATCGAGATTTACCAGCACCCTATCAAGTACATCTTCATTTGTCATGAGTGTGTCAAATTTATCGTTTTGATCCGAATAACTTTGGTGACGCCTTGTTTCCGTCTGATTATTGTTGTACTCAAGCCGTTCTTCACCCTTACTGATTACGAGCCACATCCAAGTTTCTAACCCTTCTGTCAATGAAATCATTTCTTCTGTAATTTCAAACTTTTCATTTGTCGCTTCAAATTCATAAGTGAATGAATCACACTCATTTAAATCAAATGTGGTTTTCTTCTTGCCAACTGCATAAGTAACTTTCCCTTCTTCTGAAATCTCAATAGTTGTAATAGAACCATTGGTTTTAAACGTTTTGAACATTATCTGTTCCTCCTCTGAAATAAGTAATTAGGAGGAAGTACATGCAAAAAAACATAAAAAAAGACCCTAATACGCATACACGTATTAGGGCCAAAGCCGGATGGCATAAAAATAGCCGCTTAAGTTAAGACTTACATACTATTAAATCCTAACCTGAGCGGCTATTTGCCATCATATTCATTTTTTACACATACTTCTCACTATACTTATTATAAAAGGTCATAACTGTCAAAACCATTTCAAAAACCTTCCAATTGTATTTCAATTGACTATCATATGACTACCATTTCCCTCTCATTCAACTTTCACAAACTCTTAAAGCTTTGAATTTACTTGATATTGTTCCAGTAATCCTCCAAGGGTGCAATAATATACCCCCATAACGCAACTCCCATAACTTCTATAGCTTGCTTCTTGTATCTATAGTATGTAGACTGGGTTAAATTCAATTTTATCATTATTGCACTATCACATACCTTCTCTTTATCTATGTAGCAGTACTTAATGATATCATGGTATATCTCCCCATTATCAGGGTGCGATTTCAAATGCAGAAGTGCTTTATCAATAATGTCAATAATCAGCTTCGTCTCAGCGATACTCGTCAGGCGCTCTTCAACTTCCTTTTTATCCTTGTTAAAATCAAAATCAACAAGTTCAATACATAAAAAATCAATAAGGTCAGATATTCTCTTGCCTCCATATTCTTCAGCAGTTTCTTGTATTCCTACTATTGAATTTTCTATTCTCCATACAACTGTTCGATAAATAGAAAGCAAAAGTTTAGTTTTATGAAAATTATTTTTCTTTTTTTCTACTGGCACCTCTATAGGCATCACTTCTTCCAACTTTTCTAAACAAAATACCTCGTTTTTTATTTCTGATTCTTTTAACATGTATAGCCTCCTTTTTCAGAAATTCCTGTGGCGAAAAGGCTTAATTACATTATACTATCGAACATTAGTTCTGTCTATTGTAATTTATATTTTTTCTTATCGTCAATAGTATGAAAAATTAAACCACCTGCCGAATTCTCCTTTTTTTGACGTTATTGCGTTTTTGTTGCATATTTGGGATTTTGATCTAAAAAAATATATCTCTGAACTCTTCTTTGAAAATAATTATAATATCTAATATATATTTTGTCAATAAAAAATTAAAATTATTATGCAAATTATATTTTTACTTTATATAATTCAGTATGCCGCAAAATAATAAAACTCCAGGAGATTATTTTTTAATATTCCATAATCGCTCATTTATAAAACATTTTGCAATTTTGATGTTTTATGATATACTTTATATATTTAAGTGGGGGATTATAATGAGTGAAACGAGGTTAATTATGAGCGATCAATTAAATGAATTAAATGAAACAAATGAATCAATTGAAGAATTAATAATACGTAAAAGATTAAGAGAAAGAAGACTTAGTCTAAATTTAACATATCAAGATTTATCTGATAAAACTAATATCAGTAAATCATCTTTACAAAGATATGAACTAATGACATTAAAACCTATTTATAAGAAAAGTTTTTACTTTAGTAATAGCATTAAATGTAGATCCTGCTTATTTCATCAACACTTCAAATACATATATTGAAGAACCTTCATTAGATAATCAAATGAAGTCAATTGAAGAAAAAAATTTTAAAAAGAAATCAATGATTAATATCACTAATCAATTAATTATTTAAGTCATTCAATCATCTCTCAAGAAGACATAGCGATTAGTAATTTGATCGCTAAAATAAAAGTGAAATATGACATTTTGATTTTAGATTCAATAAGATTTACTTAATAGTTCAAACAAACTATATAATCATATAGCTTTTTTATATGGCAAATTTGATGATTTATGATATACTTTAAATACTTAAGGGGTAGTATATAATGAGTAAAATGAGGTTTATAATGGACAATCAATTAAATGAATCAATTGAAGAATTAATAATACGTAAAAGATTAAGAGAAAGAAGACTTAGTCTAAATTTAACATATCAAGATTTATCTGATAAAACTAATATCAGTAAATCATCTTTACAAAGATATGAAACTGGTGACATTAAAAACCTGCCAATAAGTAAAGTCTTTACTTTAGCAAAAGCGTTAAATATAAATCCTGCTTATTTCATCGATACTTCAAGTACATATATTGAAATACCTTCATTAGATGATCAAATGAGGTTAGTTGAAGAGACTAAAATTTTTGAAAAGAAGGCATTTAGTATTGCTAATCAATTAGTATCTCAAAACTATGATATTTTTCCACAAAAAGAAGGTTTTATAAGTAATTTAATTGCTAAGCAAAAAAATGAAATATGGCATTTTGACTTTAGATTTAATAATATTTTATTAAATTTACTTAGTGATGAAAACAAACTTATTAATCATATGATTTTTTTATATGGCAGATTAGCTATATATGATAAACCAATCACAAAATTTTCATTTATAGTTGAATCAGTAGAAATCGCAAATAAACTCTCTAAACATTTACCCCAAAATCTTAATTTTACAGTCTCTATAGCCTTATTACATGAAAATGGCTTTGAAGAAAGTAATTATAATAATGTTCAAGTGAATGTTTTAGATGGTTAATGGCAATTTATTATTCACTTTAACATTTCTCAAAAGCTCCCCCAAGTTCTCTTTCTAGTTCATTTATCTCTCCCCTATTCTAGTTCTTTTCAATCGATATTTAATACAATTTATTAAATTATAGATATAGAATTCATTAGAATAATTAGTGAATTTCCTTTCCTTCATTTTTACCAACTTCAATATATTCTGTTATACTTTTATTCTGTATAAGTGCTCTAAATCCTTTAATATCAGCATAATACCTATTATTCTCTTGCCACAAATTACTCTTATGATCTTTTTCAATAATTTCAAATTTTCTCTTTGTCAACTTTTCTGGCAAACCCAATATTTCAGCAAGATTATCCAATGTCAATTCTATCCTGTATTTCCCTTTGAAATGTAATCGATTATTAATATCTTCAATCGAAAATTCTTCATTATTCACATTTCCAAACCCATCAATACAAATAGGATATTCAGAGTTTAAATCATCTTTCAGAGTTTCAAGAATAATAATTTCATGGTTTTGGTCCCCACCTGAATAAATCAATTCATCTCCATTTTCGAAATTTAAACTTCTCAATTCAAGATCTTTATTATTTGATAGAATTTTCTGATTTTTGTAAAACTGATATTCAGATATTTCATAATCATCTCTATGATAAATGACACTTATAATGCTATGTAATGATTCTAAAGACTCCTCATCACAAATGAGAACATCTCTAAAAACTATCCCCCCATGCTGTATTCTAATTTTAATAATATTCATAATTCGTTTTTTACCTCTATTTATTAAAAATCAAACCCCCACTCATTAAATGAATAGGGGTTAACAACCATCTACATAACTTCCTTGATAAAATAACCCCCTGACAAACATATGCCATAAAAATTATAACACTTTTCATCTTAAGCTTCAATTGCAATGGCAAATTTATTTATTAGGAAACTTAGCAAATTATAAAGCTTTGCTACTTTGATACAAAATTAATTTTTGAGACATTACAATTTCTCACTTATCCCTTTATTAACAACATACTCTTTTAATTCTACTTCCGTCTCAAGAATATTGTCATATTTACTCTTTGCCTTACCTACCTTGATATCCTCCATCAATTCAACAATAAAATGATTGAAGTTTAGGTTTTCTGAAGTAAGCCTATCAATAGTATTCCAATCAAGGTACTCTTTAGTTCTTGCCTGAAGCACAACTTCGCTTTGCTCAATGTGGATAGGATCAAGTTTAATCACTCCTATTCCAAAAGCATTATTAAGTCTCCTCAGTTCATCAAGTAGATCTCCATCTTCATCCATTTCTAGTGTCACAAGATAACCTTCATTCGCCCAACTTGAATTTGAAACTGCCTGGAAATAATATTCTCTTAAATTTGAGAAATTCAAGTTTATTTTCATTTCAAAAGCATATAATCGATATGGATTTTCCTTAAGTGCTTCTAGCAACTTCAATGTATTGTTTTCATACTGATCAAATGGGAAATATACACCAACAAGATCTGGATGAAGCCATTCATTATAGCCTTTCTTATTTCGCTTTGATGTCTCATGATAAATTGTCTTAGTGAAACACTTGAATCTTGGATCAGAATAAACAAATGTTGATAGCAAAATATGCAATTCACGTTCATTGAATTTCTGCCTTTTTTCTTTCTTGTTCTCATCCATTGATGTTTTGATAATTTCCTGATTTATCGTATATGCTGTTTTATTTTTCAATATAAATTTAGCGGGTCTCTTATTGACTTGTACAAATTGTGTGTCTGAATTATTCTTGATATCTACATATATCCTTGCTGCCAGAGTTTTCTCTGGTGTTTTGCCAGACGTTCCTATCTTTTGATCTAGTCCTAATTCAACAGCTTTTTCCCATATTTCATTAATAGACAATGATGCATCTGATTGTTGAAGAATTTCATATGCAACATCATAAAATGTATAACTCATGTCAATCCTCCTGAATCTAATTTATCCGAACTTGGATTTGTTCTAACATAAAAATCATTATTGTCCAAATAGCATGGTTCCAGAGATGCTTTATATTCTACAGCCAATTTCGTTTTATTCTCAATTTTTAAACTTACATGGATAATTAATTTCATAAATTTTATCTAATGTAATTATTCTGACTTAATTATTGCTTCTCTAAGAAACCTTTTACAAAAGAGTCTGGATATATAAATTTTTTCTTTGCAGTTCCAAAAGCAACCGTAATAAAGTTATTTTTCATATCTAACACTTCACCATTTCCAAACTTCTGATGGAGCACTATAGAACCAACTTGAATATCAAAATCAGGAATTTCTTCGTCAATTTGTTTCTCTTCTTTTTTTTTGTTAATCGGTGACTTTATTCCGTATGCCTTTGTAACAAGCTCGGGTTCTTTATTGGTACTGATTTCTTTTTCTGGTATTTCAATCACTTCCGGTTTATTCTTAGCACGATATTTTTCCAACTCATCATCATTGATGTCATACAGTGCTTGATCAAAATTACCCAATGTCAACTGCTGATTATAGAATAACCGCTCATATTCTTCATGCTTAAGAACGGTGTCAAAACCACCAATATCCTCGCCCTCATGTTTGTCAATCCCAGTATAAACGAGGCTCGAATCTTCATATCTCTTAAATTTAAAGATAGCATCATTCATCAACGGTCCATTGAAGACATTCAGTGAGATTAAGAGTTCAAAATCAAGGACACCAAGACCTGTAACCTTCTTAAACAGGTCGGGTTCTAGTTCAGTAATTACATCCTTAAGCGAGCGTTCGCGATAATCTGTCAGGTACATGAAGATAGGGATTCTCGTTGCAAATTTGATTAACTTCTCCTGTATCTTCTTACGCATTGATTTATATTCTTTTTCTTCATCTGAAAGTTCTTTTTTCTCTTTCTTTGTCAGTCCGTCCTTACCCTCTTTCTTTACTTTCTTGACTGCTTCGGATTTATTTATGATAGTCTCAATATCACCGTTTAGACTTCGGAAGCCTTCAATACTCATCAGGGCTTCCATGGCTTTCTGATTATTCATCAGTCTTGATAAAGTTTCGTTATCAACATTAACAAGCAATGCACTTTCCCATCTTTTAGCAAGCAATGTTGCTGAAGTTCCAGCCATTGCAATGTCAAGGACATCTTGTGCATTGATTTGCTTCATCGTACTGCCATCATATGCCAATACAGGAAGGAAATTAATAAAGTCAGCAACCTTCTTCTCTGGATTACTTTCATCCATATTCAAACGACAGCTATAATCAGATATTTGTCTAAGCGCTCTATCCAATGCAAAATCAAATACATAACACTCATGCTTCATAACTTCCTTTGAACCATCGCCGTTCTCAATGACCCATGGGCTTTGAACTCGAAATGCTGCCTGAAAATATGTCTCCGGGCTTTTTAAGTTTCTCAACATAAATATACCTGTCCATGGCTTAACAGTAACGCCTGTTGTCAACTTTCCACACGATAGAGTTATCGTTTTTGACTCTAGCGGATCGGGCATGGATTTTCTTACCGGTTCTAAAGCTTTCAAACCGATTCCAGCAGCAGTTCCAGCACTGATATTGACTGTATAATCATGGTAAAAAGAGTTCTGTTTTTGTTTAAGTAGATTTGCCATAGCAAAACAAGATGCTACATTAGGTAAAAACCAGAAGGTATGTGTGATGACTTTTAAGAGCCTTGTATCTGAGAACGGCATAGGTGGACGTTTATCACTACCCAACTTCAAATCATCAATATTTGAAGGCAAATGTGCACCACGAATAAGATCCAGCCACTTCTGGACCTCGTTTTCATATACAAATCGTGCTTCTTCTCCTTTTCCTTTTGCCGAAAAGAATACATTCAGGTCAAACTCATTGAATTCCCCCTGTAGAGCGATATGGCGTATGCTGTCGGGGATACGATAAGTCATGAGTACCATACGTGGCAACGACTCATACGGATTTGGTCTGTCTAGAGACCAGTCTTCTTTTGCCTGTTGCTCATCAGAATAAGTCCAGTTGAATATTTGTTCCTCAATAAATTCACCACTGTTTATCGCTCTAAAAGGAGTTCCTGACAAGAATAGATAATGCGATGTTGTAATAGGTAGAAAGGTTTCATTATATGCGTTATCAGCTTCATCAAGTTTATATTTTTCCATGTCGAAGTCAAAGCTTTCATCTTCATTTTCTTGCTCAAACAATTTTTTGGCATTATCTCTCCATGCACCAAAATGATACTCATCAAAGATGACAAGGTCCCAATTCATTGTATGAACCCATTCGTTTTTGGTTTTCAGTCCTCCGCTTTCGTTGGTCCCTAAGAAGTCCTGGAATGAGCCAAAACATACAATCGGCCTGTTAGGATCAGATTCTTCATATGTCAGACCACCACGACTGATAAACTGCCAGCCTTCAAAATCAACATGGTTATTCAAATCATCATTCCACGAATCTTCTACAGCTGGTTTAAACGTTAAGACTAAGACTTTCGTAAAACCCATTTTTTTCGCTAATTGATAAGATGAGAAGGTCTTTCCAAACCGCATTTTTGCGTTCCAAAGGAACTTTGGTGCGTCATCAGGGTATTCTTTCCTAATATCTTCGAAATAAGCCATTGTTTTTCTTACGGCTTCATCTTGCTCAGGTCTCATTTTAAAGGTTTGAGTTCTATTGCTAATGTTCTCTGTTCCAGTTTTGATAGCTGTAATAGCTGCTTTAAGATCATGTAGGCTACACTTGAACCATTCGCCACCTACACGATGTAAATTTCTCTTTTCAAGTAGCCGATGGACATCGTGATCCGTAAAACATGATCCATCGTTCCTCATTGCTGAGCCGACAAAAACTATTTCATATGGATCCATTCCTTCTGGTCTTTTAGTAGGGTATTGTTGAGCAACTCTTTCTTCAACACTTTTTTCTGTATAGCCTACTTTAAGTAAACCTTTATAGTCTAGATTATTCTCTGTATATGCATATATTTTAGGAAAAACACTAGGTCGTTGTGGAAAAAATTCTTTCTTAGTCATTATCAATACTCTCCCTCTTATCATTCATTTAAATCTGGCACCAAATTTTCAATATATTCTATTTCTTCTTTACTTAGCTGATATTTTTGGTAAAGTTCTTGATCAGTCCATTTGGTTTCAAAATCTTGCAATGGGACATAAGTATAAGCCTTTTGCATAGTGTTTTGAGTAATCTTAATCATTGAAACCATAAAATGAAAGAATTTTGTCGTAATATAACTAACTACGTTTTCACAAGTCTCCATATCATTTAATGGACCCACAACTAAATAAGTCTCAGTACAGCATGATCCAGGCTCTACTATAAATGGACTGAGTTTATCTTTTGAGGTTTCCCCAGTTCCCCATGCTTTTGGGATTAACACTTTATAAGTATCGATCCACTCTTTATTTTTGTTTATATTGGATCTTTTTATATATCCAATTCCATCTTTTCTCCACCCATTATAATAATAATTCACACCATCAGACATAGACTTAAGCTTATAATCTGGCTTTATACGTCGATAACTATTTTTCATACGCACATCAAACCCAAAAGGATCATTCGCACTTACTATTTCTGAAAAACTTTTTTCATTTAACGATTGTACTTTCCTCAATATATTGATTGCGAAATTATCACGAATAAAAACACTTTGATCTTCGTCAAGAAGATATCTTTCCATTTGTGAAACAATTTCATCTTCTTTATGCGTTACTACATTACACATACCTAAAGAATCTCTGTCCCACAGGAAATAACATACTCCGCCTTTAATTTCTACACCAGGAAAACAGTCGTTGGCATTCGGAAAATCGTGTAGTATTCTAAGACGTTTGTCTTGTAACATATCATTCCGAAAGCTATCTAGTCCTCTTCCACCCGTAAACCATCTTGACGGAATAATCATTGTTAAATAGCGTGGATTAAGTTTTTGTGCTTGTTGTACAAACTGCTGATATATAGGTATTGCACTTGATCCGGTTCCACCACCATCATTAAGCTGATAAGGTGGATTTCCGATAATAACATCAAACTTCATATTAAAAATCTCCTTTGGTCTTAAAGTATGAATCAATTCATAAGCATGAGTTTCTAATGATTCATCACGGTCATATTCGCTTTTTGATGCTCCACAAAACACACACTTTCCACCATCCCACTTATGTTTCACACTTTTAAATCTTATGTTTCCAGCAGTGTCGTCAAACCTACATATGGAATAGATACTGTTAGAGTACTTGCTGCAATAAACGCTCCGTCTGGAAAGAAGGCTTGTAAGTTCGGTTATGGCAATTCCGTATAGCTGATTTTGGAATATATGGTCAATTCTCTCTTGTAAGTCAGGTATAATAGGTACAAGTCCATCAATTAACCTTTTAGCTATCTCTCTAAGAAATACACCACTTTTACATGCCGGATCCAAAAAAGTAGTCCTTGGATCTTTAAAAAGATGCTCCGGCAACATATCTAGCATCTGATTTACAATATCAGGTGGTGTAAATACCTCATCATTTGATAAATTTGCTAAACAGCTCAGGACATCTGGATTATAGATGTCATTAAATAAATTACTCTTCATACTCCCATATCCTCCTATAACTTTTCGTATACTGGAAAACTAGTTCCCCTTCATCACTTATTTCCGTTTTTTCTTCTTTATCTGAAATAGACAGATCGCTAAACATATTTAATTGACCCTCTATTTCCTTAACTTTTTCTTCTTTCTTGTAAAGATCCTTTCCCTTTTCGGTACCCTCCATAAGTTTATCGAAACGGTAATCCTTTCTCTGCATATTCACGCCAAAGATAAACGACCATTCCGAAAAAACAATCGGCTCTTCGGTGTCTATTCCGTTTGCGTCTACTTGCTTTAATGTCAATGCGTTTCCACATAAGATATTTCGCTCTAAGATAAATCGTACGGCTTTACGGCAATCATCATTAACTTCCTTCTTGCAAACGATTTTATATTGCTCGTCCCAGATGTCAAACAACCGATTTCTGCAGATTTCTACATTATCAATAAGCAAATCCACACCATAAATGCTAGAAGCTGCAAGTACCGCATTTTTCTCATAGTCAAAAGGACTCTTTTTATATTTCCGTTTAACCACATTTAGTTTTCTTCTAAGTATTTCCACAAGGAAATTCCCATCGCCACAGGCCGGTTCTAAAAAACGTGAATCTATCCGCTCAGTTTCATGGATAACCATATCAAGCATTGCGTTAACTTCCCGGTCTGCCGTGAAAACTTCACCATGGTCGGCAACTCTAGCCTTTGATTTCACTTGAGATTTATTCATATAAACTCCTTCATCCACTTTTGTCAAATAAATAGGTCCCACAATAAACATCAACCTAATTTATAATTCAATAAAAAATACAGTTATACCGCAATAACTGCATCAATCTATTTCAATTCATACTTACATACATTGTTTATATTCATTTTTGTTACCCCCCATACACTAACGCATAAAAACCCCTTCAATCCATTAGCATTCAATTTTTCTTCACATATATTATTCTACTCCTCTATATACATCATTTCAAGGTTCACTTGTAATTTTTTCAAGCCTTTAACCACTGAAGCCATTTTTTCTTAAGTTATTAAATAAATTATTAGATTATATCAGGTCTTCCAAAACTTCAAAATCAACTCACACCAACCATTTTCGTAACAGACAAACTATATCCACGTTCTATTACGAAAACATGTACAAATCAAAATATTTTCGCTAAAAGATATGCACACACCTACTAAAAAATGCACCTAGGTGCATACTTCTTAGCATTAGCGTGTTCATTCTTAGATATCCCCTTCCATTCTAACCCATAAAAATAACAAAACCCCTTGAAATCAAGGGGTTTACTTTGTAGCAAACTTTGTGTACTAATGTGGTGAAGGCGGTGGGAGTCGAACCCACGTCCGAAAGCATTTCCATACAACTTTCTCCGAGCGCAGTCAAAATTTATAGTATCGCATGATGTGACAAATCTTGACAAAAATCACATCAGGCTATCTTCAATTGTTCGGCAGAAGGTCGAAGCACCCCTAATGCAGTTCCCTGATTTATTTGATGTCCCAGTATGGCCTACAGGTCGGCCAAGTGGAACAAGCTAACAGCTTACGCTGCGAATGCTAAATTATTATTGTTTTTAGCGTTTAATTTATGTTGCCACTTTTTACGCTGATTGGCAACAGCGGCTCGCTTATCATACTTCTATACCCCCGTCGAAACCAATTACGCCCCCTTAATAATCTTTGACTCTTTGCATTCTGCGTTGGGCATCTTTCTTGGCGATATCCTGTCTCTTGTCGTATTTCT
>CAZFYP010000005.1:0-34795 GCA_964523535.1 uncultured Clostridia bacterium
CTGGAGAAAAACATATCCATACTTTTATCATCTCATATCATATCAGAGATACAGCTCATGTGTACCAGGGTTTCAATAATCAGGGACGGACTGCTTATTAAGACCGCTGATGTTAAAGACCTTTTGTCATCCAGTGAGGTCTACTGGGTTCTGGATGAACCTGAAAAGGGTAAGGCATTCTTGAAAGAAAGATTTGATATTAACTCTAGATTAAAGGGAAATCGTATTGAGGCAACCATGGATTTGAATGAATTGGAATCGGTCAACTCTTCTATTGTACAAGAAGGATTTGGATTGAAGTATGTCAATTCAAAGACCAGGACTCTCGAAGAACTCTTTCTTGACTTGACCGAGAACCAGGAAATCACTTAGGGGAAGAGGTGGTATGATGTATAAGTTAATTCAGAATGAAATCAGTAAAATATTCCTTAAGAAAAAGATGGTGCTCATAGCAGTGCTTCTGTTTTTGTTCATAGGCTTGTTTTCATATGGAGAAAAATATACCTATGAAAAGACAGTCATAAGATTTGAAGAAATCACACAAGATAGCACATATGACTGGAAAAATCTTGCCGACCAGCAGATGAGGGAACTGGAAAGAAGACTTGATAGCGCCTATATCAGTGAAACTGGAATCAGGTCCATTCAAATACAGATTGAACAGATGAAGTATTTTATTGAAAACGACATCAATCCCATTACTCCAAGTTCAGCCAGATTTTCTGTCAATTTTGTAGAAAATGCAATTATTTTGTTTATTCCTCTCATGATAATAATTCTGGCATCTGATCTTGTATCAGGAGAATTTTCAACCAGGACAATCAAACTTCTGTTGACTCGCTCTGTTGCCAGGTGGAAGGTTCTGCTGAGCAAATATATTGCCCTGCTTATGATGACGACAATAGTTATTTTGATGATAGGAGTCATATCCACCCTTGAATCCTACATGTTTTTCGGTCTGGCAGGCTTTGATGAACCTGTTGCAACGGGATTTAATCTTGTGAATGGGGTCCTTGATTCAAATTCTGTAATAATGGTAAACAGGATGGAATATATGGTGTTGATTTATTCACTGGCATGGTTTGTTTCAATGGTGATTGCATCAATAACCTTCATGATTTCAGTTCTGGTAAAGAGTACAGCCGCTTCAATAGGAATAGTCATGGCAAGTCTAATCGGAGGACAGTTTCTTCAGTTTTTCCTGTCTGATTGGGAGATTATCAAATATTTTTTTGTATCAAATCTCAATCTTATAAGGTATATGACAGGTTCATACCAGTTTATAGAAGGAATGACAATGAAATTTTCCATTTCAGTACTAGGAGTTTGGAGCCTGCTTTCAATAGTTGTTAGTTTTATTGTCTTTTCAAGAAAAGATGTACTTGCATGACAGAAGCAATGTTTGTTTATTAAGTAAAAGTTGGAGTGGTGAGTATGTATAAAAAAATTAAGTGGATAATTCTTTTTGCCCTTGTTGGTTTATTGACTCTTGTTTTTATAAGAGGACTTATAACATCCATAAACATAAGCTCTTTAGGCAGGGATGAAAGATCTTTCATTGACTTGTCAGAAAGTGAATCATCTGTTGATAAAATAGAATCATACAATTACAGGGAGGATGACATGTTTATTATTATACTTGGAGATTCCATAGGAGCGGGAGTCGGTGATGATAGAGGCTTGGGCATTGGCAAGGGTTATGCCCAGCTTATTGAAAATGAAGGTGAAGAGGAAGTGGAAGTTGTTAATCTGGCACAACCGGGGGCGGAAATATCAGATATGATGAAAGTCCTTTATAGTGATGAAGCCATAGGAATCATTGGGGATGCAGATATAGTATTCATATCTATTGGAGGAAATGATCTTAATCATTTGCGAAATTCTGCATTTAGTGTATCCACTATTGAATACGAGGAAGCCTTGAATGGCTACATTGAAGATTTGGGCAAGACCATTGATTTGATTATAGAAAACAACAGCCAGACACAGATTGCAGTCATAGGATTCTACAATCCCTATGGAGATGAAGTTCCTTATGAAGAAAGGGAGGCAATCATTAACTGGAATAACAAAACCCATCTTCTTGTCTCTTTAAAACCCAACAGTGTCTATATTCCCACTTATGACCTTTTCAAATACAATCTGGAGCAATATCTTTACATAGATGACTTCCATCCCAATGCTGATGGCTATAATGCCATAGTGAGGCGGATTTATCAGGTACTAAAGAGAGAATGAACCAGTAGTAATAGGATATTAATATTGGCCCATTGTTTAAAATTTGTTTAAGAAGGGATTTTTAAATTATACTTAAACAATTTTTAAAACGTTTATAATACTATTGATTTTGTATAATAGGGCAAATATATTATTAAGAGGAGTGTTTTTATGAATACCGAAACAACTAAAAAACCGGGACTAATTGGAGTACTATTTGTTTTTGCATTTTTGATTGCGGCAATGTCGATCCAGATTTTTGTACTGAAACAGGATTGGGTTACCCACATTACATTGATACTTGCTACAGTAGTGGCTGCAATAGTGGCATTGCTTAACGGTTTTACATGGGAAGAAGTACAGAATGGAATACTGCACGGTTGTAATATAGCCATGCTACCGATGCTAATATTGATGATGGTAGGAGTTCTCATTGCAACATGGATACCTTCCGGAACGATTCCTACACTAATATACTATGGACTTAAGGTTTTATCGCCTTCCATGTTCCTGTTTTCAGTTTGTCTTATATGCTCAATATCATCTGTAGCAACTGGAAGTTCATGGACTACCGGAGCAACTTTCGGAGTTGCATTCATGGGAATAGGTTATGGACTTGGAATACCACCTGCCATGACAGCTGGAGCCGTAGTATCTGGAGCAATATTCGGAGACAAGATGTCACCTCTTTCAGACTCTACGAACTTAGCCGCAGGAGTTGCAGAAGCAGACCTTTTTGACCATATAAAATCCATGGCATATTCAACAGGTCCGGCAATACTCATATCCCTTGTAATATATCTTTTCCTTGGATTCAGATTTAAGGGTGCTGAAATAGACCAGTCGCAGATAAATATAATCCTTGACGGGCTAAAAGGCAACTATTTCATAAATCCTGTTGCATTCATACCACCCGTAATAGTTGTAATTCTTGCAATCAGAAAGGTTGGAGGACTTGCAGTAATGATAATAGCATCACTTATAGGAGCAGCTTTTGCAATGATATTCCAAGGCTACGGACTGGGAGAAATGATGAGTTTCATGAACTATGGATTTGTTTCAGATACAGGAATATCAGAAATAGATGCACTTCTTAGCCGAGGTGGACTTCAAAGTATGATGTGGACAATTTCCCTTGGTTTTGTAGCATTGAGTCTGGGTGGACTCCTTGAGAAGACAAGAATGCTTGATGTTCTTCTTGACCAGATAAAAGGCCTTGTCAAGACTACTGGAGGCTTGGTTACAACCCACGTTTTATCAAGTATAGTAATCAACCTCTTCTCTGCAAGTCAGTATATGGCAATAATAATCCCCGGAAGAATGCTTGTGCCTTCATATAAGGAAAAGAAACTTTTGCCTCAAGTGTGCTCCAGGGTTTCAGAAGATTCGGCAACTGTTACATCACCATTGGTACCATGGGGACTATGTGGAGTATTCTTTACAGGAGCTCTTGGAATAAGTACTATTGAATATCTGCCTTATACATATCTGTCCTTCCTTGCACCTATAATAACTGTAATATACGGATGGACCAATAAGTTTATGTTCAAAGAAGGTGAAATTAGTTCCGTAAAGACATACAATGAGGCAAAGTAGCAGGAGAGGAGATTATGACAGAAATCAAGAGTAATAAAAAGAATATAATAAATAAAGAGAATATTGAAAAGCTTTTAGGAAATCTAATAAGAATAAAGAGCCCCTACTTTCACGAGGAAGAGATTATGGTCTATGTGCATGACTGGCTTAAGGAAAGAGGAATACCTGTAGGCTATCATCACTATGAAGATAAAATGGTGACCAAGTTCAAGGGTGTAAACGTAGTAGGGGAAATGAAGGGTGGAAAACCAGGAAAGAAGATTCTGATCAATGGACATATGGATTCCGTACAGCTTTGCGAAGGTTGGACGAAGGATCCACTGGAGCCTCTTGTAGAGGATGGAAGGATGTACGGTCTTGGATCCCTTGATATGAAGTCTGGTTCTGCTGCTGCAATGCTTGCCCTGGAGGCATTTAGTAATACAGTAGAAAATTTCAACGGAACCATAGCCTACAATTTTGTATCTGATGAAGAGGGTCCATACGGACTTGGAACCAATTACATTATCGACGACAACCTTGTTCCTGATGCAGACGTGGCTATAGTACCAGAACCAAGTGCCGGTTTTACAGGACTTGAGTTTCCGACTCTTTGCCTGGGTGCCAGGGGTGGTTATTCATATACTGTCGAGTTTACAGGTAAATCTGCTCATGCTGCAAATCCAAAAGATGGAATTTGTGCCATAGAAGCTGCATCAAAGGTTATTATGGAGCTGAAGAAAACAGAACTCAGGGAGGACCCATATCTTGGCAAGGGAGATATATGTGTCATAGATATGTCAGGTGGGGGTGCAGCCTGTTCTGTAGCAGATAAGGCAAGTTTTACGGTATTCAGACACATAGTTATGGGAGAAAACAAGGAGACCTTAATTAAGGAAGTTGAAGATGCAGCAAGGGCTGCCAATATAGATGCTGATTTTGAGATCAAATTCAGGGAGGCCCCAACTCCGGACAGCGAAGGATTCCTTCCTTACAGGGTTGATAAGGATAATGAATATTCATTGGCGTTCATTGAATCTGTAAGGGATATTACTGGAAAAGATCCTGAGATTGCATATTTTCAAAGTATAGGAGATTTTTGTTATATAGGTTCAAGGCTTGACATACCTACCTTTGTATTCGGTCCGGGAGGGGAGAATTACCACGGCGCAGATGAATATGTAGTCCTTGATGACGTAGTGAAAACGGCAGAAATCATATATGATTATCTTGTAAGGATTTTGACATGATATATGGAGTAAGGCATGGGCGAAAAGCTCATGCCTTGAGTCGTTAAATAGAAAGAGTATATAATAGATAGCAAATGATAAATCTTGAGGAGGGTGAGACATGGCAGTATCAGATTTGTTGATATACGGCGGAAAGATAATATCCATGGATTCAAGCAATGGAATATATAGTTGGATGACGGTGAAGGACGGTAGGGTTCTTGACATTGGAAAAGGAAGAGCTTTTGAGAAATATGTAAATGAATCATTGGAAATAATCGATCTTAAAGGAAGTACCGTGGTGCCGGGATTTTATGACTGTCATGTTCATCTTGTTCAGACAGGTCTAAATTTCGAAGGAGTAAATCTTTATGAAGTGAGAACCATGGATGAACTTCTAGAAAAAATAGAGTGTGCAGTAGATGAAACTCCCAAGGGAGAATTGATCAGAGGTTATAGATTTGATATAACTAAAATCAAGGAAAGGAGGTTTCCTACCAGACATGAACTTGACAGAGTTGCTCCTAATAATCCGGTTTGGATAAACAGCATAGAGATTCACATGAGTTCATTGAATACACTGGCACTAAATAAAATCAACCTGCCCTATAGTATAGACGGCATTGCAAGGGATGAACGTAATCTTCCTTTGGGTTTTTTTACTGGAAAGGCAAGTGCATTTGTGAGAAATAGGATGTTTGGATGTCTAAAGGATGATTTGAGAATGAAAGGTATTAAAAGAGCAGTAAAATATGCTCTTTCAAAGGGCGTTACTTCCGTAAGTACAATGGAAGGCGGCTTTACCTTCCACGAAAAGGATGTAAACTTCATCATGGAGAACAAGGACAAGTTCCCAATAGATATAAGATTGTATTTCCAGACTTTTGACTTGGAAAAGATATTCAAGTATAACTTGAAATGTGTTGGAGGAGATATATTTGTTGATGGAGCTTTTGGTTCCAGGACTGCAGCCATATCGACAAAATACAATGACTTCGATACACAGGGGAATCTGTATTTTAATAACGGAGAGTTGAACTACTATGTAAGTGAAGCTCACAGGGAAGGACTTCAGATAGCGCTTCATGCAATAGGGGACAGAGCCATAGAACAGGTCCTCAATGCATATGAAAATGCACTTGAAATATATTCAAGGAAAGACCACAGACACAGAATAGAGCATTTTGAACTTGCTAACAAAGAACAGATAGCTAGAGCTGCAGATATGGGTCTTGTTATTTCAGCACAGCCTACATTCGAGTATTTTTGGGGTAATGAAAAGGGAATGTATGAAAGAAGGCTGGGTAAGGAACTGGCATCAAGAACCAATAATTTCAGACATATTATAGATTCAGGAATTGTTCTCTGTGGAGGTTCAGACAGTGACATAAATGAGATCAATCCAATTTTGGCAATCCACGCTGCAGTAAATCATCCCAAGAAGAGTCATTCAATAGAACCTATTGAAGCCTTGAGAATGTTTACTGTTAATTCAGCCTTTGCAAATTTTGAAGAAGAAGATAAGGGAAGCCTTGAAAAGGGTAAATATGGTGATTTTGCAGTACTTGACAAGGATATATTGTCTGTAAAAAGGAATACTATCAAGGAAATTGTAGTTGAAGCCACTTTCAAGGAAGGTAATATGGTGTTCTGCAGCAAAAACCATGATGTGCGGGGTGAACTGAATGAGAAGGCCTAAGATAGAAATATCCGTTCTTGGAAACCCTAAGATAGTATATAACGACAAGGATATGACAGGTAAGCTTAGCTCCAAATCACTTGGTATAATGTGCTATATAGCTGGAAACGAAAGCATTGGAAGGGAGAAGCTGGCCTTCATGTTCTGGGAGGAAAGCAATGAGGAATCAGCCAAATACAATCTTAGATACAATATATGGAGCATGAATAAGCTTTTTAAGAATGAAAAACTGGAAAATCCACTTATAGTTTCTGACGGAAGCCGAATAAGTTTTAATGATGAATACGAAATACATTCTGATATTGAGGTTTTTGAAGCTTTGTATCTGGATAACGAAAAAAATTCAACTATAGACAGTTTCAATAAAATGAAGGAAATTTATAAGGGAGAGTATCTTGAAAGCTTTTATCTTAAGGGGTGTTTTAAATTCAATGACTGGATTTTTTATGAAAGAGAGAATTACCAGAAAAAGTATATCGATTCATTGATACTCCTTCTTGAAATATACAAGTCTAAAAAAAATTATATTGAAGGAATTATGGTCCTAGAAGAACTTATTAGATTGAATTCACTGGATGAAGATCTTTATGTTGATCTTATCAAGCTCTATTTGGATATGGGAGATCGAAATTCTGCCTTGAAGCAGTATGAAAGATGTACCCACATGCTGAGAGAGGAGCTTAATATGTCTCCTAAGGAATCTACGAAAAATCTTCTAAAGATTATCAAGGATACCAGGTGCGGCAGCCCTGTAGAATATATGGACAGAAGCATTGACAATATCGTTCTTCTTGAAAAGAGTGAACTTGAGAGTATTTCTCGAGGAGAAAAGACAGTTGAAGGTATGTTGATATCCACCAGGTGTATTCCTTTGGAAGGTCTTGCTTATAACTATCTTGCAACACTTGTGGATGAAATGGTTGGTAGCTGTAAAAGTGAAATACTTGAGGAAATTGATGTTTGGGTATGGAGGGACCTTGGCCGGATAAGTATTAGCACCCTTAAGTATTCAAATGGCCAAATATCAGCTTTGAGTACTGAGACAGAAAGAAACAGAATATATCAGTCCATGTTTGAAATGATAAAGATAGTATCTAGAAATTTAAAAATAAATATTATTGTTGAAGGTCTTAAATTTATGGACAGGGTTTCGTTTGATTTCATAAAGTATCTTCTTTTCAAGAAGGGAGACTTAAACGTTACCATTTACTTTTCCTGCCATGAAGATGATGGCAAGATGATTGAGTTGAAAAGGTTCTTTGAAATTTAAGGCGTGGTTTTTGCAATCCTTGTAATGACAGCCTCCTTCAAGTATAATTAATTGGCTGAGAAAACTGGACAATTGAGATTGAAATAAAGAGATTATTTGGAGGATAAAATGGAAATAAAAAGATATGAAGGTACGGGAAGAATGAGCCGTGTAGTTGTACATGGAGATACTGTTTATCTATGTGGACAGACATGTGGAGATGTTGAGGATATCAAGGGCCAGACAAAGGTTGTACTTGAGAAGATAGAAAACCTTCTTAATGAATACGGTTCAGACAAGAATCACATACTTTCAACTACAATATACCTGAAGGACATGTCAATGTTCCAGGAAATGAACGAAGTGTGGGATGCATGGGTGACAGATGGGAATGAGCCTGCAAGAGCATGTGTTGAGGCCAAAATGGCAAGAGACTCTCTTCTTGTTGAAATGACTGTCATAGCAGGATTGAAATAAGAAGCGACAAAGAAAACAGTTGACAATTGCAGCAATAAGATTTAAAATATATGAAAATATATAACTGTGACTTATCACGAGAGGTGGAGGGAATGGCCCGCTGAAACCTCGGCAACCTACGCATATGCGCAAGGTGCCAATTCCTACAGTGTAAACTGGAAGATAAGAAGATTATGGAATTCAAGCCGCTTCTTATTTAAGGAGCGGCTTTTTTTTAGCTTAGTAAAGTTAATATATAAAATCCCTTGAAGCATTGGTATTTTGTTTTAAGGAAAACTTTACACGCTGACAATACCGCTGCAGCGGACGTTGCAGCTAAGCTGCTTTGTCGGACTAAGCTACAGTATAGGAGGATGAAATGAAAAAATACAAAATTGAAACGCAATGCGTACAGGGAACATACAAGCCTGAGTCAGGTCAACCAAGGGTTCTTCCAATAGCTCAGAGCACAACCTACCAATATTATGATTCAGATGACGTTGCAGATCTGTTTGATCTTAAGTCTGCCACTCACATGTATTCAAGAATATCAAATCCTACAGTGGCAGAGCTTGAAAATAAAATGGCCTTGCTTGAAGGCGGTGTAGGAGCAGTAGCTGCTTCATCGGGACAGGCGGCATCTACACTGGCTTTCCTCAATATCTGTCAGGCCGGAGACCATATAGTTGCCGGTTCAACAATATACGGTGGTACCTTCAACCTTCTTGCCGTATCACTTAAGAAGATGGGTATAGAAGTTACCTTTATAAATCCTGACTCCACCTATGATGAAATAGTAGGAGCTGCAAAAGAAAATACAAAGGCTTTATTTGCTGAGACTATTGGAAATCCAGGACTTAATATCCTTGACTTTGAGAAATTCTCCAAGGCGGCAAAGGCAATGGACGTACCATTCATAGTTGACAATACAGTGGCTACACCGATACTTTGCAGACCTTTTGAGCACGGAGCCGATATAGTAATACATTCAACTACAAAATATACAGACGGACACGCTACAAGTGTCGGTGGAGTTGTAATTGACGGCGGAAGCTTCAACTGGGACAATGGCAAGTTCCCTGAGCTTGTAGACCCGGATCCATCTTATCACGGAATCCAGTATGTAAAAGACTTTGGAGAAGCAGCCTATGCCACAAAGGCCAGGGTACAGATGCTCAGAGACTACGGTATGACAATGAGCCCATTCAATGCATTCATGTTCCATCTTGGACTGGAAACACTTCACGTAAGAATGGAAAGACACTGTGAAAATGCACTTAAGCTTGCAAGATTCTTAAAGGATCATGATGGAGTAAGCTGGGTCAACTATCCCCTACTTGAAGACCATCCAACCTACGACCTTGCAAAAAAATATCTTCCTAAAGGAGCCAGTGGAGTATTGACATTCGGAATCAAAGGCGGAAACGAATCAGGCAAGGAACTCATCAAGCACATGGACCTTACAGCCCTTGTAGTACACCTGGGAGATTTAAGAACATCCATACTCCACCCTGCAAGTACAACACATAGACAGCTTACGGAAGAACAACAGATAGAAGCAGGAGTACTTCCCGACCTTATCAGGGTATCCATAGGAATCGAAAACATAGACGACATAATCGCAGATTTCGACAAGGCAATTAAGGCAGTAGCAAAGTAAGGGTAGTTGAACTAGGCGCTACTCCCTTCAACTACCCTGTGGAAGAAGTCTTTTACTGACCAACTTTCCAACTAATAACAACATTCTATTAAATATATGGATAATAACTGAATTTGCAACTTAGATTTAATGTGGAGTCATTAGATATGTTGACAATAGAAGAAGTATAAATAATGGCGAGGTCTCGACTTCGAGATCCTTTAATTTACATTATAGATTCAGGAATTGAAGGATTGAGGGAGTAGGGAGTCATTATTTATACTTCTTCGGAGATAGATTGAAGTACTGACTAAAAAAGTGCAAATTCGGTTATTATCCGGACAGTTATATAAAGGAGGTAACTTTCATGCCAATAGTAATACCTAAAACTCTGCCGGCATTTGATATATTGAAGGAAGAAAATGTATTTGTAATGAATGATGCCAGGGCCTACAGCCAGGACATCAGATCATTGGAAATTGTAATAGTCAATCTAATGCCTACAAAAGAAGAGACTGAGACCCAGCTTATAAGAATGCTGGCAAACACTCCCCTTCAAGTGAATCTTCACCTGGTCCACATGAGCACTCATACATCAAAGAACACCAAACAGGAGCACCTGACTTCTTTCTACCAAACCTTTGACAAGATAAAACACAAAAAATTTGATGGAATGATAATTACGGGAGCACCCGTTGAGACAATTCCTTATGAGGAAGTCAATTATTGGTCCGAGCTGGTCGAAATAATGGAATATTCAAAGTCCAATGTATTCAGCACTATTCACTTGTGCTGGGGAGCCCAGGCGGCACTCTACTACCATTACGGTGTTCAAAGAAAGATGCTTGACGACAAGCTTTTTGGAGTATTCCTTCACGATGTGGTTGATCCAAAGTCTAGGCTAATGAGGGGATTTGACGACAAGTTCTATGCACCTCATTCAAGACACACCCAGATAGAAAGAGAAGAATTTCACAAGGTCCCAACAATTGAAATACTTGCCGAGTCTTTAGATGCTGGAGTTCATATTTCAGCCCTTAAGAACAGGAGACAGATATTTGTTCAAGGTCACGGAGAGTATGAGAAATACACCCTTAAGAATGAGTATGATAGGGATGTTAAGAAGGGAATGGATACTAAAGTTCCTGCAAACTATTTCAAGGATGATGATCCTGAAAAGGAAGTCGTCATGAAGTGGAAGGGACATGCCCACATGTTTTTCTCAAACTGGCTAAACTACTGTGTATATCAGGAGACACCATTTGATATTACAAAAATAGGCCCTTTGGATATTAAAGATACAAAAAAATAATTATTACTCAATTGAAGAGAATATAAAATAAAAGTGAATTTATAAAGAAAAAGAAGGAATCCAACTGGATTCCTTCTTTAATATCAAATGAAAAAAATGAAAGAAACTTCAAGTCAAAAACCCTTTCTCTGACCCCGCCACGGGGCTTGTTTTCCTTGCAGGTATTCCTCGACTCCAGGACCTCCCAGATTCAAAAGACGCCATATGCCGTAAACATAAGACAACGTTAGTATGGTAATATTGAAGGGCCATCCCAAAATGAAATTGACAAGAACTATCATTTCGGTATCACCTTCTATTAAAAGCATAACTTGAACAATGAATCTCAAAAGAAAAAGAAAAGCCCAGACAAAGGTGACTTCAATATATGCCTTTATTACATCCTTCCTCCAGTACCACTCAATAGGCCATCCTCTTGTAATATGGCTGGCTATTGCAGCCATGGGCTTGCCAAGAACAATACTGGAAAGACCGACAATAAAAAGCAAGGCGCTTCTTATTGCACCTGCAATGAAGTAGTTGTTGACATTTTCAGTTAAAAAGGCAAAAAGAGATGCAAAGACAATTGCTGATACTCCTCCCAAGGCATATTTTAGGGATTGTTTTCCGACTAATCTTCTGATAGCAAGAATCAGTGCAATAAGAATGGATATGGCTATTGCAGCAAGAATACCCCATATCATGTTTGCAATGACAAAGATTAGAGGAGGTATCAAAGCATCAATGGTCTTTCCCTTCATTATGCCGGCTAGTTCATCAATAATATCGGATAAATTCATATTTTGCCCCTTTCTCATATTGACTGAAAATACTTATTGTGAATCCATGAAAACTAATGAAGCAATTTGCTGTTTATAATGTAGGAAATTAAAGATACCAGTCCTCCCAGGGAAGTCCCCCAAATAAGGTCGATTACTGTAATTCTGAAAGGCCAGCCCTCAAGGGTAGCCAGGTTGGTAAGGTCATAGGTAGCGTAGGCAACAAAGCCTAAAATCATTCCGTTTACCACTGTCATTATGAGTCTTCCGCTTTCAAGTCCCGGGTAAATGACAAAGTAAGTCAGACCGAAAATGAAAATCAGATAGAAAACAAGAGCAGCCAGCCAGTTTGGTTTGTCTGACATTATATATCCCAGCTCCTGCTTGTACATGTTTTTGGCAATGAGTCCCAGCCAAATGATATCTATGACGAAAAAAACAATTAATGTAACAAAATAAACCTTGATCCATTTCATGATTTAAACCTCCTGTTTTATAAATAATTCTCTAAGCTAAGATTATGAATAACTTAATAGAGAATTATTTTGAGTGGCTAAGAAACTATATATTTTTTCTAGGTGGGCCCGGTATGAAACTATTGGTTCTTTTTTTGTAGTCCTCATAGTCACTACGTCCCTCATATTTTTTCTCAAGAAGCCTTACTCCGGATATGAAGACTATCATGTAGGTCATAAGGGCAGGTCCGACGACTATCCATATTGAAGACCATCCGGACAGTGCCACGAAGAAGATCCCTGTCCACATCATTGAGTCTCCGAAGTAGTTTGGATGTCTTGTAAGAGACCATAAACCCTTGTCCATGAGCTTGCCCTTGTTGTCAGGATTCTTCTTGAATTTCTTGAGCTGATAATCCCCATATGACTCGAAAAAGAAGCCTGTTGCCCACAACAATATGCCTATGTAGTTGAACCACTGAAACTTTTGAATCGAAGTGCTGTTGCCATAGGTTAGGGGCAGGGATACTATGAACATGATTATGAACTGAAGCATGTAGACCTTGAAAAATGCCTGGACAATGGGGAACTTGTCACCCCATTTTTCTCTCATTTCAACATACCTGTAGTCTTCAGGCTTTCCTATGTTTCTTCTGCCTATGTGATAGGTCAGCCTCAAACCCCATATGAGAATGGCTACAGTTATAAAGCTTGACTTTTGCATGAAAGGATTGCCTCTGAAAAAGCTGTAGAGGGCTGCAACTACATAGCCGAATCCCCATGCTATGTCAACAATTGAATTGTTTTTAAGTAACTGACCAATGATGAATACGATAAAAAAATAAGTGAATAAAACCATGAATACTTCAATAAACATTTGATCACTCCCTTTTTTTCTTTCAGTCTCAGAAATCAAATATGCATAATCGCATTGAAGCATTGCGATATGCGGGATAGGATAATTTCTTCGACGGCTTAAAAAATGCTAGGGCATTTTACGCGGCGTAGCCGCTTTCTTTCAGCTTAGAAAAGTAGATATGTATAGCCCCTTGAAACTTTGGTGCTATACTCTTAAGGAAACTTTTCTTCGCGACTTAAAAAATGCTAGTGCATTTTACGCGGCGTAGCCGCTTTCTTGCTAGTCTCAGAAATCAAATATGCATAATCGCATTGAAGCATTGCGATATGCGGGATAGGATAATTTCTTCGACGGCTTAAAAAATGCTAGTGCATTTTACGCGGCGTAGCCGCTTTCTTGACGTAAGATAGTGCGACGGCTCCTTCTCCTGCGCTTATGGCTACTATGGAGGAGGTTTCTTCGATATAGTCGGGTTCCCGGCCTATTATTTTGCTGATCATTTGTGCAAATTCAAGACCTCCCTGCAGGTTATTGATATGAACTATGTTGTATGATTCTATTTGGTTGTTTTTCAAGACTTTTTTAAGATGTCTTATGATTTTTTTTATGCTTGACCTGGAAGAGAAGGCTATGGTTTCCAAGTCACCCTTACCCTCCTGGTCCAGGGTCACTATGGGTTTCAGTCCTATTATTCTGCCTATCTTGCCTGCCCTAGTACTCAAGCGTCCTGATTTGACCATGTTGTCAAGGGTATTGACCCTTACAAGTATCTTGCTTCTGGGTATTGAATCTTCAATTTCCCTTACAATTTGGTCATGGTGATAACCCTTTTTTAAGAGTCTTGCAGCTTTTGCAACCAAAAGCCCCTGGGCGCCTGAATTCTGCCTGCTGTCAATTACACTTATCTTGAATCCCTTTTGACTGATTTTTTTTGCAGACTTCATGAAAGTATTGCATGTTCCACTAAGCTCCCTTGATACGGATATGACTATTGCAGATTCATAGTAGCTTTCAAGATAGCTGAAGAGGTTGTCCACCTGCTTCATATCAGGCTGTGAACTGGTGGGAAGTTTTGGGTCATTTCTTGAATAATCCAGGATTTCCCCAGGTGTTACAGTTAGTCTGTCGATGAATGTGCTGTCCCTGTAAAGGAGGCTTAAATTCACTATGTGTATCTGTTCCTCCTCAATCATTTTAAAAGGGAGGTCAGCTATTGAATCCGTCACTATGGCTATAGGATACTTCCTATTTACCACTATCTCCCTCTGCTTAACCATATCGTCAACTTTTGGGGAGATGACCTTACCTTTTTTATAGATGAGGGAAAAGACTTTTGCAGGCTCATTTGTATGTATGTGGATCCGTGCAGTCTTTTTGCCTACTGCTACTATGAGAGAATCCCCCAGTCCTTCCAAATCCTTTTTTATTTCATCTTCTTTAAGGTCTTTTCCTTCAATTAGGCATTCTGTGCAGTACCTGAATTTAATGTTTTCAAGGTCATGGGAAACAAAGTCCTTGGAAAAGGGGATTGAAATATCCTGGTCTATGATTTTTTCATCACAAACTTGTCCTGTCTTGAAATACTCCAGTATTCCATGTATGAATAAGGCAAAACCCTTGGCTCCTGCATCGACTACCCTTGCCTTTCTCAATACCTCAAGCTGGTATTGGGTTTTGGCAAGAGCGTCGTTAAGCTTTTCAACTGCATGGTGCATCCTTGACATTATTTCCGTTTTTTCATGGGATTCATCGCATAGAGCGTAGCCCCACTCTCTCATTACAGTGAGGATTGTACCTTCTACAGGATTTTCTATTGAACTGAAGGCATAGTCAACTGCCCTTATGCTGGCCCTTGCATAGTGATTTATTGTAATTACTGCAGAATCTGCAAGCTCGGCGCTCAGGCCGTAGAAATATTCGGCGAAAATGATACCCGAGTTTCCTCTGGCACCCTTCATGGCTGCTTCAGAGAATGATTCCATTGTTTTTTTTACAGTGTTCTTTTTTTCCGATTCGTCAATTATGGTCCTCATCATCGATGAAAGATTGTTGCCCGTATCACCGTCCTGAACAGGGAATACATTGATAGAGTTGAGATCATTCTTGTTGTTGATAATCTTCCTGGCTCCGTTAATGAAACCGTGATAAATACTGTCAATGGCCAAGGGTGTGATATATTCATCCATTGGGCACCGTCGGGAGATAGGAAAAGAGTTAGAAAGATTAAACCATTGCTTTTATGAATCCATAGGCCTATAATAAATGCTAAAATCCTATGGTAAGGTGAGAGCATTGTATGATGAAAAAAGAACAAGCCAGGATTTTTAACCTTTATAGCCTGTCCCTTTGATGATATTATATTTTTCTGCTGTCATATGCCCAGTGAAGAAGGGCCTGTCTTTGCTTCTTTCTGCATTTAAGGTCCAAGGGATAACAGTTTTTTCTGATGGCTCCCGCATGCCTTCGTATTGCCTTCCACCGCTTGATTTGTCTCATGTCCTCCAAGGGTATTCTCCTGCCGTAATAGTATCTGCAGTACCACTGAAACCATCCTCTTGGATCCTCATGATATATCCAACCTTTGGCAAGCCAGGTTTTAAGGGGGAGTGATGCATCTACACCAAAATAATTCAATGAAATATCCTTTCTGAAGAAAGAAAGCTTTGCATTTTCAAACCAGTCAGAAGGAAATTCATTGAGGCAGTCCGTCATGTACTTACCTCCAAATACACCTAGTTCCAGCATTTCCTTTGGTGTAAGTTCGGGCTTGAATTCCTCATGGAAATCCTTGCCAATTTCTTTTGTAAGATAATAAGAATACCCTCTTTGCATCTTGTCCTCAACTACTATCTTCTTCTTCATTCATATCACTTCTCCATATACAATTATATCATGAATCATGGTTATCATGTGATATAATTATAGAAAGGAATGTAGTTTTCACTTTTGTTTGCTGCATAGAAAATCCAGGAAAGGATGGAATATTATGGATAAAAAACCGACTGTATTAATTAGTAGATGTATAGAACATGCAAACTGCAGGTATGATGGAAGTCGTATAAGCAGTCCTTTCATAAAAAAGCTTGAAAGTCATGTAAATTTTATTGATGTTTGTCCCGAAGTGGAGATAGGACTTTCAATTCCAAGGGAGGCTGTCCGAATCATAAGAAGGAAAGATGAGGAAAGATTGGTCTACTCATTAACAGGTACTGATGTTACAGATTTAATGAATGACTATGGGAAAAACTTTCTAGAAAGAGTAAAGGATAAAAGAATTCATGGAATAGTAATGAAAAGCAGGTCTCCATCCTGTGGTATAAAGGATGTAAAAATCTACAAGGATTTTGGGAAATCAGATACCATACCAATCAAGACAGATGGATTCTTTGGAAGAGTCATAAAAGAAAATTTTCAATGTCTTCCAATAGAAGATGAGGGAAGGTTGACCAATTACAATATAAGGGAGCATTTTCTTACAAGAATCTATACCAATTTAAGATTTGATGAAGTGATTGAAGGCAATAAGATGAAAAATCTTGTAGACTTCCACAGCAAAAATAAATATCTCCTTATGGCTTATCACCAGATGAATCAAAAAAAACTTGGTAAAATAGTTGCAAACCACCATAAGTTGGGTCCGGAAGAAGTAATCAGGGAATATTCCCTGATCTTGAGCGAGGCACTTAAAAAGCCCTTGAGAAGGGGAACAAATATCAATATGCTCATGCACCTTCTAGGTTATTTCAAAAAGGAAATCAGCAAGGAAGAAAAAGCATACTTTCTTGATGTACTTGAGCAATACAGCATGAAAAAAATCCCCTTTAGTCTACCTATAGCGCTTATCCGTTCATGGGTTGTAAGGTTTGACGAGCCATATCTAAAAATGCAAACAATTTTCAAACCCTATCCTCTGGACATACTAGATGTTACAGATTCAGGAAAGGGTATAGACTAATTATTCGACTATAAGTATCTGACTGTCATCATTCAGTTGGTTTTGTCCTTTTACCACCACTTGGGTTGGATTATGTTCATATCCCTTCAATTCAATCCATTCGTCCTTTGTTTGACCTGTTTCAATCAGGATTTTTTCAAGGATTCCATCCTTGTATGTATATATATACTCATTTACACCGCTTCTGATTATGGATCTGGTTGGTATCATCAAAGCTTCATAGCGGTCTATTACGAATTCCACTTCTGCGAAATCTCCTATTATATATTGTGAAAAATCCTCAATGCATATTAGAGCTTCGAAGAGTTTGGTGTTCATATCTGGAAGTTCATTTATTTGATTTATACATCCTTTCTGTATATTATCCTCATTTCCATCAAGCTTAACATAGGCAAAATCACCAGTGTCAACAAGCTTTTTCAAGTCACTTGAGATATAGGTTTTAACATATAAACTGCTGTCATCAACAATGCTTAAGGCCATTTGATTGCCTACTGCCTGACCTTCTTTTACGTATATGGCGGCTAGTATTCCATTTATAGGACTGTATATTGTCCTGTTCTTAACTGAGTCTTTCAGGGAATCATTCAAGGCCGCCAGTTCGTTGTTGTAGGAAACTACAGCATTATTGTACTGCCTCTCCAAGCTTGAAAGCTGTAATTCAACACTTTCGAAATCAGCTTTTGATATGATATCTTCTTCATAAAGTATCTTTTGGGTCGTAAGATTCTCTCTTGCAGAATCAAGTTGATCCTTAAGGTCGTCCCTAAGAGTCCTTAAACTGCTTTCTGTGGATGTATAGGTTGCATTGCCTGCATCGTTGTCATCAAGCTGCAAGACAAGGTCTCCCTTTTCAACTTTATCTCCGGTATTTACTGAGATTTTCTCAATATAGCCACTTCCGTTTACAAACAAGTCAACCTGATTTTCCGGTACTATTTCACCTATAGCCACATAGGTCCTTTCGATAGTATCCACTTTCATAGTTTCCAATTTTACAGGTATCTTTGGATCACTATCGACTTCTTCCTTTGCCGGTGGCGAACTGCATCCTGTTATTAGTGATGTCAGCAAAACAATGGTCGCTGCATATTTGATGATTTTTTTCATTTAAAGCACCTTCTTTTGTATTTTCTTGCTAAAAAGTCCGTATATGGTGGGTATGAATATAAGTGTCAGTATTGTTGTTACCATAAGACCGAAGATCAGGGCGAAACTGAACTGTGCATAATATGCCTCCTTGAAGGCCAGGGGAAGGACTCCGCTTATGGTGGTAAATGTTGTTGCAAGGACTGGGTTGAACCTTGTCTTGCCTGCTTCTTTTATAGCATCGGCCAGGTCTTTGCCCTGGCTTCTTAAGAAGTTTATATAATCAATTAGTACTATTGCATCATTGACGGCAATACCTATAAGGGCTATGAGACCCATGAAGGCATAAAATCCGAATTCGTTTCCTGTGATGACAAGTCCCCAGATAACACCGATGAAAGCCATGGGCAGAGTAGCCAGTATTATGAAGGGTTGTCCTATGGACTTGAACTGCAGTGTTAGAATTATGAATACAAGAAATACTGCAAGGATCATGCTTTGAAAGAGGTTGCCAAAGTTTTCTTCGATTCCTTCAACATCACCGGAATATTTGATAGATATTCCTTCCGGAATAGCATCATCTGAATATTTTTCACTTATTATGTCAACAATCTCGCTTGCGTTGTAGTCTTCCTTCAAATCTGAAGATATAGTAATTACCCTCTCACCGTCTTTTCTTGAAATGTTTGATATGCCGCTGCCTGATTCAATATCAGACAGGCTGCTTAATGTAATCATGTTTCCTGAAGGAGTTGCAATGAATAGATTTTCAACCTGTTCTATCTGGTCTATCATTGTAAGGTCCCTTCTTAGCATTATATCAATCTCTTCGTCTCCGTTTCTTATAGTGGAAGCCTTTAATCCGTTTATCTGAGCTCTTAGCTGACTGGATATCTGGACATTGGTCAAATTGTATGACAAGGCCTTATTTTCATTTATATCCACTAGAATCTGTGGAACACCGGTTGAAGTACTGGAAACGACATTGTAGGCTCCGTCGATAGTAGCCAAATATTCATATACTTCTCTTGCAAATATATTGGTCTTTTCGAGGTCGTCACCAAGAATCCTTATTTCAATTGGCTTGCCTACAGGGGGGCCTGCCGCTCTTCCCTCTATGCTGAAAATGGCTCCCGGTATTTTACTGGTTATTTCTTCAACCTGATTTCTTATATCGAAACCGCTTCTTTTGCTGGTATCAAGTTCAATGGATATGGTTGCTGAATCAATTTCATTTCCTCCTATTGTGGAATTGAATTGAGTAATTGATTCTACTTCATACAAATGATTTTCAAGTTCAGCTACAATTTCAGCCGTCTGATCAAGAGTAAGTCCGCCTACTGTGTCAATATTTACCGTAAGTGAATCAGGCTCGTTTACAGGAAAGAATGAAATCTTTAGCAGTCCTGAACCAAATGTTGAAAAGCTTGCAGCAAGTATGACTATTCCAATTAGCAATACGGATAATGAACGTCTTTTTTTAAGAACTATCCATTTCACAAGATTGCTGTAAGATTCTGTCAGTTGTGTTTCTTCAAGGCCCTTTTCAGTAACGAACATAGTTTTTAAAAAAATCAGGCTTGTATACAGACAAACCATTACAATGGTCAGTGAATTATTTTCTATATCCCTGAAAGCTATATAGCTTAATATTGCAACAGCTAGGGTTGAAGCTGAAACCTTGGCAATTCTTGATGATTTCTTTTCCTTGCTTTGAGCAATATATGATTTCCTTTTTCTAAAGTTAAGTATCTTTGTCGAAAGACTTGGTGTTATTATTATTGAGACAAGAAGTGATACTGATAAGGTTATTATTATCGTTATTGGTATTGTTGATACAAAAGCACCCAGTATTCCCGGAAGAATTGCAAGTGGAAAGAAGGCTGATATTGTTGTCATGGTCGCTGCCATAACCGGATATCCTACTTGATTTGTACCGTAATAGGCAGCATCCTTGATATTTAAGCCTTTCTTTCTCAGTCTGTCAATATTTTCCATTACAATTATGGCATTGTCCACCAGAAGACCAAGAGCTACAATAAGTCCCAGTATTGCAAATGTATTGAAAGTAATTCCGAAGACGCTTAGAAGACCTAGGGTTCCCAGAAGACTTAAGGGTATTGTTATTGCTACGATTAAAGATTCCTTTATTCCTATAAAAAGGAAAAGTACGATTATTACAACCAGAAGGCCAGATCCTGCGCTGCTTTGTATATTGTCAAGGTCTGCTTGTACAGTTTGTGCAAGGTCGTTTGAAACATATACCGTAACATCATCGGGATAGAAGCTTCCGTTTCCTTCTTCAAGGAGATTTTTTACTGAATCGCTAGTGCCTATTACATCGCTATTTACCTTTCTGTTTACTGTCAAAAACAAGGATGGAAGTGACTTTTCATTTAGATTCCGTATATAAGTCTTGTTGTAAGAGTCAACAGGAGCAAGACCATCTACAATCTCGGCTACATCTTTTATATATACATTATCCTTTATGAATGTGTTTTCTATGTCATTGGTCGTATCATATCTTTCATCAACGCGAAGATTGTATCGAACTCCATTAAGGGACAGTTCTCCAAGGGGAACACTGAAGTTCTTGGATGAAATTGCATTTTGTACCTGATTGAAATCAACTCCAAGCTTCATCATTTTCAGTTCGTTGAGGACAACCTCGATTTCACGGTCTACAGTACCGTTTATAGTAACACTGTCCACGCCCCTGACTCCCTCAACTTCATCTCTGATTTCTTCTGCTATTGCAGTCAACTGTGAAAGGTCATAATCACCGGCTACGCTAATGTTCATAAGTGGTATTTCGGAAGTTGTAAATATGAAAGCTTCAGGATCGCTTACTCCATCAGCGAACTGAACTTCCCTAAGTGCATTATCAAGCTCTATTTTCTTCTGGTTTATGTCTACTGATTCTATATAGGTGACTGTTACAAGAGAGAAACCAAAACTTGTTTCAGATTCTATTGAATCAATATCATCAAAATCCTTAATCTTGTTTTCTATTTTTTCTGTAACAAGGCTTTCTACATCTTCAGGACTGGCTCCTGGAAATATTGTCTGTATTGTTATTGCCGGAAAGACTATCTCAGGCAGGGATTCCTTTGGAAGGCTGTTAAGGCCTGAAATGCCTAAACTTACGATTAATAGAATAAGTAGTATGGTTAGTTGAAATTGCTCGATGAAGAATTTAGCAATTTTTCCAAAAATATTTATTTTAATTGATTTTTCACGTATTTTTTTATCGTCCATATCCTATCCTTTCATTTATCTGAAAAAGTTATTGATATTAGATTTTATTTTGATTAGAGTTATAAATGATGGCTTATTTCTTATTATATCATGTTTGATAACTTTAGAAAGTTAAAAAGGCAGAATACCTTGAAATTTTGATATTTTTAGACAAGGTATATTTTTCATAACTTATGTGTCAACCATATGTTTCTAGGATGTTAAATAATTGAATTTTTAATCTTAATAAGAATAAAATTGATAATAAATAAATTAGCCTTTAAAAGTAAATACATATTATGTTATAATTCTTGTAAAGAAACATCCAGAGGATGATTGCGAGAGATACCTTAAATGGTAGCCGAAGGAGCAATAGGATTAGTTTAGCCGATTGAAACTAGAAACTCTCAGGCAAATGGATCGCAATTTGATGGAACTCTGAAGAGACTGCTGGAGCAGCACCGAAGGGGTAATGATATATAAAACTCTCAGGTAAAAGAACAGAGGTTGTAAGGCAGATTAATTTGTCTTGCGACCTTTTTTGTATCTTGTAATCAAGGCCGTCATGACAAAATTAAAAAAAGGAGATGGATGAAGTGGGAGAATTAAAGAGAACACCCCTTTATGAGAGTCATCTGAGGCTCAAGGGCAAGATGGTTGAATTCGGCGGATGGGAAATGCCTGTCCAGTATGCAGGCCTTGTAGAGGAGCACAATGCTGTTAGAAATGGTGTTGGAATATTCGATGTTTCCCATATGGGTCAAGTTGAAGTGAGTGGTAAGGATGCAAAGAGATATGTTAACCATATAACCACAAATGATGTAGAGAGAATTGGAAACAACAGGATCCAGTATGCCGTAATGTGTTATGAAAACGGCGGTGTTGTAGATGATACACTTGTATACAAAAGGAGTGAAGATTCTTATCTAATCATTATAAATGCAGGAAACATCGACAAGGATGTAGAATGGATGGAAAGAGCCATCTCGGAGGGAGAATTTGAAATTGACTTTAACCATATTTCGGATGCTACGGGAGAGGTTGCCCTTCAAGGACCCAAAGCAGAAGACCTTCTTCAGAAATATGTGGATTTTGACCTTTCAACTCTCAAATTTTTCAATTTTGCTGAGAATATAAGCATTTTCGGAGTTGACTGCATAGTGTCGAGATCAGGTTATACTGGAGAAGATGGCTTTGAGATATATGCATCAAAGGACCAAATAGAAAAGGTATGGGATGGACTTCTTGAAAAGGGAGAGGAATACGACATCCATCCATGTGGTCTTGGGGCGAGGGATACATTGAGATTTGAAGCAAATATGCCCCTTTACGGCCATGAAATGACATCGGAGATTTCTCCTCTGGAAGCTGGATATGGTTTCTGCGTGAGACTTGACAAAGAAGACTTCATTGGAATTGAAGCCTTGAAGATTCAAAGGGACATGGGTCTTGAGAGGAAGGTTGTCGGATTTGAGCTTGTGGACAGGGGAATTGCCAGAGCAGACTATGAAGTATTCAGTAATCAAGGCCAATGCATAGGTCATGTAACTACGGGATACAAGTCCCCCACACTTGGAATAGTCATAGGACTTGCACTTGTTGATGAGGGACATTGGTCAATTGGTGATGAGTTCTATATACAAATAAGAAAGAAAAGGGCAAAGGCAAAGGTAATATCAAGAAAGTTTTTGACTAAGAATTACTCAAGGTAATTAAAATAAAATAATTAAGTTTTAATCAAAAGTGAGTTTTGTGCTTATCGATTCAATATTAAGTATAAAGTTGAAGCATCTATACACTTAATATTTCATGAATAAACTTAACTAAAGCTTTTGTTTAAAAGTAAATAAAAAAGGAAGGTAATGAGATGATAGTAAAGGAAGGTTTATATTATACTAAGAGTCATGAGTGGGTAAGGATTGAGGAAGAGGAAGCATATATAGGTCTTAGTGATTATGCCCAGCATGCTTTGGGAGACATAGTCTATGTGGAGCTTCCTGAAATCGATGAAGAATTCGATGCAGGTGAGACCTTTGGAGCCATAGAGTCTGTTAAGGCAGCAAGCGATATGTACCTTCCCATAAGCGGTGATATCCTTCAAGTCAACGAAGACCTTGAGGAACAGCCTGAGCTTATCAATGAAGATGCTTTTGAAAACTGGATAGTAAAGATAAAGGTAAATGATGCGACTGAAGTTGATCAATTGATGATTCCTGACAAATATGAGGAATATCTGGAGGGACTTGAGGAGGAAGTTGATGAATAAATACATACCCCTTACCAATGAAGACAGGCAGGTCATGCTTGACAAGATTGGGGTAAAGAGTGTAGATGATCTTTTTTGCGACATTCCTGAGGAATTGCAGCTTAAGAAAAAAATGGACATCAATAATCCTATGAGTGAAATGGAAGTAAGAAAGGCCATGAGGGAACTTAGCAGAAGAAATAAAAACCTCAATGACTATGCAAGCTTTCTGGGAGCAGGTTCATATGATCACTACATTCCGTCAATTGTGAAGCATATATATTCAAGGTCGGAATTCTATACTTCATATACCCCCTATCAGCCTGAAATAAGCCAAGGTACCCTCCAGTACATCTTTGAGTTCCAGAGCATGATGGCGGAACTCACGGGAATGGATGTAATCAATGCATCCATGTATGATGGTGCCACAGCAGCTGCAGAAGCGGCAATAATGGCAGTTAGGATCAAAAAGAAAAACAGGGTGGCAGTATCGTCTACCATACATCCCGAAACCATGAGGGTTCTTGAAACCTATTGTCATTTCAGGGAAATTCAACTTGTGAAGATACCGGAGAACAAGGGCAAGACCTGCAGTGACAGCCTTGCCTGCATAGATGCAGATACTTCTGCCGTCATAGTTCAAAGTCCAAATTTCTATGGAATCATCGAGGATCTTTCCCAAATTGAGAAAAGGGTCCATGAAAACAAGGGACTTCTGATAATGAGCGTGGACCCTATCAGCCTGGGACTTTTAAAGACTCCGGGAGAATGGGGTGCAGACATAGTAGTGGGAGAAGGACAAAGTCTTGGAATGAACCAGAGTTTTGGAGGTCCATATCTAGGATTCATAGGTACGAGGACTAAGCTAATGAGAAAGCTTCCGGGCAGGATCTGTGGAATGACTGAAGACCTTGACGGCAAGCCCGGATATGTACTGACACTTCAGGCAAGGGAACAGCATATCAGAAGGGAAAAGGCAACATCCAACATCTGCTCAAACCAGAGTCTATGTGCTTTAATAGCTGCTGCATATCTGTCCACAATGGGCAAGGAAGGAATCAAGGAAGTTGCATACCAGTGCATAACCAAGGCTGAATACGCAAGGAAAAAACTTCTTGGAAGTGGGAAATTCAAAGAGGTTTACCAAGGTCCGGTATTCAAGGAATTTGTACTTGAATCAAAAATAGATATTGAAAAGCTCAACAAGGCACTTTTTGAAAAGGGAATAATAGGTCCCTTTGATATGTCCGGGATTATGGATAACCATGAAAACCAGGTGCTATTTGCTGTAACTGAAAAAAGGACCAGGAAGGAAATCGACAAGCTTGTTGAAATTCTAAGGGAGGTGGAATAATGTCCAATTACAATAAACAGATAATAGATCTTTCCAAGAAGGGAAGAAAGGCTTACTCACTTCCTAGCAATGACGTGGATATTGACATTAATGAAGACATGCTTCCGGAAAACCTTAAAAGGAAAACAGAGCCTAGACTTCCAGAAGTTTATGAGGTGGATGTAATCAGACACTATACCAACCTTTCAAACAAGAATTATGGTGTTGATACGGGCTTCTATCCCCTGGGCTCATGTACCATGAAATACAATCCCAAGATCAATGAAGACATGGCTTCATTGGAAGGCTTTGCTGCAATTCATCCATATCAGAATGAAGACCAGGTACAAGGTGCTCTTGGACTTATGTATGAATTGGGTCAAAAGCTTTCAGAAATCACAGGCATGGCCGGATATACCCTCCAGCCTGCAGCTGGAGCCCACGGCGAACTTACGGGCCTTATGATAATCAAGAAATATCATGAGATGCGCGGGGATACCAAGAGAAGGAAGGTAATAGTACCGGATTCTGCTCACGGAACAAACCCTGCAAGTGCAACGTCTGTAGGTTACGATATAGTGGAAATAAAGTCGGATAAAATGGGTGGAGTTGACCTTGAAGCACTCAAGGAGGCTCTTGATGATGAAACTGCCGGTCTTATGCTTACAAATCCTTCAACCCTTGGACTCTTTGAAAAGAACATACTCCAAATATCAAGACTTGTTCACCAAGCGGGAGGTCTAGTATACTACGACGGTGCCAACATGAATGCAATAATGGGAAGGGCAAGACCTGGAGACATGGGTTTTGACATAGTCCATCTTAACCTCCACAAGACTTTCTCGACTCCCCATGGAGGAGGAGGCCCCGGAGCCGGTCCAGTAGGTGTAAGGGGGGATTTAATTGAATATCTTCCCTATCCTGCAGTTGAGAAAAAGGGTGATTCCTTTGCATTGGATTGTGATAGACCCAATTCCATAGGAAAGATAATGGGCTTTTATGGACAGTTCGGTGTACTTGCACGGGCATATACATACATACTAACAATGGGAGCAGAGGGTCTTAAGCTTGCCAGCGAAACAGCGGTTTTAAATGCCAACTATCTACAGACCTGTCTCAAGGATCATTACAGGCTGCCTATTGATACAATATGCAAGCATGAATTTGTCTTGTCAGGCAGGGAGAGCCTTTCCGATATAAGGACACTTGATATTGCAAAGAGACTTCTTGACTATGGAGTTCATCCTCCTACCGTGTATTTTCCCCTCATCATAGATGAGGCAATAATGATAGAGCCTACTGAGACAGAAAGTCTTGAAACCCTTGATCATTTCGTTGAAATAATGATCAAGGTCAAGAAAGAAGGAGAAAAGGACCCTGAGCTTCTTCACAATGCACCATACAATACTGAAGTTAGAAGATTAGACGAGGTAAAAGCGGCAAGAAAACCTGTAGTGAAGTGGTAAATCCTATTTAATGAAAATATATGAATGAAAAGAGGGATGTGGATTGTTGAATGCAGTCTGCACCCTTTTAAATTATACAGTATATGTTTTTGAATGGTTTTTTTCGCCAAAATCCATGCAAAATTAGACGAAATATGTCCTAAATTGGATTAAAATATTAAGTTTCCATAATATGTTCATAAGTTAATTGACATTTTCCTTACATTTTAATAAAATTTAATATAACATCGTTTATTAATCGATTTTTTGATATTTTATACTGTGTTCATGATTGGGAAAAGGGGTTATTATGAAGAAGCTTATCAATAGAAACTTTGCGTTATATGCTTTGGGCAGATTGGTTTCTCTTCTAGGAAGCGGTATTCAGAATGTGGCGATTCCGCTCTACATTTTGAGGACCACAGGATCCGGAATGGCAATGGGAATTTTTGCCTTTGTTGAACTTTTGCCGCAGTTGTTTCTTATGCCTATAGGAGGCGTCCTGGGAGATAATTACAACAGAAAAAGAATAATGGTAGTGTCGGATGTTTTAAGTGGAATTATAGCAGTTTTGCTTTTTATGACCATAAGTGAAGAAGGTACCATAGCACTCCCTTTGCTTTTAGGTTGTCAGATTTTACTGTCCAGTGTAATGGCTGTTTTTGACACCACTACATCGGCAATGATTCCAGAACTTGTTGGAGAGGACCAACTCCTCAAGGGGAATTCCATAATAGGAAGCATAGACAGTATGACAAATATTGCAGGTCCGGTAATCGGGGCGGCACTTTTTGGCATTTTTGGATTGAGAGTTATATTCATTATAAATGGAGTGTCATTCCTTCTGTCAGCTGCCAGTGAAACACTTATAGCATACAGACCTGAAAGGCTTCCACATGAAAAGCTTACTGTTGCCAAATCAATTAGGGATGTGAAGGAAGGTTTCAATTTTCTTAAGAAGTCAAAGGGTATAACATCACTTATAATGTATGTGGCAGTAGCCAACTTCTTCGGAATAGCGAGTTTGGCAGTTATACTACCATATATTTTTGTAGAGGGAATAGGTTTTACGGACGGTCAGTTCGGAATTCTTCAGGCATCTATCATGGTTGGTATATTTGTTGGAAATATAATATTGACAATGATTGCACATAAATGTTCCAAGGACAAGATTGTAATACTTGGACTTTCAGCTGAAGCCTTGATATTTTTCATAATGGGAATATTCTTCTATCCAAGGGTCTTTGAAGCCTTGGGAGGTCCTGGACTCAAACTTATGGGACTGTATATGTTCTTCCTTGTAATCTTTGGCATATCAAATGCCTTCCTGAGAACCAGTTTGTTTACAAACATACAGCTTATGATACCAAACGAACTTAGAGCCAGGGTACTGTCGGCCTATAGTTTCAGCATGCAGTTCATAGCACCTATTGGAGTCTTTGCAGCAGGAGTGGCCCTTGATATGGTTGAATATTACCAGCTTTTCATGTTCTGTACAATAATGATAACAATGGCAACTGCAATATTTTTTCTCAAGGCACCCCAGGAATCCTTTGATCCTGGTGTTTTGAGAAAAGAGGAAAATGCATAGGTTTAGGGACAATTTGATACTTATTAAAGGGCTTCTGGTGTAAATCGGGAGCCTGTTTTGTATTATAAAATTACTTGAACCAATTGATGTTGTTGATACCTATTGGTCGAGACCTCACTGTTATGCATAATTGTTTCACTGGTTTTAATTAAATATGAACTTTACTAGGAATTTAGAATTTTGGAGGTATTGTTATGAGAAAAAATTGGATAATAGTGTTTACCCTACTAATATTATGCTTGATTTCCTTTCCGGCCTTTGGTAATGCGGCGTCACCATATGAAAATCCGGACAGTAATATGATACTTTTTGACGATGACACCGGTATAGTGCTTATGGAGGAATGGGTTAAGTTTACCATAGACGAGAACAGATGGAATTCAAGGGTGGAGGTTGTATATGACCTTGAGAATACCGACAGGGATGATTCCAGTCTTGATATTATGTTTCTCGCTCCTTATTTCGACTACAGGACGGGAGAGGTATTTGAAGACAGCTTTAAAGTTGTAGTGGACGGGGTTGAAATAAATGACTTTCAGGTAAAGGAAAGTGAAGACATACCTGAGAACTGGAATGCAAGCTATGAAATGGAGATAATTGATCCTGTTGATGACAGGGTTCTTGAGAAGAGACTTGGTCTAGGCAGATCCATGAGCAAGGGAGGGAATGCCAAGGGGATCCAGTTTACTATAGACATTGAAAAGGGCCAGAGAAAGACCTTGGAGATATCCTATGGAGCCCAGGTTGGTTATTATTCCTTTGGTGATGTGGTCAATGATGTCAACACACATCTATATTATCTCACTCCAGCAAGATTCTGGAAGGGAGATCCTCTTGTGAATCTGGAAATAGAGTTTCCAGATAGGGGATATGAACCCTATTCAAACATAGTGCTTGAAAAGTTGTCGGATACAAACTATGGTACAAGCCTTGAAGGTCTTCCAGAAAAGGAGTGGACCTTCAGTTATGTGGATACTACTTGGCTTTTTTATGGAACCAACAAAAGGTCCGTCCATAACACAATAACATGGATCATAATTGCGACTACTGCCCTCATGGGATTATATGTAAGAAAAAGGAAGAAATGGAAAGGTAACCTCTTGCTTCTGGCAATTCTTCCGGAATTGTTTCTCTTCCGACCCGGCTATGGAATCTTGTATCTTTTATATTTCCTCATCGCCCCCGTCACTGCACTAGTGTTGTTTATGGTGTTGGTGATAATGGCGCTGAGATATTATAAAAAGAGAAGCGGAGACCACAGCTTATAGAAACTAGAATCGACCTTAAATACCAAGAAAAACATAAGCGACGGAGCAGGGAAGACTCATATTTTTTTCGGAGTGTACTGGTTAAAAACTGTTTACCCATGGTTTTAATACTTTTTATTTTATCTCAATGACCTTTCCAGTAGTGATCTGAAAAAATCTGTCAGGAATTTCTTCCTTGAATTTAAGTCCTGCCTTTTCACCGTTGCAGTGGCAGACTCCGATTTTTTCTATATCCGAATTTTTGAAGTATTGAATGGTCTTGTCTACAAATCCTGGTGAGGCAACAACAAGGTGGGTTCCACCGAATACTGCATAAATCTTTTCGTCATAGAGTTTTCTTGCCTTTTCTATTATGGATACGACTCCCGAATGTGAACAGCCTATTAGGAGAATAAGTCCTTTCTCATGCTTTATTACAAGTACCGATTCGCCAGGCATGAAGTCTTTCTTTTCAAGGCCGGCTTCCAAACATAGAAGTCCGCTGTCTTCCATTGTGTACTCTGGATGAAGGGTGAAGCCGCTTATTACATCTATCTTGTCAGAAATTTTCTCGATATCTTTCGAATAGGTGATGTTTACATTTCTTTTCTCCAGGTCATCTTTGCCAAAGGGCATTCCTATGTCTATTTTCTTGCAGTCCTTATATTTGTATCTGGGAAAAAATACAGATGGGTTTATTATGAGTCTGAAATCATTGCCAAAAGCATCAATAAAGGGTATGACTCCTCCTGTATGGTCGTAGTGTCCATGGCTTAGTACCATATAGTCTGCATTTTTTATATCCAGACCAAGTTTTTCTGAATTTTCTAAAAAGTTCTTGCCATTTTGTCCTGTGTCAAATATTATCTTTTTCCCATCACATTCCACGAAGAAGGACAGGCCGTGTTCGCATTCCAGATTTGAATCTGCGGGCTTTGAGTTTTCTATTATTGTTGTAATTTTCATTACTATACTCCTTATTGTTTACAGCTTACGCATTAGACGAAGCGCAGTTGAGTTCTTATGCAACTAGATTAATGTAAACGGGTAAGCTTGTCAAGGGGTTTATGCCCAATATATACTTACTTGGTCAAGTATTTTCTAGTTTGTAATATATTCAAAAAGGAGTTTTATGGTATTTTCAAGTCCCTCGTAATGAGTCCTTTCCATACCGTGTGATGCATGTACGCCTGGACCTATGAGTGCTCCCCGTATATTATTCCCTGAACGAAGGGCTGCTGAAACGTCTGAGCCGTAATATGGATATATGTCTACTGCGTGGCTTATGTTATTTTTTTCTGCAAGGGCTATTAGCTTGTTGGTCATATCGAAGTCATAGGGACCACTTGAATCCTTTACACAGATGGAAACGTCATGTTCTGTACAGGTAAGGTCGTCCCCTATGCAACCCATGTCAACGGCAAGGAGTTCATCAATTTCCTCAGGAATGTATGATGCACCGTGGCCTACTTCTTCGAAGTTTGATATTACAATCTTTAGATTGCATTGGGGAGTGATCTTTTCCCGGTAAATAATCTCCATGAGGCCAAGGATACAGGAGGTTCCACCCTTGTCGTCAATATATCTTGACTTAATGAATTCCTTTTCTGTCACAAGAGTCTTGGTATCTACGGCAATGAAGTCACCGGCCCCTATTCCAAGTGCAAGAACATCGGCTTTTGTTCTTACCTTTTCATCAAGACGTATTTCCATATTTTTCTCTATTCTTTCCTTTGATTTTGCATCATCGAAAACATGGGCTGCAGGGGAGTTTGAAAGGATTGTTCCCGTGTATACCTTGCCCTTTCTGGTTATTATTCTGCAGTATTCTCCGTCCAGGGTAGGTAGGAGATTTCCACCTATGGAAGGGAACTTTAGCTGTCCCTTCTTTGTGACTGATCTGACCATGGCACCAAGTGTATCCACATGAGCCGAAAGGCCAATTGTATAGTCCTTGTTCTTACCGGGGATGGATATTATTCCACCGCCTTTTTTGTTGTAGATAAAGTCAAAGTCCAGTTCCTCCGACCATGACTTTATGAGTTCCATAACATTTTTTGTATATCCGCTTGGGCTGTCTGTATGCAACAGTAGCTGAAGTTTTTCAAGTACATATTCCTTGTTTATTGAATAGTCCATTTTGCACCTCGGTTTTTATCTTTTGTAAGTTATATTTTCATAATCATTAGAATTGTTTTGCTTACCATTTGATTTGCATTTATAGTGATTATCTAGCTGTTTTCTTCTACACTACTATATCATATATGAAAAAAATATTCCAAATTTCATACATAAATGATTGTTAATATATTATAATATAGTTGTAAGTGGAAAAATCAATATGATTGCATGAATATTATATGATTTGTGGCTATCTTATTAGTATTCAGCCTATTGGATAATGGAGTTAAAATAGAGAAAAGAAAAAATATATTATGGAGGTCAACATGGGAATTTTTGATTTTATCAAATCACAATTTATAGAGGTAATAGAATGGACGGACATGGGTCAGGACGAGCTTGTATACAGATTTCCTGTCCAGGGCAAGGAAATAAAGATGGGAGCACAGCTTACTGTAAGGCAGTCTCAGGTGGCTGTATTTGTAAATGAAGGTCAGATTGCAGATGTATTCCAGCCAGGCAGGCACAAGCTGACTACAGAGAACATGCCTGTACTTACAAAGCTTAAATCTTGGAAGTATGGATTCAACTCTCCTTTCAAGGCTGAGGTGTATTTCGTAAGCACAAGGCAGTTCACGGGACAGAAATGGGGGACCACAAAACCCGTAATGATGAGAGATCAGGACTTCGGATTACTCAGATTAAGGGCATTTGGCATATTTTCTTACAGGGTCAATAATGCTGAAAAATTCCTCAAGGAACTTTTTGGAACATCCGGATCTTACAAGACAGCAGACATTAACGACCAGTTGACTAGAATGGCAGTATCCTCACTGTCTGATCTGCTGGCTGAATCACAGATACCTGCCCTTGATTTCTCCATGCACTATGACGAGTTATCTGTGGAGGGAAGACAGAAGCTACAACCCAAATTCAATGACTATGGTTTCAAGCTTGTTTCCTTTACAATAGAAAACATTTCATTGCCTGAAGATGTGGAAAAGGCAATGGACAAAAGAACATCGATGGGTGTAGTTGGAGACCTTAACAATTTCACCAAATACCAGACTGCTGAAGCGATAAGGGAAGCTGCCAACAACGAAGGCGGAGGTCTTGCAGGAGCAGGAGCAGGAATGGGTGCAGGTGCAGCTATGGCTCACAGCATGATGGGATCAATGAACAGTCAGCAAGGAGAAGGACAAGGACGAGTTGCAAAGGTAAAATGCACAAACTGCGGAGCATCTGTGGATGAAAATGCAAAATTTTGCCCTTCCTGTGGAAACAAGATGAAGGTTGATAAGACAGCCTGCATAAAATGCGGGACAATGATAGACCAAGGAGCGAAGTTTTGTCCTGAATGCGGAGCCAACCAGCTTGAAAAGATAAAATGTTCAAAATGTGGAGCAGACCTTAAAGCGGGAACAAAATTTTGTCCTGAATGTGGAAGTAAACAGGAGTAATATTGGATATGGCGTTTGGAATAAAAACTAAAAAACAGGAAGAAGCAAGAGCGGATATGGAAATTATCGGAGAAGATAAAAATCAAGACACGGGAAATCAAGACAGTAAAAGTCAGGAAACAAAAGACCAGGAAGCGGTAGATGACATAGGGGAGGATGAAGACGATGGTCAGATACATGAAGTTGGCACAGACAAGTTTCCCTGCCCCTCCTGTGGTGGAAACATGGAGTTTTCTCCCGACGAGCAGAAGCTTCAATGTCCCTATTGCAAGACCGTTGTAGAGATAGAAAACGAAGAGACTGATGTCAGGGAGTACAATCTTAGAGATGCAGAGGATAAGGCGTCCCACAACTGGGGTGGGGACAAGGTGGTTTTCAAGTGCTCTAATTGCGGTGGTGCAACGGTAGTCGATTCTTCGGCTAAAGCCAGCTTTTGTTCCTTCTGCGGATCTTCCCATGTAGTGAAGACAGACGAAAAAGCAGGAATAAAGCCTGAAACAATGGTCCCCTTCAAGATCAACAGCGACAAGGCTAAAAAGAAATTCAAGTCTTGGATAAAGGGCAAGTTCTTTGCACCTGGACAAGTCAAGAAAGATCAGACTCTTGAGAGGCTTCAAGGAGTTTACATACCCTTCTTCACCTATGATTCTTCTTCAAATACGGCATATACTGCAAAGCGTGGTACTCACTATTACACCACAAGAACCAAGGTGGTGAATGGAAAGACCGTGACGGAAAGGGTAAGGCATACCAGGTGGACCACCGTAAGAGGTGTATATTCAAACTACTTCGACGATGTCCTTGTCAATGTATCGAGAAATATTGATGACGATCTTGTGAAAAGGATGGGAGGATACAATCTTAGAAAGCTCCTCCCCTACAAGGCAGAATACATGTCAGGATTCATTGCAGAAAAGTACAGTTTGTCTTTGAATGAAGGCTGGTACAAGGCAAAGATGGATATAGATGATAGCATAGACCAGGGAATAAGAAGGCAGGTCGGAGGAGATGAATTCAGGCTGCTTAACAAAAACACCGACTATGGTCAAATCAAGTATAAGCACGTTCTCCTTCCTTTATGGATGTCTGCCTACAAGTACAAGGAAAAGATATACAAGTTCCTAGTAAATGGACAGACAGGCAAGGTAAGCGGTCAATATCCAAAATCTCCTTTTAAAATTGCAGGAGTGGTATTGACTGTAGCCTTGATAGGTCTCATTGGATATTTGATCTATACATACAGATAAGCAAGTGTTCATTTGATATGATTCAGGGATGTTGACCATTTGTTTACGTTTTCCGTACAAAAAACGAATTTTGTATAAATATTTAAAAATACAAGGATTTTGTTAAATGCTAGATTAAAAGGGTAAAAGGACAAATGCCTTATTAAAATAAGGGCGTGGGGCAAAACACCACCTTTTTACCAATAAAATAAAAAATATTTCCTTTAAACATAATTAAATTAAGTTGAGGCGTTGTAAAATTTCCTTTAATAAGTTATAATAACTACTAGAGGAGACCTTATGGCTAGAATAATTATTATACCTGAAAATACAAAAACTAAATCATACAAAAAAATATATAAATATGCACTATCCCACAAACCCGACCATATATTCAA
>CAZFYP010000006.1:0-34457 GCA_964523535.1 uncultured Clostridia bacterium
GGTATATTCTGATGTCGGGTAGGGCCAGCGGAAGGGCGGGCGGTTATGGCCGGAGTCCAAGGGCATCTACAGGTTCAAGGACATAATTGTTGAAATACTCAGCAGGATGGTAGTCTATAAGGCTATCTACCAGAAGAAAAGATTTGATGATGGAAATAAGGAAGATGACTTCATAATGGGCCAAAGGGGAGATTTTCCTATGATTGTAAAGGAAAACGGAGTTAACTTTGCTATCTACCTTGATGAAGGAGACATGACTGGAGTTTTTCTTGATCAAAGAGAGGTAAGGAAAAGAATAAGAGACAAGTTTGCCAAGGGAAAGACAGTGCTTAATACATTTTCATATACAGGAGCTTTTTCAGTATTTGCAGCACTGGGTCATGCAAAAAGCACTACAAGTGTTGACCTTGCAAACAGGAGCCTTGAAAAGACAAGTGAACAGTTCTACATAAACGGACTTGACCTTGATACAAACCATATAGTGGTGGAGGATGTATTCAATTATTTCAAGTATGCTGCAAAGAAGGAAATGAAATTCGATTTGGTAATTCTGGATCCTCCAAGCTTCGCCAAGTCAAAGAAGAACATATTCAGTGCCGATAAGGACTATAAGGACCTTCTCAAGGAAGTCATAGACATCACTGAAGATGGTGGAACCATAGTGGCTTCAACTAACTGTGCATCCTTCAACATGGATAAGTTCAAGAAATTCATCGATAGAGCCTTCTTGGAAAAGGATAAAAGATACAGTATTCATGAAGAACATTCCCTGCCTGTGGATTTCGCAACCATCAATGAATTCAAGGAAGGGAATTATCTGAAGGTTGTATTTATAAAAGTGATGGGGTAATTGAATAACAGGCATCAGCTCCCTACTCACTCGGCACGATATTTTGTGATCCATAAGGAACAATATCGAACCTCGAATTCGAGACCTCGCTGATCTCTGTTATTCAATAGTAGCTTTTATATAGTGTGGCAATGTGTCGATGAATATCATATGAACTGTTTTACAAAACACCTTGAAGCGCTGGTGTTTTAGCTGCCGCTACAACAATTTAATATTGATTAAATGTTATTGTTGTAGCTACTGTCAAATATCGACATCTGATAGTGTTGGCTGTCGGATATATTGGAAAGTGAGACTCCTGCGAGCCTTACTTTCTTTTTTAATTCTATATCGTATAGTATTAGGTCCATTGCTTCCTTGAAAAGGTCATAGCTTGAGGTATAGGAAGTCAGGCTGTGGCTTCTGGTTATCTGTTGAAAATCTTCGTACTTGATTTTTACTGTTACAGTCTTGGCAAGTTTCTTGCTTTTATTTAGCCTGTCGGTAATTCTTACCAGGTATTTGTCAAGGACTTGGCCTATGTATTCCCTGTCCCTGGTATCTTGACTGAAGGTTGTTTCCCTTCCATATGACTTTCTCATGCTGGTTATTTTTATGCTGCGATGGTCTATTCCCCTGATCCTATTATATATTTCCTGAGCACGGGATTGTCCGAATATATAGGACAGGCTTTTTATATCGTATTGAAGAAGATCTTCTATGGTGAAAATTCCTATGTTGTTGAGTTTGGCGGCAGTTTTTTTACCGAGACCATGAACCTTCAGCACAGGCAGGGGGACAAGAAGGTCGGGAATGTCCTCCTCACTTATCTTGAATATGCCGTCAGGCTTGTTCCAGTCAGAGGCAAGTTTGGCAAGGAATTTATTGTAGGATATGCCTACGGATATTGTTATACCTATCCTCTTTTTAACCTCTTCTTTTATCCAGTCAGCAATATCCTTGGGGTCTTCATCCAGGTCTGTGATATCCAGATAAGCCTCGTCTATTGACATCTGTTGGATATTGTCCGTCACTTCATGGAGTATCTCAAAAACCTGTGAAGAGATTTCCTTGTACCTTTCCATATGGCCTCTTACGAATATACCATTGGGACAGAGCTTGTGGGCCATTACGCTGGACATTGCACTGTGTATCCCGTATTTTCGCGCTTCATAAGAGCAGGTGGCTACCACTCCTCTTTTTGAAGTTCCTCCTACGATTACAGGTTTTCCCTTTAGTTTTGGATTGTCCAGCTCTTCCACAGATGCAAAGAATGCATCCAGGTCAACATGAAGTATTTTTCGTTCCATAATATCCATCTCTTGTTTTCTTATTTTGGTTTTCTTATTTTAAGCGTGATATTCATAATTATTATTTTACAAATTTTACCGAACTTATGTTCCTTTGATTATACCACAAGTCAAGCAAGACCGTACAGTATTGAAAATGGATTTTTAAATATAGTTGCACATGTGACTATTTTTTCTAGTGTGAATATTCATTGAGAAAGTATTTTTTTCGGTATATTGACAAAGATTATAAAAAGTGGTATATATTAATTAGAGGTTAGCACTCGTGCCATGAGAGTGCTAAAAAATAAAAAAAAGGAGTTGTTAATATGGCTAATTTAGTACCTTTCAACAGAAGAAGAAAAGATTTGGAAAGGTTGGGTTTTGGAGATTTTCACAATATGCTGGATGGATTTTTTTCGGATTCATGGATGCCTGAAAGAACTCTGATGCACGATACTTTCAAGATCGATGTAAAGGAGAATAAAAATGACTATATGGTGGAGGCGGAGCTTCCCGGAGTTGAAAAGGAAGAAATTGATCTTAAGCTCAACGACGGCAGACTATCTATTTCCATACAGAGAGATGAAAGAAAGGAAGAAGAGGACAAGGACAGGAATTATATCCACAAAGAAAGAAGATTCTGCTCCATGAGTAGGACCGTTTACCTGGAAGATGCAGAGTCTGAAGGAATTAATGCAAAACTGGAAAATGGCCTTCTCAGTATCCTCGTTCCCAAGAAAGCTAAGGAAGATAGAACTAAAAGTATAGAGATAGATTAAACAAAATATCATGAAAATTTACCGGTTTCTATTGACACAAACACTGTAATATGTTATAAAATCATTAGCACTCTTATAACGAGAGTGCTAATGATTTTGTTAATCAGTTGACAACATACAACTGATTGAAAAATCAAAGGGTTTCATACCCTGAAAAATTTATTAAAGAAGGAGAGATTAATTTGGCTAAGAAAAAATTCAAAGCAGAATCCAAGAGACTGCTGGATATGATGATCAATTCAATCTACACTCATAGAGAGATATTTTTAAGGGAACTTATTTCGAATTCAAGTGACGCAATAGACAAAATCTATTACAAGGCACTTACTGATGAAAATCTGGAATTTGACAAGAACAACTATTATATAAAACTGGATATAGACAAGGAAAACAGGATACTAAAGGTTTCCGATACGGGCATTGGAATGACAAAAGAAGAGCTTGAAAGCAATCTTGGTACCATAGCAAAGAGTGGGTCTCTTGCATTCAAGAAGGACAACAACCTGAAGGATGGTTACGATATAATCGGACAGTTCGGAGTGGGATTCTATTCTGCTTTCATGGTTGCAGACAATGTTACTGTAATATCAAAAGCTCTTGGCGAAGATACTGCATACAAGTGGGAGTCAAACGGTACTTCAGGATATACTATAGAGGAATGTGAGAAAGATTCCGTAGGTAGTGAAATTATTCTTAAAATCAAGGAAAATACAGAAGATGACCAGTATGACGATTATCTTGAGCAATATAGACTTCAGGCTATTGTCAAGAAATACTCGGATTTTGTAAGATACCCAATCAAGATGGAAGTTACAAACACCAAGCTTAAGGAAGGTACAGAAGACGAGTATGAGGACATTACTGAAGAGCAAACTGTAAACAGCATGGTTCCTATCTGGAGAAAGAACAAGAACGAGCTCCAAGATGAAGACTATGAGAATTTCTATACAGAGAAGCGTTACGGATTCGATAAGCCTCTTAAGCATCTTCATATAAGTGTTGATGGAATGATCAGATATGATGCAATAATGTTCATACCTGAAAGTGCACCTTTTGATTATTATTCAAAGGAATTCGAGAAGGGTCTTGAGCTTTATTCAAGCGGAGTATTAATAATGGAAAAGTGCAAGGACCTGCTTCCTGACTATTTCAGCTTTGTAAAGGGAATGGTTGACTCGGAGGACTTGTCGCTTAATATTTCAAGAGAACTGCTACAGCACGACAGACAGCTTAAGTTTATAGCAAAGAATATTAAGACAAAGATAAAGAATGAACTTGCATCAATGCTTAAGCATGATAGAGAAGACTACGATAAATTCTACAAGTCATTTGGCAGACAACTTAAATACGGCATATACGACAACTATGGAGCAGACAAGGATATTCTTCAGGACATTATTATGTTCTATTCTTCAAAGGAAAAGAAAATGGTGACCCTTGGAGAATATGTAGAAAGAATGCCTGAAGAACAGAAGTTCATATACTATGCAACTGGTGAATCATATGACAGGATTGAAAAGTTGCCACAGACAGAGCTTGTTGCTGACAAGGGATATGAGATACTCTACTTTACAGAAGATATAGACGAATTCGCAATCAGGATGCTCATGAAATACAAGGAAAAAGAGTTCAAGTCCGTATCAAGCAATGATCTTGGTATTGAAACAGAAGAGGAAAAGAAGGAAATCGAAGCTGCCAATGAAGAAAGCAAGGAAATGTTCGATTTCATGAAGGACATACTTGGAGACAAGATCAAGGAAGTTAGAATTTCCAAGAGACTTAAGAAGCATCCTGTTTGTATAGCAAATGAAGGGGAAGTTTCTGTTGAGATGGAAAAAATCCTTAGCCAGATGCCAAATGCCATGGGACAGGAAGTAAAGGCAGAAAAGGTCCTGGAAATCAATTCAGGTCATGAAATATACCAGTCACTAAAGGATGCTTTCGAAAACGATAAGGACAAACTTGGTCTCTATACAAAGCTTCTTTACAATCAGGCACTTCTCATTGAAGGACTTTCAATAGGAGATCCAGTTGAGTTCACAAATGATATCTGCCAGTTGATGAAATAAGTTTTTGATTTAGGGTATCATATACCAGTAATTGGGAGCATGATGGAGTATTTTTGAGTTATGTAATGAATATGTAGAACAGACTACTATTAAGTTATACTCATCTATTTATGGGTAAGCTTAGTAAGTTTGATAATAAATACATAAGATGATAGACTATTAACTGTTGAAAGAGTTCAAATATTTTGAACTCTTTTATTTTTGAAAAAATATAAAAAAAGGATGGTATTATGATTAATAGCGATGACGATGTAGGAAATTTTAGTATTAATACTGAAAAGAAGAAGAGAGAGATAAAGGAAGAGGTAAAGGAAAAGAATATCAAGTTTATCAGACTTAATTTTACCGATATTTTTGGATTTGGTAAGAATGTGGAGATTACTCCTGAGGAGCTTGACAAGGCTTTAGATGGTGACCTTATGTTTGATGGATCATCCGTAGATGGATTTGGAAGGATTGAAGAGTCCGATATGTATCTTGTTCCTGACTTGGATACTTTTCAACCGGTGCCCTTAAGGCCTAATGAATATGGTGTTGCTCAAATTTATTGCGATGTTTACGACAAGGATAAAAAACCTTTTGAGGGATGTCCAAGAAATATATTGAAAAGAGCACTTAAAGAAGCTGATGAAATGGGTTATGGTCTAAATGTAGGTCCAGAGGGTGAATTTTTCCTTTTTAATCTGGACGTAGACGGAAATCCAATTTTTGATATACATGATAAAGCAGGTTATTTTGATAATTCTCCTTTTGACAAGGGAGTGGATGCAAAACGAGAAATAATTCTGAAAATGCAGGAATTTGGCTTTGAACTTGAAGCATCTCACCATGAAGTTGCTCCTGGACAGCATGAAATTGATTTCAAATACGGTGATGCACTATCTACTGCCGATAAGTGGATGACATTCAAGCAAATAGTAAAGAATATTGCCCACAAACATGATTTATATGCTTCATTCCTTCCAAAACCCTTTACAGGTGAGAGTGGAAATGCCATGCATTGTAATCAATCCCTTTATTCAAAAGGTAAAAATAAATTTTATGAAAAAGATAAGGATTCAGAATTAAGTAACGTTGCAGAGTATTATGTAGGTGGATTACTGGAACATGCAAAAGAAATAGCAGCAATTTGCAATCCTACTATTAACTCCTATAAGAGGTTGGTTCCTGATTATGAAGCTCCAACAAATATTGCATGGTCACTTTCCAATAGATCTGCCTTGATCAGAATACCAAATGCAAGAGGTAAGGGAACCAGAGTCGAACTTAGGACTCCTGACCCTACTGCAAATCCCTATCTGGTTTTTGCTATTATGCTGAAAGCCGGCCTATACGGAATTAAAAATAAGATTGAACCCCCTGAAATGGTCAACAGCAACATTTATAATTTGACAAAGAAAGAGCAAAAACTTAAACAGATTGAACAATATCCAAGCAATCTTTATGAAGCTTTAAAATACATGAAGGGCAGTAGTTTGATAAAGGAAACCTTAGGCGATCATGCTTATGAAATATTCTACAATACAAAACTGAGAGAGTGGAAAGAATATGATCAAAAAGTTCATTCTTGGGAAGTTGACAATTATCTATGGAAATACTAAAAAAAACCGCTTCGGCGGTTTTTTTACTATAATAGCCTGTCCAGCAAAACTGTATCAACGAAAGGTTCACTTTTCACTTTAATCTTTTACGTAAGAAGAACTTGATTTAATTGAATATGTTGAGATTAAATGTCTTGTTCAATTCTTCTATCATCCTTACACCGAGAATGGAATTTCCCTTATGGTCAAGTCTAGGTGAAAATACCCCAATTCCCATTTTACCGGGAACACTTGACAGTATTCCACCGGAGACTCCACTCTTGGATGGTATGCCTATCTTTACAGCAAATTCTCCTGAATAGTCATACATGCCACAAGTTAGCATTAGTGTCTTGATTATCCTAAGATAATTTTTACCTATTCCACATTTTTCATCGTTAAAGGCCAGTAGTTGTCCAAGTTTGGCCAGGTCTATGCAGCTAACTTCCATGGAGCAGATTCTGAAATACAGGTCAAGTATCTCTTCTACATTTCCTTCAAGAAGTTTCTTTTCGTTAAGCAAATAGGCGAGGGCTCTGTTTCGGTTTGCATTGTCCCTTTCAGAAGTGTATACTCCGTCATTGAATCCTATGTCATTTCTCATGAATATGCACTCTGCAAGGTCTTTTACTTTTGAAAGCTTTTCTTCATAAGAGTTTCCTTGTATCATTGATGCAGTTAGTATTGCCCCTGCATTTATGAAGGGGTTGTAGGGTTTTATGATATTGTTGAAGTCAAGCTTTGATATTGAGTTGAAGGAATCTCCAGAAGGTTCCAGTCCCACATGGTTGAAGACATAGTCAAATCCATTGTCTTCCAAAGCCAGCATGAGCATCAATATCTTTGACATACTTTGGAAGGTGAATCTGTAGTCTGCATTTCCCCATGAAAATATTCCATCTTCCGTGCTGATTGCTATTCCAAGATTGTCTGGAACATTTTTAAGCTCGGGAATGTAGGAAGCTTTTTCTCCCAGACCTATATCCTTTATATTTCTTTCTACTATTTTTTTCAATATTCTTTCCATTGTATATCCTCCATGAATTGCATATAAAAATCAAAAATATGCATAGTTGTCAACTATTTGTGTCATACCCTTTGGTTGAAATTTTACTTTTTTCCAATATTACTAAAGCTATTATACTATTATTTTTTTCAAGAAAGTGTTTTCTGGACAACGTTTTTTTGAAAGTTTTTATTCTATACTTGTATCAAGCCAAAGAGAAATATATTTATTGAGGAGGACAAGATGATAAAACTTATTGGAGTATTAATAGTAATTATAGGCTTTGCACTAAGATTCAATTCAATTGCAATTGTAATGGCAGCAGGTTTCATAAGCTCACTGGTTGGGGGTATGTCGGTTGCTGAATTCCTTACACTGCTTGGGAAAACATTTGTAAACACCAGATACATGGCAATGTTTATCATGATAATACCGGTAATTGGAGTACTTGAAAGAAATGGAATGAAGCAGTCCGCTGCCAAGGCCATAGGCAAGATTAGGAATGCTACTCCCGGAAAGGTTATTGCAGCCTATGCTGTATTCAGAACCATATTCGCAGCTTTCAATGTAAGCTTCGGTGGTGTTGCAGGCTTTGTAAGACCGGTAGTTTATCCCATGGCTGTAGGTGCAATAGAGGAAACAGGCAATGAGCCTACAGAAGAGGATGATGAGGATATAAAGGGAATGTGCGGTGCCATAGAAAACATTACATGGTTCTTCGGCCAGGTGCTTTTCGTAGCAGGAGCAGGAATACTTCTTGTAAAGGGAACTCTGGATCCTCTTGGATACGAGGTGACACCCATTAAATGCGTACAGGCTGAAATTCCTGTTGCTGTTGCGGCAGTACTACTGGCATGTATATTGTTCCTCATAAAGGACAAGAAAATCATGGCTAAATACAAAGACAATGGCAATAATAAAATAAAAAAGTCAATATGACGAGGAGGTCAAAATGAAAGGAAATTTACTTGAACTATTTTATATATTATGTGGTTTGATAGCGCTATATGTGGGAATTAAATCCTTAAGTGATAAGGAACAAGATTCAAAAGGGGCTACAGCAGTATTCTGGCTTGCTCTTGGAACCGTACTGTGTCTTGGAAAATGGCTTCCAAGTATGGTATCCGGTATAATCGTAGTAATAATGGCCTTGCCTGCAATGTTCAACAAGGTTAAGATAGGTGGAGGAAACTATGCCAGTGAAGAATACAAGTACAAGATGTCTCATAAATTCGGTTTGAAGCTCTTTGTTCCAGCAATGACAATAGGACTTGTTGCCCTTGTTTTCGCAAAGTTCATTCCATCACTTGGTGCTCTGGTAGGACTGGGTGTAGGTACAATACTGGCTGCAGCAATAATCCTCATTATGACAAAGGACAGTCCAAAGGAACTTGGAGTAGAGGGAAGCAGACTTCTCGAGGCAGTTGGACCCATATCCATGCTTCCACAGCTTCTTACGGCTCTTGGAGCAATATTCACTGCAGCGGGAGTTGGAGAAGTCATAGCAGGAGGCGTCGGTGCAATCATTCCTGCAGACAATTTAACAGCTGGAATAATAGCATACTGTGTGGGAATGGCGCTCTTTACTATGATAATGGGTAATGCCTTTGCAGCCTTTGCAGTCATTACTACTGGTATTGGAGTACCCTTTGTAATATCCACAGGACTTGACCCAAGCATAGTTGGAATTCTGGCACTGACAAGTGGATACTGTGGAACACTTATGACTCCAATGGCGGCAAACTTCAACATTGTACCTGTAGCCCTTCTGGACATGAAGGACAAATATGGAGTAATCAAGAAGCAGCTGCCCGTTGCCCTTGGCATACTTACATTCCAGATAGTGCTCATTCACATCCTTGGCTAGGATGACATATATATAATTAGGACACGAGGAGATAAATATGAAGATTTTAGTTACCGGCTTTGACCCCTTCGGAAAAGAATCCGTAAATCCGTCATACGAAGCAGTCAAAAGAATAAAGAACAACAATGAAGATATAGAACTTTTCATCAAGGAAATACCAGTTGTATTCGGAAAGGCAATCCAAGTGCTGGAGGATGCAATGAATAATATAGAGCCCGATGCGGTAATCTGCATAGGTCAGGCAGGAGGAAGGTCGGACATTACCATAGAAAGGGTCGGCATTAATATGGATGATGCAAGGATTTCCGATAATGATGGAAACCAGCCCATTGACGAAGTCATATATGAAGATGGAGAAAATGCATATTTTTCAAACCTTCCAATAAAGACGATTGTTGAAAAACTGAGGGAAATCAATATTCCTGCATCGGTTTCAAATACTGCAGGTACTTATGTATGCAACAACCTACTATACGGAGTAATGTATCTCATAGACAAGAAGTATCCTGGAGTAAGGGGAGGATTCGTACATGTTCCCTTCCTGCCGGAACAGGTTCTTGACAAGGCAAACACTCCAAGCATGCCTCTAGACCTAATAACAAAGGCTCTGGAATCAATTGTCCATACAGTGGCAGTGACGGAAATGGATATAAAGGTGACAGCAGGGAAAATCTGCTGATAAAAGTAAATAGGAATCAGTAGAGTTCCGTTTACGGACTAGTTTACGGATTATATGCTCCCTTTGAGGTAGACAGTATTAAATAAAACTGTTATCTTAAAGAGGAGCATATTTTTATTCACTTTGTTTTAGCGTAAGAAAGTTAAGAATGCTTAATCTCTTGAAAACTTGCTATTAGGCACATAAGGTAGATATTCTACGCGGACTGCACTGCTCACATGTATGACGCGGTGAAGCTGCTTTGTTATTCTTATATAAGTTTATGCAATTGATTATAAAAGCAAATGATAATATAATTTATATATGACTACATAGATTAGGAGGACTATATGATTATCGGCATACCCAGTAAATCATTTATAATAATATTCGGACTATTTATTTTATCCGCCCTTACTCCATATTTGCTCATGAAATACACGGAGAAGAAATAAAATGGATAAGATAATGATCTATCTCATATCCTTTTCCATATATTCACTGCTTATTCTTGTAGCCGGAAAGGGAGGACTCAAAAAAACTGAAACTGTGGAAGACTTTTTTCTAGGCGGAAAGTCAATGAAGTTAATGCCATCCATATTCACCTTCACAGCAACCTGGTTCAGTGTTGCCTCCATGGTGGGATTCACAGGTTCCGTATACTATTCAGGCTACGAAGTCATACTCATGTCCGTTGTAGGCTGGTTTTTTGGTGCAGGTCTTCTGGTTGTCATCGTTGATCCATTGAGAAAATACGACCTTATAACCATTCCTGAATATTTCAGCAAGAGATATGGATCCAAGGGACTCCAGGCTTTTGGAGGACTGACTATAATATTCTGTTATATAATGTATATAATAATCCAGATAACAGGATTCGGCATAGTTGTTTCAAGGCTTCTGGACATCAGCTATACAATGTCCATACTCATGGTATTCCTTTTCATAGTCTATACCACCTATGGAGGATTCTTTTCAGTAGTCAAAACTGATACTCTCAACATTATTATTTCAACTCTTGGAGTAGTAATAACGGCTTTTCTTGTAGTTCGCAATTTTGACTCCATTTCACAAGTGAATATAATGGCCTCCCAAATGGATTTTGGCGAGCTGAAGAACATAATGGAATTCAATACGCCTGCAGTCATAATCATTACCACTTCAGTAGCATGGGGACTTGGTCTGGCAGTGAATCCACAGTATCTAACAAGGATATCATCTACAAATACATCATTGACTGCAAAGAAGATGATAGTATATTCCGTATTCATACTTGCAGTCTTGTATTCTCTACTTGCCATTGCAGGAATGGGAGGAAGAGTACTGGCTCCTGAAATATACGGCAAGGTGCCTGCTGATGAAATCTATTCATATCTAATAAACAATGCAATATATTCAAAACTAAGCGGATTGATACTTATAGGAATAGCGGCTGCTGCTATATCAACCATAAATTCACAGCTTCTCATACTATCAAGTGGATTTATGATGGACATAGTTCCCTTTATATATAAAAAGCCCATAAGACAGGACAGGCTACTTAATCTGTCCAGACTGGTAATAGTTGGGGCAGCCACTGCAAGTTTGGCCCTTTCATTTACTCCGCCGTCCAGTCTTCTGACCTATGGATCAATAATCTGGTCAATCTATTCCATAACATTTTTCATACCCATTTACGGTGGAAGCATATGGAAGAAGGCAAATGTCTATGGTGTTACGGCATCAATAGTTGCCGGCCTGGTGGTAATGTTCTATCTCTTGCAGACACAGGGATTTTTCAATATAAGTTACAGTATCCACCCTGTCATTCCATCGTTTTTTGCAGCATTTGTGTTTTTTATTCTGTTTACATATCTGGGGGACTTGTATGAAGATAAAGCTTGATATAGAGAATAAAATACTTTATCCCCTCCTGGTCCTTGTGGTATTGCCCATCATAGCCCTTGGCATAACTTCATATTACAGTGCCTATCAGATGTTGTCTGAAAGACAGGTAGACCATATGGACCAAATGATGGAAAACATCAAGGTAATATATGAAGAAAAGGGTGGAAGTCTGGAATATATAAAAATAGATGAAGATATATACCAACTGGATATAGTTGCCGGCCAGGGTTTTTCTCCTTCAGAGAAAGGATGGGGTCATGTTGTAACTGATGATCAGATAATATCCTATGGAAAAACCAATGACAACAAGTATATAGTATTGAAATACGACAAGAAGATATTTTCAAGGGAGCTTTTTTACTTTCAGAAGAATTCAATACTCATAGCAATAGTATCCATGCTGGCAGCTGCCCAGATCATCATTATCCTTGCCTTCAACATATCCAAGCCAATAAAGAAGCTTACCAGGACATGTAGGGAGATTGAGGAAGGAAGATATATAAGCTTTGAAGAATCCTACAGAAAGGACGAACTTGGACTTCTTGCTAATTCATTCAAGAAGATGATGAATACAATAAATAGGAAAACCGAAAAGATTGAATATTTAAGGGATGTAAATGAAAAGATAATTGCAGATGCTCCAATAGCCTTGTTTCTAATAGATGACAATGACCAGGTATACAAGAACAATAAGTTGGGAGATGGATTCATGACTCTTGACCCTGTGGAGAAAAACACATCCTTGAAACTTGATGAATTCATCAAGACTGTGGAAGAAAACGAAGTGTATATATTTGAGGATTTCGATGGAAATGACCTTTATCTGGATGTGGCAAGGACTGTTATCCCTGATTTTGGTACCATAGTCAGTATATACGATATTACCAGGAGAAAGGAAATGGAAAGCAGGATGGACCATATGAACAAGCTTTCATCCCTTGGTAACGTAGCTGCAAGTCTTGCCCATGAAATAAGGAATCCACTGTCGGGTATAAGAGCTGGCATGCAGGTACTGCAGAAAAGGAACAAGGAGGACCAGTCCTCTCTTGAAATATATGACACCCTCATAGGTGAGGTGGACAGGCTCAACCTTCTTATAAACGACATACTCAACTATTCAAAGCCTGGAAAGGCCACCAAGGTCAAATGCAGCTACAGGGAAGTCCTTGAATCCAGCATGGACCTTTACAAGGATAGCATGGCAAGCATGAATGTCAAAGTTGAAATTGACGACAGGTCTGAGACTGTGGAAGGGTCATGTGACCCCAACCAGCTCAAGCAAATATTCATCAACATCCTATCAAATGCACTGAATGCCATGAACAAGGACCAAAAGAATCTAAAGGTGACCTTGTCCAATTCAAGGGGGCCCCATGGCAATAAATATTTGAACATAGTTTTTGCAGATAATGGAAGAGGAATAAAGAAGGAAGACATGGACAAGATATTTGACCCCTTCTTTACATCATACAAGAAAGGTGTGGGACTTGGCCTCTCTGTTGTAAGCAAGCTTGTAAATGAAAACAATGGAAAGATTGCAATAGATAGCATTCATGGAAAGGGAACAGAAGTGAAGCTTAAATTAGAGGTGACTGAAAATGAGTAGAATACTGATAATAGACGACGAAGCCAGCATAAGGTTGACCCTTAAGGAAGGATTAAAGGATTTCGGCCATGAAGTGCAAGCAGCAAAAAATTCAAAGGAAGCCTATGAGCTAAATCAGGACTTCACTCCTGACCTTATAATACTTGATCTCAATCTTGGTTTCGAAAATGGACTTGACCTTATAGAGAATCTAAGGGAAACAAACCCCAATGTGCAGATAATAATACTTACGGCCTACGGAGATATTAAGTCAGCCGTCACAGCCGTCAAGAAGGGAGTATTCGACTTTCTCAACAAGCCCTTTGACCTTGATGAGCTTCAATTCATAATAGACAAGGCTCTTGACATGAAGATAATGAAGAACAAGATCTATCTCCATGAAAAGGAAAAGCAGCTTAACAAGGTGAAGTTTATAGGGGAGTCCCCAGTAATAAAAACAATGCTTGACGACCTCTTTAAGGTAGCCCGCATGAATGACGTCACAGTTCTCATAAGGGGAGAGTCGGGAACAGGCAAGGAGCTTGCTGCGGAATATGTATACACCAACAGCCCAAGATCCGACAAACCCTATGTCAAGATAAACTGTGCAGCCCTTCCTTCAAACCTTGTGGAAAGCGAGCTATTCGGTTATGTCAAGGGAGCCTTTACAGGAGCCGACAGGGAAAAGATAGGTCTAATAGAAGCTGCAAGCCAGGGAACCATCTTCCTTGACGAGATAGGAGAGATATCCACGGAGGTACAGGCAAAACTCTTGAGAGTTCTGGAGAGCAAGAAGCTCATGAGGGTGGGCAGTGTAAAGGAGATTCCCGTAGATGTAAGGGTAATAGCAGCTACAAACAAGGACCTTGAGGAAGCCATCAAGGAAGGGGAGTTCAGGGAGGACCTTTACTACAGGCTTAATGTTTTTCCCGTCAATATACCACCTCTCAGGGAAAGACTTGAAGACCTGGGACTCCTCATAAACCATTTTCTTAAAATGTATTCCATAAAATTTGGAAAGAAAATCCAAGCTTCCGATTCCTTCATTGAAGCTGCAGGCAAATACAAGTGGCCAGGCAACGTTAGGGAGCTTAGCAATATAATAGAGAGGCTCTGCATACTGTCTTCCGACAGGGTCCTTAAGGATTCCGACTTCACCATGTTCAGCGAGGTGGATGACGATATAAAGAAGGGAAGCGGTAACTTCGACTTGTCAGAAGGCTTTGACCTCGAAATTGAAGTTGCAAGGATAGAGAAAGGATACATTACAGAAGCTATGAAGTCGTCAAACAGCAATGTATCCAAGGCTGCTGATCTTCTTAATATGTCAAGGTATGCTCTTATGAGAAGGTTGGAGAAATACAGCTTGAATTGAAGGAGCTGAATAGGAAAATAATGATTGTTCTGTGCGGATTCGCAAGAATGTGCGAAAACGAACAAAAAATATGTGCGCAATCACACAAAGCGTTGAAAATTCTAATGATTTTCAGCGCTTTTTATTTTTGATTTGAAAGTGTTTTTCTTTATATATAATGCTTGAAGATATTGAAATACAAGGCTTTATCTAAATGTAAACTGTCTTTGTATTTGCTGAAACTATATAAATCCTCCATCTTGGCACGGTAATTGCTTTAATAGATAGTATATAAAAATGGAATAAACATTCTGGCTACTCAGGAAATTTTTGATATGTAAAACACCATGAAACACTGGTGTTTTACCAATAATGTGAATTTTCCTGACCGTTAAGAAAAACACTCTAAGGAGGAAAAGATGAGTATTAGAAAGAGTTCAAAAATGAACCAAGGTGAACAAAAATCATCAAAGGGATTTATGGCAAAACTGAGGACAATGGGACCGGCAGCGGTGGTAACAGCGGCCTTTATTGGACCGGGAACAGTAACAACTGCATCACTGGCAGGAGCCAACTACGGGTATGCACTGCTATGGGCAATGGTATTTTCAGTATTTGCAACTATAGTTCTCCAGGAAATGTCCGCAAGACTTGGAATCGTAACAAGGAAGGGTCTTGGAGATGCATTGAGGGAACAGTTTGACAATCCTGTAATGAAATATGTAAGTATCTTCCTTGTAATATCGGCAATTGGAATAGGTTGTGCCGCATATGAAACAGGAAACATCCTGGGTGGAGCACTTGGACTTCAAGCAGTAACCGGAATATCAATGAACATCTGGGGACCATTGATGGGAATCGGTGCATTTGCACTTCTTTATACAGGATCCTACAAGCTTGTTGAAAAGTTCCTGGTAGGACTTGTTGTAACAATGAGCTGTATATTCATAACAACAGCAATCATAGTAAAGCCGGACATTGGAATGATAGCACAAGGTCTTATACCTTCAGTACCTGAAGGATCAGTATTCATAGTAATAGCACTTATAGGAACAACAGTTGTACCATATAATCTATTCCTTCATTCATCGGCAGTACAGGAAAGATGGAAGGATGCATCGGGAATCAAGGAATCAAAGGCTGACATCATGGTTTCAATGATTCTTGGAGGACTCATATCCATGTCTGTAATAATAACTGCATCTGCAGCATTTTTCGGTACTGGAATAGCAATTTCCAATGCAGGGGAAATGGCACAGCAGCTTGAACCCCTTCTTGGTTCATGGGCCAAGAACATATTTGCACTGGGTCTTTTCAGCGCAGGACTGTCATCGGCAGTTACAGCTCCTCTTGCGGCAGCATATGCAACTGCAGGTGCCCTTGGATGGGATCAGAATATGAAGGACAAGAAATTCAGAACAATATGGATGGTAGTTCTGGGCATAGGAATAGTATTCTCTGCAATCGGACTTAAGCCTCTAAGTGCAATAATCTTCGCCCAGGCGGCAAATGGAATCATGCTTCCAATAGTTGCAATATTCCTTCTCTATGTAATGAACAACAAGAACAGACTTGAGGAATATGTAAATTCAAAGACATCCAACGTTTTGGGATTCATGGTTGTTCTCGTAGCAATCGGTCTTGGACTTAAGAGTCTTGCCAAAGTATTTGGATTGATGTAGAAGACTTAGAGGAGGTGGACCTGATTCCACCTCCTTTTACTACTTGAGTTGTTGAATGAGCATGATAGTGTATTTTGCATCGTTGATGCGGTAAAACCGCTTTTGTGATTGTAAATGTTCTGAAAGTTGAAGTATAATGAATTATTGGATATTTGAAATGAAAATAATATAAATAGATAATAATATTGCGAGGTGTATGATGAAGATAGATCTTAACAGCGACCTTGGTGAAAGCTTTGGTGCATACAAGCTAGGAATGGACAGGCAAATACTTAAATTTGTGTCTTCAGTAAATATAGCCTGCGGATTTCATGCAGGAGATCCCATGGTTATGGACAGAACTGTTGAAATGGCAATGGAGAATAATGTTAAAATCGGAGCTCATCCTGGACTTCCCGACATAATGGGCTTTGGTAGAAGAAACATGAGCATTTCCGGTCAGGAAGCGAAAAACTATGTAATTTATCAGGTGGGAGCCTTGAAGGCCTTTGTTGAATCCAGGGGAGGTAGGCTCAACCATGTCAAGGCTCATGGAGCTCTTTATAATATGGCGGCAAAGGATGAAGCACTTTCTCAGGCTATAGTCAAGGCTGTAAAGTCCATTGACCCTGACCTCATACTATTTGGACTTCCAAATTCGGAAACGGAAAAGGCGGCAAAAGCAATAGGACTAAGCTTCAAGAATGAAGTTTTTGCAGACAGGGGATATACAGACCAAGGGGTCCTGGTCCCAAGAAGTCAGCCGGGAGCTTTTGTAAAAGGTGCTGAAAACTGTGCCGACAGGATTGCAAGGATGGTAGAGCTGGGCCAAGTTGAAAGTGCAAGTGGCAATATTGTGAAAATAAAGGCTGATACCGTATGTGTCCATGGAGACAATGATGAGGCTCTCACTTTTGTGATGACACTAAGGCAAAGGCTTGAAAGCATAGGATTTGAAATTTCTGCATAGAAGGTGAAGAAATGAAAGCAAAAATAATGGTAGTAAGCGACAATTCCATAATTATTGAATATCCGGCCCAAATAAGCCAAGAAATCAACAGGCAGATACGTTATGTCACAAGGGAGATCAGTGAAAAGATGGCAGACCGTATAGTTGATATTATACCTGCCTACCATACTGTGACTGTAGGCTATGACTGTCTTAAGAATGACTATAGAAAACTTGTTCAAGAGATAGAGGAAATTCTATCCCAGACTTCTGCTGATAAGGATGATCAAAGGGATGTAGTTGAGATTCCAGTATGTTATGAGGAGCCTTACGGACTTGATATTGAAGAAGTGTGCCAAATTCACAATATTTCCAGGGAAGAGCTTATTAAAAGACATACGGCCCCGGAATACCTTGTATATATGGTAGGTTTCACACCTGGATTTCCATACCTTGGTGGAATGGACGAATCACTGGCTACACCCAGAAAAAAGGAGCCTAGAAGCAAACTCCCTGCAGGTTCAGTAGGAATAGCAGGTTCACAGACGGGAGTGTATCCCATTGAAAGTCCAGGAGGATGGCAGATAATAGGACGTACTCCACTTAAGCTTTTCGATCCCTACAGGGAAGATCCTGTAATGATCAAGTCAGGCCAGTATATCAAATATGTAAGCATATCTGCCCAAGACTATGAAAAGCTGGCAAGAAGTTCGGAGGTGGATCATGGCTAGTATGAAGATAATAAAAAAAGGTATGTTTTCAACAATCCAGGACAAGGGCAGGTATGGACATCAGTCGGATGGTATTTCCGTTTCGGGAGCCATGGACCTCTTGTCTTTCAGATTAGCCAACATACTGGTAGGAAATGATGAAAATGCTCCTTGCCTTGAGATGACTGTAAAGGGAGATAAAATCGAATTCCAGTCAGATGCAATAATAGCGATTTCCGGATGTGACATGGACTTCACAGTCAATGGAAGACCTGTATGGATAGACAGGACCTTGTTTGTAAACAAGGGAGACATCCTTGACAGTGGATTCTGCAGATACGGCAAGTATTCATATATGGCTGTCAGGGGAGGATTCGACATACCCAGAATAATGGGATCTTCTTCCACATATTTAAGGGCATCCATAGGAGGATACCAAGGCAGGATCTTGAAAGACGGAGACTGTCTTGACTTTCCAGACTTCGAGATTTCCATGTCTAAACTTGTAGAGGTAAGTAAAGAAATAAAGGACCTGCTTTTTTACCCAAGAAAGATAAGGTTTGTTTACGGAAATGAGAAGAACAGATTTACAGAGGAAGGCATAAGGACTTTCCTCAAGTCAACATATACCATGCAGAATGATTCAGATAGAATGGGTTACCGCTTTTCAGGTCAATCAGTTGACCATGTCACTGACGGAGACATTATATCGGGAGGAATAAACTATGGAGCAATTCAGATTCCCGGTAATGGACAGCCTATAGTAATGATGGCGGACAGGCAGACCACAGGAGGATATACCAAGATAGGACAGGTTATCCAGTCGGATTTGCCCTATCTGGCACAGAAAAAACCTCAGGAAACAGTTGAATTTGTAGCAGTTACAGTAGATGAAGCCATAGAAATATGGAAGGATGTCAATGTAAAGATCAGCCAATGGAAGGAAAGCCTTGATTATGGCTGGTATGATGTCAATGAAGTGAGAAGGTTTACTCTCAGTTTCAACAACAAAACATACAATGTAAAAGCAGTGGAGGTATAGAATGGACTATTCCAAAGCATCACCGGAAACAATAAGGAAGCTTATAAGAGACAGGGAATTCATGATGCCCACATCGGGAGTTGCTGCAGGCTATGCCCAGGGAAACCTTGTTATCCTGCCCAAGGAGTATGCCTATGACTTTCTACTCTTTGCATACAGAAATCCAAAGCCTTGTCCCCTTCTTTATGTATCTGACCCTGGTCAGAAGAATTTTGAAAAGATAGCTGCAGGGTCAAATATTTATACCGACATAGGAAATTACAATATATATGAAAATGGACAACTGGTGTCCAATGTAGATAATGCGGAAGACTACTACAGGGATGATTTGGTATCCTTCATAATTGGATGCAGTTTCACTTTCGAGTCGGAGCTTGTCAAGGAAGGAATAAAAATTCCTCATATGGAGAAGGGTGCTAATGTTGCTATGTATGATACTAACATCAAGCTGGAGGACAGCGGTGTATTTAGCGGAAATACCGTAGTGTCAATGAGACCTATAAAGGCCAGAGATATCACCAAGGCTGTAATGATAACCTCAAGATTTTCACAGGTTCACGGAGCTCCTATCCATATAGGAAATCCTGCCGACATTGGCATAGAGGATATTACAAAGCCTGACTACGGCGACTTTGTGGGAATAGAAGAGGACGAGCTTCCAGTATTTTGGGCTTGTGGTGTGACTCCACAGAATGCATTGAGACAGAGCAAGATTCCCTTTGCCATAACCCATGGTCCCGGATACATGTTCGTAACTGACATAAAAAACAGTGATTTGATAAGATATTAAACTTTAAAATCAACGACCTCTTCTGATATAATTAAACAAAGTAGCTATGCTGCGGTGATATCTAATACAAAGCAGCTGTGCAATATGATTATTACGGAGGAGCTTTGACATGCTTAAGGAACTATTCAATAGAGAATTGCAGGATGAAATGATCGGATATTTTCTCAATGACCTTTCATCCAAGGGTATTATAGGAAAGTATGCCAAGGGTAAAATAATAGAACTATCACCTGACAAGATATATATAGTGGTAAAGGGTAAGGTGATCCAGGAGCTCTTCAGTGAAGATGGAAGACAGATAACGCTTTTCATGCTGTCTCCTGGAACAATATTTGGAGAAATGGACTATTTCGATGGAAATGAAAGCTGTGCTGTCAGTACAGTCATGACCAAGGACACTGAAATATCCATAGTGCCCAGGATGGTTATGGACAGTGAAATCGAAAAAAATCCAAGACTCTACAAGTATTTCATGCACAGTACAATCAGAAAGTACAGGATACTCATGCTGAAACTGGCCGACGACAACTTCAACGACTTCAGGGGAAAGCTTGCAAGCACTCTAGTAAGGTTTGCAGTCATGGAGGAAGGGGATTCCTTCAATGGGGCCAGAATCAGAAATGTACAGTCCCTTACAAACTTCGCCAAATATCTTTCATGTTCAAGGTCTACCCTGTCCATAGCTATGAACAAGCTCAAGGACGAGGGAATCATTGAAATGGAGAAAAGCGACATAATAATAAGGGACAATGATAAACTTGTTGAAATGATCAACTTCATATGGTAAAAGAATGAATAATATGGAAGCATAGTTAGACTTATCCAGACAGGGTAGGTCTTTTTGCATGTGTTTTTTTGAACCTTTGAGGAGTGCGTAGCTTATTTCTTGTATGAAATTTATAAAGCACGGAGGCGTGTTAAGATGACTTGCTCTGCAGGAGTAAGTCAATAATGAATTAATAAATGATAAAAAAATAACGAAATTTTCTCGTTTTTTTCCCATTTTTTAAAAGAAAATCACAATAAATTTTTTTTGAAAATTGATGATTTTTTTAGCCTAAAACAGGAGGAGAAATTACTCAATTTTTTTGAATGATGGATATAAGTGTTGATGGATAACGGTTTTGTGGTTTGTGTATGGAAATTGTGACTAAGTACCCTTTTGGTAACTATATATCTATTTTGGTACATAATAACTAAAAAGTGCGATATTGTACATTCTTTAACAATATATTATCATTAAATCACATTAAATAGTAATTATGTTTGATTCACACAGGAGGAAAAAATGAATTTTGAACTAAGTAAAGAACACAAGTTGGTTGTTCAAACAGTAAAAGAATTTGCACAAATTGAATTGGAGCCACAAGCAGCCGAAGCTGACCAGACATGTACTTTCCCAGTAGACAAGTTTAAGAAAATGGGTGAAATAGGACTTTTGGGTATGCCTTTTGCGACTGATTATGAAGGAGCCGGTGGAGACTATCTTTCATATGCTCTTGCAGTAGAGGAAATTTCAAAGGTGGATGCTTCTGTAGGTATATCATATTCGGTACAGACTTCACTTAATATGGGTGCAATTAATGCATATGGATCTGAAGAACAGAAAAAGAAATATCTTCCTAAGCTTTGCTCGGGAGAACATATAGGGTCATTCGGACTTACTGAGCCTGGTGCAGGAACAGATGCGGCAGGAGTAAGAACGGTAGCTGTAAAGGATGGAGACAATTACATACTAAACGGACAAAAATGTTTCATAACAAACAGTCCAATAGCTGATATCTTTGTAATATTCGCAATGACTGACAGAACAAAAGGAACAAAAGGATTATCTGCATTTATCGTGGAAAAGGACTTCCCGGGAATTTCAATAGGTAATATTGAAGACAAGATGGGAATAAGATCTGCACAGGTCGGAGAAATCGTAATGGAAGACTGCATCGTTCCTGCTGAGAACCTAATGGGCAAGGAAGGAAGAGGATTCGGAATAGCAATGAAAACTCTTGACGGTGGAAGAATCGGTGTTGCTGCACAGGCTCTTGGTATAGCTGAAGGTGCATTTGATTATGCAGTAGAATATATGAAGGAAAGAAAGCAGTTTGGAAGACCAATTCATAAATTCCAGTATCTTCAATTCAGAATGGCGGATATGAAGGCTAAAATTGAGCAGGCAAGATACCTGGTATACAAGGCTGCAATGGATAAGAATGATGGAAGACCATATGGTGAATCTGCTGCAATGGCCAAGATGGTAGCATCTGATTGTGCAATGGATGTAACAACAAACTGTGTACAGATGATGGGTGGATACGGATTTATCAAGGACTATCCAATGGAGAGAATGATGAGAGATTCAAAAATCACTCAGATTTACGAAGGAACAAACGAAGTTATGAGAATGGTTATCTCAGGAAACATGTTTAGATAATTGGGAGGAATAAAGAGATGAATATAGTTGTTTGTGTAAAACAAGTACCAGATACAAATGAAGTAAAGATAGATCCGGTTAAAGGAACCCTTATCAGAGACGGAGTTCCATCAATAATCAACCCGGATGACAAGAATGCAATCGAAGAGGCTTTGGCCCTTAAGGACAAGCACGGTGCAAATGTAACAGTAATAACAATGGGACCACCTCAGGCTGAAGTTGCACTTAAGGAAGCAATAGCAATGGGAGCAGATGATGCAATACTTATTTCAGACAGAGCTTTTGCTGGATCTGACACTCTTGCAACATCAAGAACTCTTGCAGGTGCCATAGCAAAGCTTGACTATGATATAGTAATGGCAGGAAGACAGGCAATCGATGGAGATACTGCACAGGTTGGACCTGGAATCGCAGAAAGTCTTGGACTTCCACAGGTAACTTATGTTGAGAATGTAGAAGTTGAAGGAAAAAGCCTTAAAATAAGAAAGGCTCTTGAAGACGGATACGAAATACTTGAAATCCAGACTCCATGTCTTTTGACAGCAATCGACTCACTTAATGAGCCAAGATACATGCAGATGAAAAACATCTTCACTGCATACGACAAGGAAGTAACAATGTGGAATGCAAGTGACATCGATGTAAACCCTGACCACCTTGGACTTAAAGGATCACCTACAAAGGTTAAGAAAACTTGGACCAAGGAAACTAAGGGAGCAGGAGAACTTATAGAATTGCCTGCTAAGGATGCAGCGGCGGTTGCACTTTCAAAGCTTAAAGAAAAGCACTATATTTAAGGTGGAGGTTTCGAAAATGAATATAAATGAATATAAAGGTGTATGGGTATACGCCGAACAAAGAGATGGAGAATTACAAAAAATAGGACTTGAGCTTCTTGGAAAGGCTAGAGAGATAGCTGACGGTCTTAATGAAGAACTTACAGCAGTATTGCTTGGAAATAATATGGAAGATTCAGCAAAGGAACTTCTTGCTTACGGAGCAGACAAGGTTATATATGTTGAAGATGAGAAACTTGCTCACTTCACAACTGATGCCTTTACTGAAGCAATTTGCGAGCTTATAGAAAAAGACAAGCCAGGTATGATGCTTGTTGGAGCTACTTATCTTGGAAGAGACCTGGGACCTAGAATAGCTGCAAGAGTTGGAACTGGACTTACAGCAGACTGTACGGCCCTTGCTACTGAAGAAGAGACTGGAAATCTTATGATGACAAGACCTGCATTCGGTGGAAATCTTATGGCTACAATCATGTGTACAGACCACAGACCTCAAATGGCTACAGTTAGACCTGGTGTATTCGACATGTCTGCCAAGGACGACTCAAGAGTAGATGCAGCAAAAGTAGACAAGAGATTGGCAGATTTCTCTGACAGTGTTGACAGAATAAAGGTTCTAGAAGTTATTAAAGAGCTTAAGGACACAGTTGACCTTACTGAAGCAGAATTCATAGTTTCAGGTGGTAGAGGAGTAGGAAGTGCTGAAAACTTTGAACTTCTTAAGGAACTGGCAGATGCTCTAGGCGGTACTGTAGCAGGTTCAAGAGCTACAATAGATAATGGTTGGTTGGATCATGACCTTCAGGTTGGACAAACTGGTAAAACTGTTAGACCTTTGGTTTATGTGGCTTGTGGAATATCAGGAGCTATCCAGCACCTTGCGGGAATGCAGGATAGTGAGTATGTAATAGCAATAAACAAGGATGCGGATGCACCTATACACGGAGTAGCTGACCTTAGTCTTATAGGAGACTTGAACAAGCTTGTTCCTGAGTTTACAGCACAGCTTAAGGCAATGAATCAGTAATATAGAATAATATTTCCCTTGGCGTTTCTAATATTTATCATATAGTTAATATATGGCAGATGAATTGAAGATATGTGGAATTAGACAGTCGCATAATTACTTAATGATCGGACGCTTCAAATATATATCAAACATTAAACTTGTGAATCAATTAGACAATAGAGTAATGACATCATGATTATATAACTGACACTTAAGAATAGACATAGAATATTAAATAGGCCCTTGATTGGGGTCTATTTTTTTTCCTGTCTTTATTTTACTTGCTTTTGGTTATATAATAAACATATAGAGAGAAAGGACTGATATTATGGAAAAAACGATTAAAAGAACAGCTGCATGGGTGGGAACCGGATTCATAGTACTCCTTGCAGTAATAGTTATAAACCAGCTTCATAGCGTCTTCATAGTCACATCAGCAGTGAACATAACCCTTGGAAGGATAGTAACAGGACTTCTTGCCATATTTTTCTTTGGTATATTTGCCATGCCCTTGATAGGTTTCATGAAGCTTAGAAAGCCTCTTGAAATTCCCGACAGGGAAGATGAGACTGCCTATGGACAGTATTTGACTACAATCAAGAAGAGGCTTGTCAAGAATCCAGTGCTTAGGCAAACTTCATATGAATTTGATGAAGAAATGGAAGTTAGAGACCAGATTCTGTCAGCATATTCAGTACTAGACTGCCAGGCTGAAAAAATCATAGTGGAAACGGCATCAACGGTTTTTATAACAACTGCAGTATCTCAAAATGGAGTACTGGATGGTCTCTTTGTCATGACCAGTCTTTCAAGGATGGTGTGGAAGGTTAGCCATATCTACAATCAGAGGCCAAATCTTAAGGATATATTCCAGCTCTATATCAATGTAGCCATTACTGTGCTAATGGCAAGAGAGATTGAGGATCTTGCAATACTTGACGAACAGCTTCAGCCTGTAGTGAACTCCCTCATAGGGGGAACCATCGGTACACTTGTACCAGGTGCGGCAGCGGTTTCAAACCTCATAGTAAGTTCTGTAATCGAAGGATCAGCCAATGCACTTCTAGCACTCCGGGTGGGAGTTATAGCCAAGAAATATATGACCAGGCTTGAGGAAGAGGACAAGAGACTCATTAGAAGGTCTGCAACCATTGAAGCGTGTAAGCTTCTTGGTACAGTGGTTCAGGTGAATTCGGTCAATATAGTCAAGTCATTCGTCAAGGCTTCCAAGAAGGCAACCATAGATAAGACCATTGACGGCATAAAGACGGGGGCGGACAAGACTTTTGATGGAATAAAGACAGGAGCCGGTAGGACCGGCAGTTTCGTAAAGGATATATTCAAAAGGGACAGCAAGGATGATGGAGAAGAGTAAAGACAGAATTAAGGTTTCCGCAGTAATATTTTCAAATAGCTTAGAAAGTTGAAAATGCTAGGGATATTACCTCTTTGTCTTGCAGATAATACGTCTTTGATGTACAATGTTCTAGGTAAGATCAACATATAAAATCAATGAAAAACAAGAAAAATACAATAGATGACAGGAGAATCAAGATGGGAATACTGGTTACAGGTGGAGCAGGATATATTGGAAGCCATACGGTGGTTGAATTGCTAAATGACGGATATGAAGTGATAGTAGTTGACAATTTCAGCAACAGCAAGCCAGAGGTCCTTAACAGGATAAGAGAAATAACGGGGAAAAACATAAGGTTTTACCAAGCCGACATACTTGATCAAAAGGCATTGGATGGAATCTTTAAAGAAAATAATATAGAAGCGGTAATACATTTTGCAGGCTACAAGGCGGTAGGTGAATCTGTAGACCTGCCCCTCAAGTACTATTACAACAATCTTACAGGGACACTCATACTTTGCCAAGTCATGAAGAAGCATGGGGTAAAGAAAATCGTATTCAGTTCATCGGCCACAGTCTATGGGCTTAACAAGTCGCCTTTGGTTGAAGGAATGACCCTGGGGACTACAAATCCATATGGTACGACCAAGATGATGATAGAGATTATACTGAGGGATCTCTATGTTTCAGATAATACATGGAGCATATCACTTTTGAGATACTTCAATCCAATAGGAGCTCATTCAAGCGGAAGGATAGGCGAGGATCCAAACGGAATACCAAATAATCTTATGCCTTATATAACACAGGTTGCAGTAGGAAAGAGAAAGCAGCTTAGTGTCTTTGGCAATGATTATGATACAAAGGACGGCACAGGAGTAAGGGATTATATACATGTAGTGGACCTTGCCATGGGACATATTAAGGCTCTTGAGAGGGTTATTGAAACAGCGGAAGTCAATGAATTCAACCTGGGAACTGGAAGAGGATATACAGTTCTTGAAGTCGTTGAAAATTTCCAGAAAGCTACGGGAATAAATATTCCATTTGAAATATCCGACAGAAGACCTGGAGACATAGACATATGCTATGCAGATGCAGGAAAGGCTAAAGAAATACTAGGATGGAAGGCAGTCAAATCTATGGAGGACATGTGCAGGGATTCATGGAAGTGGCAGAGTGAAAATCCGAAAGGATATGAATAATGACAGGGATTTTTTATCTTTTCCTTGTATTTTCAATACTTGGATGGTGTATGGAAGTAATATATGCATTTGTAAAAAAAAGACATTTTGTAAATAGGGGATTCCTTCACAGTCCTCTATGCCCAATATATGGGTCAAGTGTAGCCTTGATTTATATGGTTATTAGACCCTTTATTACGGTATCGGGAAGTGCCTTTGAGATAAGTGATGTATTCATAGTATTCGCCCTTATATTTTTTGTGACTTCAGTCATGGAATATTTGACAGGATATGTTCTGGAAAAGCTCTTCCATACGAGATGGTGGGATTATTCAGACAGGAAGTTCAACATAAAGGGTTATGTATGCATGAGCTTCAGCTTAATCTGGGGAATTGGAGGAACTACACTCGTATTCATTCTCAAGTATTTTCTTGGAACCATAGATGTGGACACTATTGTCAATGAAACAACAATCAAAATATCTTATGGGTTAATTGCATTTCTCATAACAGATATGTCCTTTACAGTAAGGTCAATGGTTGATTTCAGAAGCCTGATTTTGGAAATAGAAAAGACATCACCTTTTGTAGGTGAAATAAAGACTATTATAGATACGTTGAAACCTAGATTTGGAAACTATATGAGGGTAATTGAATTCAAGAACAGACTGGAAGAAAGAATGCAGCTTAACCCTGTTTATGGATTCAAAAATACTCTTGAATCAAAGGTAAGAAACTATCAGGGCAGTCTTAATAGACTTACCAAGAACAGACTTTACAAGGCTTTTCCTGATATGAAAATCAATATGAAAGATTTCGAAAAAAGATTCAAAAGCTATATGCATAATAGGAAAGAGTCGTAGTATGACGGAGACTCGTCAAATAGGTCACAGCGACAAAGTCGTGCTAGATGCTATGCAGATAGTGACCAGAGGATTTGTTAAGGAGATGTGTGCAATTGCTTCATGACAGTATGTATCAGAGAATAGTTGAAGATATAATCAGAGACAGACATTTCAAGATGATGAAAAAGGTATACCATCACAGGGACAGTGTATATGACCACAGTCTAAGAGTGTCATACCTTTCCTATAAGCTTGCAAAAAAACTTCACCTTGACTATGTTTCGGCTGCCAGGGGAGGCCTCCTCCATGACTTCTTCCTCTACGACTGGAGAAAGGAAGGAAAGCGTAGAAGAAAGAAATTCTTCGAGAAGCATGGTTTCACTCATGCTGCAATATCCCTTGGAAATGCGGAAAAACACTTCAAGCTCAACGATAAGGAAAGGGATATTATCCTCAAGCATATGTTCCCTCTGAATATAGCTCCACCAAGAACAGCAGAAAGCTGGCTGGTCATGCTTGTGGACAAGTATGTGGCGGCAAGGGATTATTTGGTGTGATAAAGGAGATATAATTGGTTAAGTTATTGGATATTAAAGACTTGGTTCAAAAAATTGCGGAAGCCATATCCAGTGTATTGGATATGGATGTCATTATTTCTGATTGTGACTACAATAAAATTGCTGATACTAAAAAGCATTTTGACCTGGAAGTTACAACAATAAAAGACACATATGTTCTGGGCAAGGTGATTAATACGGGGGAAACTGTCGTTGTTGAAGGGAAGGAATATGAGGAACAGTGCATAAAGTGTGGAGAAAAGGATAAATGCAATCTTCAGGCAATGATATGCATACCCATTCAACTAGGGAAAAAGACTTTGGGAGCCATAGCTCTTATAGCCATTACCGAAGAAACAAGAGATAACCTGTTGAGAAACAGGAATGATCTTATTGAATACATGAATAGAATGGCTGAATTGATAATCGGCAAGGTTATGGAACAGGAAGCATCCAATAACTTGGAAATTGTCAAGAACCAAATGGTTAATATTATGAATTCAATAGATGAAGGGATAATAACACTGGATAAAAGTGGATGCATATTGTATGTGAATTCTGTGATCTACAACTTCTTTTCATATGATGAGGATTATTTCAAGGGTAAAATGATCAGTGAAATTTTAAAGGAAGCAAATATTGAAAAACTTGTGGTAGAAAACATATCTTTCAGCAACAATGAAACCTCCATAAAATTGGACGGAAAAGAGTATAATGCGCTATTGTCGGGCAAGCCAATGAAAATAGGTGAAGTCAACTCGGGTGCCATACTCACATTTAGAAAGATGAGTGATGTATACAATGTTGTCAACAAGGTTTCACTCAATGATTTTTCAATATCCTTTGACAGTATAATTGGAAAAAGCAAGGAAGTCGAAGCAGTCAAGGAAAAAGCCAAAAGGGTTGCAAACAGCAACTCAACCGTGTTGATACTGGGAGAGAGCGGCACGGGAAAAGAACTTTTTGCCAGATCAATCCACTACAACAGCAAGAGGTGGGATAATCCCTTCATCACCCTGAATTGCGCAGCAATACCTGAATCCTTGCTTGAAAGTGAATTATTTGGATATGAAGAAGGATCTTTTACCGGTGCGGTAAAAGGTGGAAAGATGGGAAAGTTTCAGTTGGCCCAGGGAGGAACGGTATTCCTTGATGAAATAGGGGACATGCCACTTCATCTACAGACAAAGCTCCTAAGAGTGCTTCAGGAGAAAACCGTTGAAAAAATCGGAAGCAGTAAAAGTATCCCTCTTGATGTAAGGGTGATTGCGGCTACAAACAAGAAACTGGATAAGATGGTTGAAGACAGAGAGTTCAGGGGAGACCTCTACTACAGACTTAGTGTAATTCCAATCAATATTCCTCCCTTAAGAAACAGGCTTGGAGATGTCAAGATTCTTCTGGATTATTTTCTTGCTCAATATAATAACAAGTTGAACAAGAGTATCAAGGGATTTAACAGGGATGTAGAGGATCAACTCCTCATATATGGATGGCCAGGTAATGTCAGAGAACTTGAAAATGTTGTAGAGTATGCAGTAAATATGGAGAAATCCAAATATATCACAATGGAAAATATTCCTCAGAGAGTCAGGAAGAACGTGAATGAAGATGAAGCAGTAGTTATTACAACCATTGAAAATTTGGAGAAGAAAGCAATATATGATGCATTAAGAGTTTATGGAAACAACTATGATGGCAAAATCAGTGCAGCAGAAGCCTTGGGTATAGGAACAGCAACGCTGTACAGAAAAATGAAAAAGTATGAAATTAAATAATTGACATGGTTGAATTAATGTAATTGGAGATATATACCGAATGTGTTTCTGATTACATTTTTTTAATGGATTATAAATAAATATCATTTTGATATTTGTGCAGGTGTTGTAAATACTGAAATTTTGATTTTTTTTGGTTGATTTATCAAAATGATAGGTGAATGCACTTAAATACATATCAAAATGATAGGTAATTGGATTTAGAAAAAATATCATTTTTCTCTAATGAATTAAAATATGTTTGAAATTCAAGGGTTTCATGGAATTTCCCAAAAATAATTCAAACTTGGCACGGGAATTGCATTTATGTATTGCAGAAGGATAATAATCTTGCTTATAGGAGGTGAATACACAAGTGAGATTAGAGTGTTAGGATGGAATTATAGGAGGTAGTTTTATTGGATCAGAATTTAGAGAAGAAAACTAAAGGAGCAACAATGACAAAGAAGAATTCATCGTTATATTTAATAATTGTGATTGTCATAGCTGCAGTGCTGGGTTATTTCACAATTTATAGGAATATGGCAGGAGAATATATTCTTAATGCTTCAGAGGCATTCATGTTAATGCTTGCAGCACTTGCAATTGGAGAAGTTATTTCTATCAGAACGAAAGCGGCAATTCCTTCAATATTCATTACAGCCGGAATCTTCATAATAGGATTTTGGACAATTTTTCCAAAGGACATATTACAGATAAGTGGCATAGGCAAATCAATGCCGGGACTATTTGTTATGATTATGGTTACTCATCTCGGAACAATGCTTGACAAGGACGAATTAGTGGCTCAATGGAAAACGGTTGTAGTGACCTTGGCTGGAATGGCTGGTGTTTGCTTGACGATAATGACTGTTGGACGATTATTGGTAGGAACTGAGGTGGCAGCTACAGCTACTCCTCCCTTAACAGGAGGTCTAGTATCTGCAATAATCATGCAGGGAGCAGTTGAAGGAAATGAATATCTTGTTGTAATAGCCATGGCCATGTATGTACTACAGGGATTCATTGGATTCCCGCTGATAAATATGTGTCTTAAAATCGAGGGCAAGAATGTATTGACAAAATACAGAGCTGGAGCTCTTACTCTGGAAGATATTAAGGGTGGAAAGAAAGACAAGAAAGATGGTAAATCAAGAATCAGAATCTTCCCTGAAACTTCAGGACAATATAAGACCGATTATATAATATTGTTGAAAACACTTGTTCTTGTAGTAATTTCAGGATATTTGCAGAATTTGACAAATGGAGTTGTTTCTAAATATGTATTTGCTCTATTGATAGGGGTTCTTGCAGCGGAAACAGGATTCATAGAGAGAAAACCATTGGAAACATCTAGAAGTTTTGGTTTGTTCATAACCATAATTATGATGTTTGTATTTGCAGGTTTAAGCAGTGTAACAATTGAGGTGTTGAAATCAATAATCATTAACTTCATCATATTGATTGCACTGGCTACAATAGGTATAGCATTGTTGGCAATACCTATTGGAAAAAAGATTGGATTAAGTAAGTCAATGGCATTTGCCATAGGTTTGGGTTCAATTGCAGGAGGATTTCCGGCAAGTTACGTTTTGAGTAATGAATCTGCAAAACTATTGTCGGATAATGATGATGAATATGAGTTGCTTCTTGAGCATTTCCTTCCAAAGACCTTGGTATCAGGATTTGTCAGTGCAACTTCAGGATCGGTAATAATAGCAGGACTTTTTGTAAGTCTATTTTTCTAAAAAACAAAATTCAGGAGGACACATTATGTGTAAAGTAAATCAACCAAAAAATATCAGCAACGAGGAAGTAAACAAAATAAGGAATGCAATAGTCCATAGAGGAGTGTGGATGGGTCTGATACTTAAGGAAGCAAAGGATAAAGGTCTGGACTGGGAGACTTTGGGAAGAGAAGCTGTAACTAAAACAGGATTTATCCATGGAGATGGAATCAAGGGAAGAATGGATGTACCAGGCAGTCTTGTATCTTTTGGAAATACATTCTTTACGGAAGATATAAGGAATATTTTTGAAATAGAAGTCAAGGAAATTACTGAAAATGCTTTAAAACTTGAATATGGACATTGTCCATTGGTGACAGCGTGGGAATCTTTGGGATTTGAAGGAGAATTTCTAGCTACTCTATGTGATATAGCAATGTGTGGAGACAGAGGAATCGAAAGCAGATTTGATGATTTTGAATTTGAGTTGGGAAAAACCATAGCAGAAGGTCATGATGTATGTGAAGTAAGTTTCTATAGAAAGAAAGACTAAATACTGAAGCAATCGCTAGAAAGCAGTTGTCTTTATAAAGCCCAATAGTCATTCCTTGAAAGCTATTGGGCTTTATGATAGCTTGGGAAAGTCTCCTTCAAATCTTAATAAATGCTTATGCATTTAGAGCAGTGAAGTTGTTTTCTAGTTGACTGAACATTGAAGGTAAAGAAGGAAAGAGGTCTAATGGAAAAAGAAATATATAATAAATATATAAACCTGTTGAGTAAGGAATTGATACCTGCCCTGGGATGTACAGAACCAATAGCAATTGCTTATTGCAGTGCAGTTGCCGTCGAGAAGCTGGGATGTTTTCCAGACTCTATTATTGTTGGGTGCAGCGGAAATGTAATAAAAAATGCAAAAAGCGTGATTGTACCAAATTCCCATGAGCAAAAGGGAATAGCTGTATCGGCTATTCTTGGTGCAGTAGGAGGAGACGCAGACAGAAAACTTGAAGTGCTTGCAAACATCAATGATACTCATATCGATAAATTGAATGAATTGAAGGACAGTGAATTTTGTAAAATTGAAATCCTGAACTGTAAGGCGGATTTAAAGATTTCAGTAAAGGCTTATCATGGTGAAGAATATTCATTAGTTGAGATTCAGGATGGACATACAAATATTGTGCATATGGAAAAGAATGATGAAATTGAGTATAGCAAGAGAAATAGCTTTACTAATGAAGTCGGTTCAACTGATGATTTTCTGAATATTAGGGGAATCCTTGAATTTGCAGACGAAGTTGTAATAGATGATGTATCGGAAATAATAGCCAGACAAATAAAATGCAATACAGATATATCAAATGAAGGACTTAAAAATCAATATGGCACCTGTGTTGGGAGAACCTTGATGGAGACTTGCGGTGACAGTGTGGGTGTAAGAGCAAAGGCAAGAACAGCGGCTGCAGCCGATGCAAGAATGAGTGGATGCGATATGCCTGTTGTAGTGAATTCCGGAAGTGGAAACCAGGGTCTGACGGTGTCATTGCCTGTAATTGAATATGCTGATGAATTGAAGGTTTCAGATGAAAAGCTATACAGGGCGCTTATTGTCAGCAATCTTGTTTCAATACACATAAAGTCAAAAATCGGAAAGCTTTCTGCATATTGTGGAGCAGTAAGTGCTGCATGTGGAAGTGGTGCGGCTATTACATATTTGCATGGAGGTAGTGTTGAAAATATATGCAACACAATAATCAATACTCTGGGAAATACTTCAGGAATTGTTTGTGATGGTGCAAAAGCATCCTGCGCAGCCAAGGTTTCATCTTCCTTAGATGCTGCATTAATTGGTCATTCAATGTCCATGAAAGGCAGAGTCTTTGATTCGGGAGATGGAATTATCAAAAATGATATTGAAGAAACAATAAGAAGTGTTGGAATACTTGCACAGAATGGGATGAAGGAAACGGATGTTGAGATCCTTAGGATAATGCTTAGTTAAATAATGCTTGGTTGCTTCCTACTATCCTATTGAGGACAGTAGGAAAGAGTTCAATCATATGGCAGATATGATTAATTGTTTGTTAAGTATAGTCTATTGTATTAAAGAAGAAAGATGGCTAAACTATCTTTCTTCTTTTTGTATTATTTGGATGCTAATTTGCATTTGCTTTTTTGAATAACAGTAGTACGAATACCCCTAGAATAATTGTCGCTATACCTGCAGTGATCCTGAATGAAACGGCAAGTCCGAATATATCTCCAATCTTTCCGAATATTGGGAAGAAGGCTATCATGAAGAAGCTGAATGCCATGGAGTCAAAGGACAGTATGGTTGCCCTCTGCTGAGATGGTATGAGGATGTTTAGATAGTTGTTCACCATGATGTATATGATGCTTTCAGTAGCGCTCAGTAATACAAACATGAGCCACATCATCTTTTCAATTGTCATGCCCCAGAAACAGATGGCAGACAGTATTGAAAGAAAAACAAGGATATTCTTCATTGGATATCTTTTTTCTATTTTATAGGCTTGTGAAGCTGTAAAAGCAGCCGCCAGTGAACCTGCTGCCAGTATGAGGCCTATCTGAAGCTCGGTGTTTCCTATTGCCTTCTGATAATTCTGCAGGTAGAAGAATTCCGTAGTGAACATGGTTGCGAAAAGGTTCATGAACAATATTACAAAGGCTATGGAAGGATTTTCCTTCACAATATGCAGGCTTCTTTTTAGTTG
>CAZFYP010000007.1:0-32202 GCA_964523535.1 uncultured Clostridia bacterium
TACAGTGTGCAATAAGAAGGATTTCTTCCATTTCAACAACGTCCATTACTTCCGATCCTGTATTGTTGTTTGCTATACGTCCTGTAATTGTCTGTGATTCATTGTGTGGTATACGAGGCCATCTGTCCTTAAGGTTAGGTCCACGATATACCCTTTTACCAGGATATAGAATATCCCATTGCTTCATATGAGGTTCTTCATCCAAAAGTTCCTGTGTATAGGGTACTTCAGAAATCGGCATGAATCCAAAGTCCTTGTTTATAATACCATAGTCACATGATGCAAATGCAATAAGACCGAATGGAAGCATTATACCATCACTTGTAACTGTACATGCATCCATATCCAAAACATCAATAGCTGCAGGTCCATTATAATCTTTTGCTACTGCTTCACATGCTTCTCTAATCGTAAGTCCTGATTTAACAATATCCAATTTGTCTAGAAAAATAAGTGCAACGTTTATATTGCCGTCTGCTGCACCTTTTTCCAATAATCTATATTTTAACTCTGCCATAATTTATTCCTTTCCTTAATTTAATTTATTTAACTGTTTTCTTAAGTTTTTTTTATTCAAAAGGTGCTCTACGATCTATAACTTCCTCAGAATCATGATAATAATAATCAGGTCCAGGTTCTGAAACATATAAAGTCTCAAGATAAGTTTTCTTGCTTGTACCGTCTTTGTTGACACCTTTTATAATTATTGTCTGCAAAGTCTCTGGAAGCTGAGGCATAACCTTTATTTCAATTCTTTCCAAATCCTCATCAGCTGTCAATTCATAGATATCTTCTTCTACAACACCTAGAGAAGCTGATGCAATTTTAGCTGTTTTATATTGTTCAAGTCCTGTAATAGTAACTTCAACTCCATCTCTACGTCTTTCCCCTGCCTCAAGCATCTTTTTGTAAAAATCAGGCAGTCTTGTGTGCATTAATCTCATACTGTTCATCTCCTTTTATTTTCAGCAGTCAAAGGATTGTTTTGACCACATAACGGTTACTACAGTCACTAAGGTAGTATTTACCAATATATATAGCAATTATTATGCCAAGCCTTTCCCGACTAATTCAAAACTTTCCTTAAAACCAGGAAAGCTTGATATGAATAACCCCTTGAATCCTTGGTGTTATGCGGTTAAGGTCACTTTCCCTCATGACTTAATAAATGCTTACACATTTAACGCAGCATAGCTGCTTTCTTGTCAAATATTGAGTTGATTTCAGAACATGAGTGGTTTTACACTCATGCAGATGAAGTATTGAATATACTTTCTTCTTGTTTATAAAGATTATTCTTCATAATGTAGTCTTTAACTTTTGGTGATGTCATACCTGATATGCTTTGACCGGCAAGAATTGCTGTGCGGAGCCTGGTGGAAGATATATCTATGGTATCGATATCCAATACCTGGGCCTTGTATCCCTTTCTTATATAGCTGTCGCAAAAACCTTTGACTTTTTCAGCATTATCATTCTTTCTAACTGATGCACACAGTGTTACATTGGAGAGTATTTTTTCAGCACCATACCATCTTCCGAGGGATAAAAAATTGTCGCTTCCCACCAGGAAAAAGAGATTGTCATCTGGGTAAATCCCTTTGAAATACTCAATCATATCAGCAGTATAACAAAAACCTGATTTTGAAGCTTCGAAATCACTGACTTCAATGCCTGGTATACCATCTATTGCCAGTCTGCACATCTCCAGCCTGTCTTTTGGTCGGTTATGCTTAAACATGTTTTATACCTGGCCCCTCCTGAAGGGACAATGATTGTCTTTTTTGACTTCAATATCTGAGAAGCTCCTCTTAAAAAATGGATATGACCCTTATGAATTGGATTAAATGTGCCTCCATAAATAATAATATTTCCCATGATTGATCTTCACCTTTCTAAATTCATCTTTAATATACTTATTAATTTATGCAACTTTTATGCCAATATATTTATCTATCATATTTATAACAGAAGAACTACCAAAAACAAGTACTGACATATTTGTCAGTACTTTACATCAAGCATAAATTATAGTAGGCAAAGCAAAAACATCCTGAAAATTTCCACCGGGAAAATGCAGGATGCCTCAATTTAATTATATTTTATAAATGACTTTTCAATAATTGATTAGCTGTCTATTTTTTTGCAAAAGTTGAAGCACTAGATGTAGATCAATACCAATGAATATCTGCTGATAAATCAAACAAGGACACATCCCACAAGGTTTTTGACAGTAATATAGTTCATAAAAGTATGGATTTTACTACAAAGACGATTGAAACAAATACGTCTAATAAAAAAGGGACCTTGAAATAATCAAGTCCCTCTTGGAAAAAAAGTGCATGATTGAGTATACAAATCATGCGCTATTTAATGTCAATACACTCTATTTACTCTTATACCGTTCTCATTGAGAGCTGCAATTATTTCATTTATATGTTCATGTCCATTGGTTTCAGCAGTAATTTCAAGTTGAACATTATCAAGTCTGTCCATAGCCTTGAACTGATTGTGATCAAGCTTGATTACATTGGCACTCAGGTCCGCCAGTATTTGGAAAACCTTAAGATGTTGTCCAGGCTTATCAGGAAGATCTACGCTGAAACATATGATTCGACCTCTTGATACAAGACCCTTGTTTATCATTGATGATATTGTTACTACATCAATGTTTCCTCCACTAAGAAGACAGACAATATTCTTGTTTGAGACTGTGAGTTTTTTTAAGGCTGCAAGAGTAGGGACTTCTAAAGATGATACCTGATTATCTCTCTAAATAATACTATTCAAACTTGATTTCAACATCCTTAGGCAGTGCCAGGCTGCATACAACTTCAACACCTTTCAACATTGCCGTAGGAACAGGACATGCAGCATGACTGCAATGTACTGCTGATGCTTTTGCAATCGCACCTTGGCCGTACTTCTTGAACACTTCCTCATAACCATTTACCGAAGGCACTGCTTCCGCCAATTTCTTTATATGTTCACATTGAGTCTCAATCTTGAATTCTGCATTCATACCATCAGCAGCTTCAACTTCAATCTCTGTTATCAATCCGCAAATTCCTGGATTTACAATAATTTTTGCCATACCATTCTCCTTTTGTTGTAGAATTCTCTTTCATGTTTAAGTTCTCTGTATATCCTATCACTATTATTTCATCGATTCAAATCTATTTTTTCTTTCCTAATTTGAATACTCAAAATATATCTCATTACCATTCCTGTCATAAATCCATTTTTCCTAACTCCTTATTCAATCAAGTTTCAATTCTTCATCCTGACTATTCATAAAACTGAAGTTGATGTTGAGGACTACCAGGGACAATATAATCAACAAAATTCCCACTGAGTTAAAGATTGTTATCCCTTCCTGAAACACGACCACGCCAACTACAGTTGCTACTAAAGGTTCAACAAACGCAAGCAAAGCTGCTTTTCCCACTTCCAAATATTCAAGACCTTTGGTATATAATAGAAATGGCAACAAGGTAGATATTATACCTATAGCCAGCACGCTTGCAATTGTAATTGGTATATCACCTATCATCCTGTAAACTTCTATTGGTCTGCTGAAAGGCAACAGTGTTATGGAAGCAAATATGAAAGTATAGGTCATGACAGTGAGCCAGTTGTATTTATTCAATGCAATTCTGCCAAATATGCTGTAAAGGGCATATCCAAGTCCGGATCCCAGTCCCACCAACAATCCAATAAGAGAAATCTGGATATTCTCAGCAAATGCTCCCGTTGCAAATAAAGCTCCTGTAAAGGATATAATCATAGCCAATACTTTCCGTTTTGTTATCTTTTCCTTAAAAACCATAGCTGACATCACTACTACAATTGATGGAGCTGTGTATAGAAGTATTGCCGCAAGTGACAGTGAATTCTCACTGATGCTTATGAAATAACAGACATTGAAAAATGCAATACTTAAAATTCCCGAACCCAAAAACATCCATATATCCTTTATGGACACATGCAAGAGGCTGCGGTCGGTCGCAAGAGCCATTATCAAAAGAGAAATTGCAGTTACCAAACATCTAAGCATGCTTATCTGTATTGAATCAAATCCGAAATCAAGTAAAGTCCTTGAAAAAATACCTATAATTCCCCAGCATATTCCTGCTATAATAATATATATTGAAGCAATTATTTCCTTTCTATTTACATGATTCATATGCAATCACCTCTATCTGATAATCTATTATAATCTTCTGACCTTACTTTATCAATCAAAAACATATGAGTATTTTACTACAAAAAAATAAACGCCCAAGCAAGAAATCTCGCTTAAACGTTTGTATTTCAATTTATGAACACGAACCTGAACAAGAACCACAATCAGAAGGTGCTTGATTAACCGGTACTACCATGTAGCCCCCACCTTGGTACTCGACTTTCATGTCACCCACTTGATTATGTAAGTCGCCTTCCATAACAAAGTTTACTCCTTCAAATTCACATGTCTTATCATCATCTTTTAGCTCATCCAGAGCTAATCCAAAACTTGGACCTGATCAGCCCATTCCTGCAATGTAAATCCTTACATTTGTAGGTTGGTCTGACTTGGCAGCGATGATTTTTTTGATTTCATTAGCTGTTTCTATGTTTGAAATAATATTCACGCTTGCTCTCCTTAATCTTTACAAAAATTTGATACTTAATGTAGTATATAATTTAGAATCGGATTTGTAAAGTGATTTCATTATCAATTTTTTTCAGATAAGGTAGCATTTCATATCAAAAGGACCTATACCATAACCTTTGACAATTCCATTTCACCATTGGCTCCTTGTTCTATAACAACCCAAGCCAACCAATCTGTATCATTAGTATCAGGAAAATCTTCTCTATAATGATTTCCTCTACTTTCGGTACGATATAAAGAAGCTCTCAATTTCATTTCAGCATTTAGAATCATATTCCTAGTTTCATGAACCAGTCTTAACTCATGAGCATCACCAGCCACCATTTTATCTGCATAATGTTCCTTAAAGAAGAGGACATTATTGAGAGCTGCCTGGAGCCTGTCTTCTTTTTTTATGTATAGTACATAATATGGAATTGTATTGAATTTAAGCATTTGTGTAACCCAAGCCGGATCATAACCTTGATCCAATTCTCTAGGTGCAAACATTTCTGTCTGCAGAGTGGTGATTTCTTCATCACTAATTTCCGGTATATCCGTTGATATTGCATATTCATATGCTGTTCCACCGGCTAAGGCACCCTGTGTAGCAGAAGCCGCCAGTGCAGTACCAATAGCTCCACCATAAGAAGGACCTGTCAACATGGATGACAAGCAATCACCTGCCGCAAATAATCCCTCAATGTTCGTTCCACATTTTTCATCCGTCGGGAATAAACCTTCAGATTTATGTACTCCCAGCCCAGCTGATGCGCCTCCTATTTCTTCAGGTGCACTTCCACCACTCTGACCGGGACCTCCTTCCATGCCTTCCGGAACTTCCATTCCTTCAGGCATATCTCCATCCGGTGGTCCACCAGGTCTTTCACCGTCAGATTCTCCTTCTAGTGTTTCCTCATCTGCAGGAGGTCCACCAGACTTTGTTATGGGAAGTTCTCCTGCATGTGCCGTATGATATGCATCCAAATTCAGATTATTACCCTCTGAGTCAGGTGTTTGGGTTTCCTTCATCATACCAGTACTCCACAAGCCTGACCATTGTCCCCAGCAATAAGCCGGGTTGTCTGCATATGTGAAATGAGTATCCATAAACTCCTTGCCTGAAATCTGTCCGCCTATTCTATAAGCCATGGCATCACCATCACTGGTTAAGGAGCTTACCTGGAATCCATTGGGTTTGAATGCACCTCCACCTGTACACAGAACAACTGCATTTGCCTTAATGACCACTGCTTCTTCCGAATCAAGTTTAAATCCAAGTGCACCTGCAACTTTGCCATCTTTTTCCAATAGATTGGTAAGCATTGTCCTTTCTATAATTTCTATACCTTCTTCTTGAACTTTTAATCTCAAAACCTTGCCAAAGCCCACCTCTGTTGCACCCCAGGATTCAAGTTCCTCATATATTTCCTTGGAATTATCCATCAAATTCTCAAGATATCCGGAATGATCCATTCCACCAGTCATTGCCTTCCACTCTTCAATCCATGTTTCTCTATCTGCACCTTCTTCTTCGTCATACACCTTGAATCCATTAGCAAATGGAGTCAGCCCAGAGCGTCCAACACTACCTTTATCAACCAATGTAACATTAGCACCGGCCCTAGCCGCTCTAATGGCAGCCATAACACCTGCCATTCCACCACCAATCACTAAAATTTCAGCATCTGATTCTACAGCGTTCTCAATTAGTTTTTCAACCTCTTCCGGTGATTTATTCTTAATCCAGAATGTTGTACCAGCTACGGCCGCAATACTCATACCTGCAACACCCTTTAAAAATGTTCTTCTATTTATTTCCATTATTTCACCTCTTTCACCTTAAAGTCTAACTTATAAAGTCTTCAACCATAAACTTCCCAAGTTCCATATTTCCATCATTTCCCTTTTGTATGACAACCCATACCAACCAGTTCTGATCATCCATATCAGGATATTCTTCACGATAATGGTTACCACGGCTTTCTGTTCTAAACAAGGATGCCTTAAGTTTCATCTCAGCATTCAAGAGCATGTTTTTTACTTCATGGGCTTTTCTAAGACCATGAATATCGTCAGCCCTAAGTTTGACTGCAAAATGGTCTCTGTAAAATTCAATATTTGTAAGTGCCGAATTCAAACGGTCTTCATGCTTTATATAAAGAACATAATAAGGAATTAAGGTTCCTTGAATCAAATGTTCAACCCACTCAGGAGCATAACCCTGCTCGTTGTTCAAGGGCTGAAACATTTCACCTATTGCTGTATCAATATAATCGTCAGATATGCTAGCCTCAATTGAACTCTTGCTATATTCAGCCGCTGCTTTACCGGCTGCTGTCCCCTGGGTGGCCGAACCAGAAAAAGCAAAACCCAATACACCGTTATAGCTGGGACCAACAAGCATGGAAGATAAACAATCACCTGCCGCGTACAAACCGGTAATATTTGTAGCGCACTTACCATCAGAAGGAAATAAGCCCTCTGCCTTATGAACGCTAAGTCCAGCCGATGTACCACCAATCATGCTTGAACTATCACCTGGTCCTCCTGAAAGTCTTTCTCCTTCTGATTCTCCATCTGGAGCTCCTTCCGGTCTTTCTCGATCCGGTGGTCCTCCCTCAGGTCTTTCTCCTTCGCTTGGTACTTCGGATATATCTCCACCTTGTTCACCTTCAGGCATTTCACCATCCGGTGGCCCTTCAGCCATTTCCCCCATTGTATCACTTGAAGTACCATCATGGATTGCATGGTACTGGGTCAAATCCAGCGCCATCCCTCCACCATCCAATGGTCCTGTTGTACCCTTTGGCATGCCTATGGTCCAGTTCCTTGACCATCCACCCCAACAATAAGCAGGGTTCTCCGATCCCCCTGAATGGGTGTCAACATATTCTTTTCCGGATATTTTTGCACCAATCCTATAGGCCATTGCATCTCCATCAAAGGTTAATGAGCAAATCTGAAAACCACTTGGTTTAAATCCGCCTGCCCCAGTACACAATATGACTGATTTTGCTTTAATGACAAGAGCTTCCAGGGCATCCAGTTTAAATCCAACAGCACCTGCCACAAGGCCGTTGTCTTCCAAGAGGGTAGTAATCATTGTTCTCTCTATTACTTCAATACCTTCAGCCAATATCTTCTCTCTTAGTACACCACCAAATCCCATTTCAGTGGCACCCCATTCTTCTATCTGAGCGTAGACCTCTTTGGAATAATCCATCATATTGTCAAGATATGCCGGATTATTTAGATTATATGCATTCTCCTTCATAATCATATGCCAGTTTTCCCTATCATGTCCCAAGTCTTCATCGAATACAGCCATTTCACTTGCAAATGGTGACTGTCCCGAACGTCCAAGACTTCCTTTATCCACCAAAGTTACATCTGCACCATTATCTGCAGCTCTTTTAGCGGCAAATATTGCAGCGATACCTCCGCCAATGACAAGAACGTCTGTCGAAATTTCAGTTTTCATGTATGCTTCCATTGTTTTATCCTCCAATTAGCCCAGCTAAATATTAGTCATAGTCAATTATTTTATATACTGAATATAACTGTCATAGCTTAAACAAAGCTTGAATAAAATAAAGAACCCAGTCTACACAATAGACTGAGCTCCTTATTTGTTTCAAGGGGGGGGGAATATTTAAAAAGATTATTGGCTAATTATACTATAATTATATCCTTGCTTGCCTTGTTGATGGGATGTCCTATTCCATCTTCTACAATAACAATATCCTCTATCCTAATACCTATATCATCCTTTATGTATATACCAGGCTCTATGCTAAATACCATACCATTATCAATCTTCAAATCACTAAATCCTGTAATATAAGGGGCTTCATGAACGGAATAGCCAATACCATGACCAAGTCTGGTAGGGAAATACTGACCATATTCATTATCCTCAATGACTTCTCTTGCCGCCTTGTCTATCTCCCTGGCCATACGTCCTTTTACTGCATAGTCTAGGCCTTTCTTGTACGAATCTCTTACAATTTCATACAACCTCCTATCCCTATCAGTAATGCCACCAACAAATACCGTTCTTGTCATATCAGAGCAAAGCCCCTGGTATTTGCCTCCAATATCAAGAAGTACACGATCCATCTCTTCAATGACCCTGTCTGTTCCCGAATAATGGGGCATTGCGGCATTTGGCCCTGAAGCCACTATGGCGAATTCCATTGCCATGTCTTGATTGCTGAACAATTCATCAAGCTTCGTTACAATCTGGCCTTCACTTATACCTGGTTTTATATACTTCCATATTTCTTCCATTACCTTGTCAGTCCTGGAAGCGGCAATTTTTAGTTTCTCGATTTCTTCAGGACTTTTAATGATCCTGATGTCCTCAAGTACTGATTTTCCATTTGTGAAAGTTACATCGATGTTATCTGATATTTCAAGTATATTAAACGCCCTAGCTGTAGAATTCACACCTATCCTGCCACAAACAAGGTCTTCTTTTGCCAGTACTTCCTCAAGATAATCCAAGAATCCACTGTTGTCGTACCAGTAATAAACACTATCCTCCGGCACATATCCTTCCAGTTCATCTCTTGTCAGTGCATTGCAAAAATAGAAATATTCACCACTTTTCTTTATGAAAAGACCTTGAAATCTTTCACATAATGAGGGGGAAAAATCCATAAGGAACTCAAGCTCCTCCGATGGAATTATGAGCATTGCATCAAGCTCGTTCTTATTTATCACTTCCACTGTTTTGTCAAAATATATTTTATTCAATTTACTTCTCCCAATCTTTCTGAATTTTTAAATAACAATCAAGTCCCTTGGAGAGTGGGACAACAATTCACTGGAGCCTTCCTTTACTACAAGCATGTCCTCTATTCTTACTCCTCCCCAGTCAGGTATATATAAACCAGGTTCTACTGTCAGAACATTATTCTTTTCCAGTATTACATTGGAACCCTTTTCAAGGTATGGAGTTTCATGTATATGAAGGCCTATGCCATGGCCCATTCCCTCATAATGGTATTCAAGACAGTTTTCATCACTGAATACCTTGGCTGATGCATGAAAAGGTTCATTGGCAAGTATTCCAGCCTTGATGGCATCAACTGCATTTTTTTCCGCATTTTTTACTATATTGTATATGTTCCTTTGCTTTTCTGTTGCCTCGCCTATAACAACGGTTCTTGTAAAATCTGAAATATATCCATTATATCCGGCTCCATAATTCATTAAAACAAAGTCTCCAAATTCAAGTTTATTGTTCGAAGGACTCGCACTGATTAGAGAAGACCTTTTACCAAAGAGGAAAATATTGTCAAGCTTGTATTCATCTCCGCCTTCAAGGCTTACATAATACTTTGACAAAGCTGATAATTCCTTTTCAGTCACCCCTATCTTTATGTCCTTGAGAAGCCTCTTGAAAACCCTGTCATTTATCTGACAGGCAGTTTTCATAGATTTCAGTTCTTCTTCAGATTTTATTTCCCTCAACTTTTCCACCATGCCTACAACTGGAGTTATTTCAGTATCAACCATGTCATAGAGCTCAGTGAATTCCTTGTAAGTTGTATACTCGGCTTCAAATCCCAGCCTTTTTATCTTTTCCATATTCACAATATCATTAACAATCTTTTTCAGCTTGCCTTCCTTATTTACCGACACCTCTTCCTGCCAGTTCAATATTTCAAAACCTTTACAAGTCTTTTCTGCAAGTTCAGTATACCTTCCATCTGTCAGTAGATAATTCTTCTTTAGAGTTATCAAGGCATAAGCGTTTTTTTCTCCATATCCACTTATATATCTAATATTGTTCGAATTACTGATAAGGACACCATCAATACATTCCAATTCCATCATTGATTTCAAATTATGATACAAAACATCACCTCACTTAAATAATATAAACATTCTACCACTATTGTCAAATTATTTCTACGGTCATTAGCCATATAAGTGACAAGCTACAGAATGGTCCCTGCTGATATTTACAGTTTTTGGAACTGCTTCTCTGCAGATCTTCATCGTCTGGCTGCACCTGTCTGCAAATCTGCAACAGTTTTTAGGGTTAATGGGGCTTGTAACCTCACCTTTCAACAATATCCTTTCACTGTTTTTTGCTATCCTTGGATTTGCCACGGGTATGGATGAAAGAAGTGCTTTCGTATATGGATGAAGGGGATTTTTATACAAATCTTCAGTCCGGGCCTTCTCGACAATATTTCCCGAATACATTACAACAACTCTGTCGGAAATGTACTTTACAACACTCAAATCATGGGCAATAAACAAATATGTAAGATTCAACTCTTTTTGCAGTCTTTTCAAGAGGTTGATTACCTGCGCCTGAACAGATACATCGAGAGCAGATATGGGTTCATCGCATACAATGAATTCCGGTTGAACTGAAAGCGCCCGTGCTATTCCTATACGCTGTCTCTGACCTCCACTGAATTCATGGGGAAACCTGGAAATATGATCCCTGTTCAAACCAACGGATTCAAGAATTTTTTCAATCTCTGCTTCAGTTTCCCTTCTATCCTGATTCTTATGAAGTCTTATTCCCTCTCCTATGATGTCCTTCACTGTCATTCTGGGATTAAGGGATGAATATGGGTTCTGAAATATCATCTGTACATTTTTACAAAATTCCCTGTTCAGTTCAGCTATTTCATTCTTGTTTCCTTTATTTGAAAATATATCCAAGTCCTTGAAATAGATATTTCCGGAGGTTGGTTCATGGAGTCTAACAAGACATTTTCCCGTAGTTGATTTTCCACATCCACTTTCACCAACCAGGCTTACAGTCTCACCTTTATATATGTCAAAGGATACATCGTCCACTGCCTTGAGTACCTTGTTCTTTCCAACATCAAAAAACTTATTTAAATTTTCTACCCTCAACAAGGGTTTTTCAGTATTCATCAAATCAAACCACACTCCTGTCCAAGTTCTTACCCAATACTACATTAGGTGCCTTTTCATGCTCAAGCCAGCAATTGGTCTTGTGTTCGCCTGATACTACAAATTCATCAGGCAACTCCTCATAACAAACTTCCATTGCAAATTCACACCTGGCGGCAAAAGGACATCCCTTTGGTGGAGCAAACAAATCAGGAGGAGTACCTTCAATAGGCACCAATTCTTCATCCTTTTTTGTATCCAGTCCAGCTATGGAACTTAAGAGTCCTGCTGTATATGGATGACTTGGATTAAAAAATATATCATCAACAAGTCCTCTCTCCACTATCTTGCCACCGTACATTACAAGGACCCTGTCGCAGAGCTTTGCTATGACACCCAAATCATGGGTAATGATTACTATTGACTTGTTGAGTTTTTCCTTAAGAGACTTCAACACATCAAGTATCTGTGCTTCAATGGTTACATCAAGGGATGTAGTTGGTTCATCGGCAATTATTATCTTTGGCTTTCCTACAAGAGCAATGGCTATCATGACTCGCTGTTTCATACCTCCGCTTAGTTCATGGGGGTATTGATTGTATCTTGTGGCACTGTCGGATATACCTACGGTATCAAGTACCTCAATTGCCTTTTCCTTCAGTTCCTTTTTTGTATACAACTTCCTTTCCACAAATACTTCTTCTATCTGTTTCCCAATCTTCATTGTAGGGTTTAATGAAGTCATAGGATCCTGGAATATATATCCTATTTCCAAACCTCTTATTTTTCTCATTTCCTTATCGCTCTTGGGTACTATATCTTCACCCTTGTAAAGAATTGAACCATCTACAAAAAATCCCGGGGGCTCCGGATTAAGCTTCAGAATACATTGTGCAGTAACACTCTTTCCCGATCCCGACTCTCCTACTATGCCCAAAATTTCCCCTTCCTTAACATCGAAGGAAACACCTCTAACGGCTTTTACAGTACCGCCGTAGGTATTGAAGGAAAATTCCAAATCGCTTATTTTCAATAAACTATCCATGAAAACACTTCCTTTTGTCATTATTCAGTACCTCTCAACCTTGGATCCAGAGCATCTCTCATACCGTCTCCCAGAAGATTGAGCGCAAGCATTGTAGTGCAAATAAAAAATGCAGGTATCAACAGCTGGTAAGGATATATCCTCATTAGCTTTATTCCCGATTTAGCCAGTACTCCCCAACTACATCCCGGAGGTGCTATCCCAAGTCCTATATAAGAGAGAAATGCTTCTGAAAATATTGCCCTTGGTACGGCCATGGTCAGATTTGTTATGATAAGACCCATTATATTGGGTATTATATGCTTTGATATTATTACAAGATCAGATATGCCCAGCACCCTAGCAGCATTAACAAAATCCTGCTCCTTCAGCTTTAATACCTCACCTCTTACAAATCTGGCAGATCCTATCCATCCAACAAGTACCAGTGCTATGATCAAGGAGGTGACTCCGGCTCCCATAACCACCATTATAAGTATTGCAACTATCATATAGGGTATACCGTACAAGACATCAACGATTCTCATTATTATGGAATCTATTCTTCCACCATAGTATCCCGAAATACCTCCAACTATTGATCCAATAGTAGTGTTGATAATTGTAACTATAAATCCTATTGCAAGGGAAACTCTTGCTCCCATCCACACTCTGGTCCACAAATCCCTACCGATTTCATCGGTGCCGAACCAGTGACCTGTCTTCATCAGGCTTGTGAATTTCTCCATGAAACCCATACCTTCAAACTGCGGTGAATTAAGGAACATGTTCATCTCGTTGACATTGGTTGTTGTATAACTATATTCATTCATATAGGGTCCTAGGGCAGCAAAGAATATATACACCACAATAACAATCAAACTTACAAATGCTATTCTATTCAGCTTTATCCTTCTCCACGCGTCCTGCCAATATGAAAGACTGGGTCTTTTTATTGATTCCATCTGTTCTATATTCTTTCCTACTACTTTAAATGATTTTTCCAAATTAACACCTACTTCCCATCTAGTTTTATTCTTGGGTCGATAACTCCATAAAGTATGTCAACAACCATATTTGCAACTACCAGAAATGTACCGAAAAACAAAGTCATTCCAAGTATTACAGGATAATCAAGGGTTTGAACACTTTGTACATAGTATTTTCCCATACCGGGTATTGCATATATTGATTCTATTACAAACGTTCCAGTAAGAACAGCTGCAACCACCGGTCCCAATATTGTTATAACTGGGAGAATGGCATTTTTTATCTGGTGCTTTGTTACTACCCTTAAATTGGATATTCCCTTTGATTTGGCAGTCTTTATATAGTCTTTGTAGACCGTTTCAACCATACTAGCCCTCATGACTCTCGAGACAAGAGCCAAGGTATAAAAACCAAGTGCGATGGAAGGAAGTATTGTATATTCAATCCCCTGATATTGAGCCACTGGGAGAAGTCCCCATTTTATTCCAAATACATATTGAAGTAATGCTCCTATAATAAAATCAGGCATTGATGTTCCTATAATTGCTATAATAATACATATGAAGTCCAGTGATTTTCCTCGGTTAAGTGCTGCTATGATTCCAAGAACCAGTCCAAAAGATATTGCCATTGACAATGCTCTTATGCCCAGGTCGAAGGAATATGGAAAAGATGACTTTATGATATCATTTACTCTCAGATTGGAATAAATCATGGAATATCCCAGATCACCCTTGAAAAGATTTTTTACATATGTAAAATATTGACTTGTTATTGGTTTATCAAAACCATAGTACCTTTCAAGGTTTTCCCTTACTTCCGGAGTCAGCTTGTCGCTTGAAAAAGGATCTCCAGGCATAAGTCTCACCAGAATGAAAACCACAGTGACAAGAACCAGCACTGTAATCAGTGAAATTCCTATTCTCTTTAAAATATATTTATTCATGTATTCCTCCACAAGAAAGCAGCTAAGCTGTGTAAAATGCCTATGCATTTTTTAAGAGATCGTAGAAAGTTTCCTTATACGTGTAATACCAAGGTTTCAAGGGATTACACATTTTTAACTTTCTTAGACTAGAACAAAGGGGCTCTGCTGTCAATTAATAGCTTCAAGATAGAGTTGTTCTCCCCTCAGGGAGAACAACTCTACTTCAATTCTTATTCTGTAAAATCTGCATATGTGTATTCGTAGTTTCTTCCTACAAAATAACTTTCAAAATTCTGCAGTTTCGGATTTCTAAGCAATGCAATTCTTCTAAGTTGTAGAGGAATGATGGCTCCATCTTCCAACAATATTTGCTCAGCTTGGAAAAGAGCATCCATTCTTGCCTGTGCATCTGTAGATTCTATTGCAAATTGTATTTTCTCATCATATGCTGCGCTTGAATATGAACCATGATTGTAACCTGATTCAGTAGTCCACAGCTCAAGATAAGTCATAGGGTCTGAATAATCTGGAGCCCATCCTGATACAACCATCTCAAATTCATGTTTTCCTTCCATGTCAAGTCTTTGCTTGTATGGAACCTGATTCAGTTTTATTACTATTCCAAGGGTTCTTTCTATCTGGTCTTTTAATACTTCTACTTCTTTTCTTGTTCTGTCTGCATCTGTAGTCAAAAGCTCAAGCTCTATTTCAGAAGGACTTGAAACACCAAGTGCCTCCATGGCCTTATTGAGATGTTCAAGAGCTATGTCAGCATCTCCTTCCACCGGATAAGCTTCATATGGGTATTCTTCCCCGTATTCGCCATTTACACCAAATACTTGTGGAAGTACATATCTTGGGTTGGCTTCATATATGCCTTGTGTTGTAAGTTGTATATATTCAGCACGGTTTATTGCATAATTCAATGCAAGTCTCAAATCCTTGTTTTCAAGCTTTGAAGTTCCATCCATGTTTAACTTTATGAAGTCATTTGCACCATTGTAATAGTATTCTGCTTTGTCTGAATACTGGGAAGCAACCTCTGCAGGAACTTCAACTATGTCCAAGTCTCCCTGTTCATACATTGCAAGGGCAGTCATTGCATCTGCAACTACTATAACATGTATCTCGTCAAGCATTATAGAGTCCGCATCCCAGAAATTTTCATTCTTTTCAAGAATCAGTCTGTCTTCATGAAGCCATTTTTTCACTACAAAAGGACCATTGTAGGCATTTTTCTCTGCTGATGATGCATAGTCTTTTCCATATTCCTCAACCATGTCTTGTCTAACAGGTGCGAACTGCATCATAGGCAACATACTCAAGAAGTAACTTGTTGGATATTCAAGAGTAACTTCTAGTGTTTTTTCATCAATCACCTTAACTCCTAAATCATCAACTGGAAGGTCCCCCTTATTTACTGCATTTGCATTCTTTATTGCCATTCCAATAAATGCATATCCACTGGCAGTTGCAGGATCAAGAAGTCTCTTGAATGCATATTCGAAGTTTTGTGCAGTTACAGGTTCTCCATCACTCCAGTAAGACTCTCTCAAATGGAATGTATAAGTCAATCCATCTTCTGAAAGATCCCATGACTCTGCCGCTCCTGGCTTTAATTCACCAAGGTATGTTCTAGTGAGTCCTTCGAATATGTTGCAACCAACTGTTGCTGACGGTATTGAATTTGCCAACTGCTGATCAAGTGTAGGTATGTCTGCAGTCAAAGAATATTTCAACACTTTCAATTCAGGTGCTTCAGCAGCATCCGACTGTCCACTGTTTTCCTCACCACTGTTTTCCTGACTGCTGTCTTCCTGAGCAGTGTTTTCTCCTGGTGTAGTACATGCAACCGTACTCAAAATCATAGCAAGTGCTAAGATAAATACTAATAATCTTTTTGATTTTTTCATTTTCCTCTCCTCCAAATTTTTTTATAGTTCTATTAACTGTCTTGGTGATTTTGTCAATACTTGGCATTCTCCACCAGTCACCAATACCTGGTCTTCAATCCTTACACCTCCCCATCCCGGTATATAAATACCAGGCTCTATTGTAACTATATTGTTTTTCAACAATATATCTTTTGAATTTGGTCCCATAAAAGGCTTTTCATGAACTGCAAGTCCTACTCCATGACCTATACCTGTGTAGTGATAGTTAAAATATTCCGTAGCTTTTATGTTTTCTATAGATGCTACATAGACATCACATGCATTGATTCCATCTCTCATCCTATCCATTGCAGCCTCTTCGGATTTCTTGATTATTTCATATACTTCCTTTTGCTTTTCATTTGCTTTTCCCACGACTACGGTCCTACTCATATCAGACAGATATCCCTTATATCCTGCTCCGAAGTCCATAAGGACCATATCTCCTTCTTCTACTTTCTTCTGTGATGGAATCCCATGAAGGAGGGAAGTTCTGGCACCTGACAGCATGATATTCTCATAATACCTTGCATCAGATCCTTCATTCTTAAGATAGTAGGCAAGTTTTGCAGATAATTCCATTTCTGTAACTCCAACCTTGATATCATTTAATATCCTATCAAATGCCCTGTCTGATATTTGGCAGGCTTTTTGGGAATAATCTATTTCCCTTAATGATTTTATTTTTCTCAAGTCTTCAACTACATTCGATACAAGCTTCAGTTTTCCTTTTATCTTTCCATCTATTTCACAGAAAAAATCGTGGCCTATGCTTCCTTCAAATCCCAAGCTTCTTATACTCTTTTCTTCAGAAATAATTGCTATAGCCGAACTCAGATTTGAACCGATTTTCTTCCAATCTACTATTTCAAATCCCTTGCACTCTTCTTCGGCCTGTTCAGTATACCTTGTATCCGTAATAAAATATTTTTCATCCCCAGTCAGCAAAAGATAAGATTCGTCTCCCTTATAACCGCTTAAATATCTAACATTATAAATATCACTTATGAGGAATCCATCTATCTCCATTTTTTTAAACAGTACTTTCAGTTCTTCCATCTATATTGGCCTCCACTTAATAATCTATTAATAATATATGCAATTACCATGCCATTATTCATTGAGATAATGAACTTTATTTTATTCAACTTTTACAAAGTACATAATATTATGAAACAATAAGCAAAATATTAACATATTTGGACTTGTATCACTTGCTCCGCCTAAGCTTTGTCTTTCATGGAAATTATTTCCATAAGTTTGCAGAGACAAAAAAAGATAATACTTTTTGAAAAAGCATTATCTTCATATAAATACAAAATATAAGTAATGACAGTTTTTTTTACATAAATTGTACGTTTTTGGGCTTTTTGTATGTTTTAAGTCATCTATTTTTTGTCTTAAAGTCTCCAACAATATTATATTTCTTTATTTTATTGTTTAAAGACTGCCTTGGTATGTCTAGCAAGCTGGCTGCCTTTGTCTTGTTTCCATTTAACTTGTTAAGGGCTGATACAATCATCCTTGTTTCGATTTGGGATATGGCATCCTTTAAGGACCCTGATACCAAGGTCTTGTCTTCATATAGGTCCTGGTCTGGAATAGTCTTCATATTCTTTATACGTTCAGGTATATTACACAAATGAATTTTATTTCCATCTACAAAGTTCATAGCATTCTCAATGGTAAATTTAAATTCTCTTACATTGCCAGGCCAATCATATTCCATAAACTTCACTATACACTCCTGTGAGATGTTTTTCACATCTTTCATCAATACTTTGTTGTAATAGTCAATAAAATATTCTGTCAATATCTTGAGATCCGTCTTTCTCTCCCTTAAGGGAAGCACTTTGATAGGAATAACATTAAGTCGGTAATATAAATCTTCCCTTATTTTACCTTGCTCAACAGCTTCATGGGGCGGTGTATTGGTAGATGCTATTATCCGCACATCAACAGATGTAGTCTTTTTTCCACCTACTCTTCTAATGACACCTTCCTGCAATACTCTTAGTAGTTTAGACTGCAAATCCATATCCATTGAATTTATTTCATCCAAAAACAAAGTTCCGCCATCTGCAAGTTCAAACAAACCAGGTTTTTCCTTTGCTCCCGTAAAACTTCCTTCTGTTGTACCAAAAAGGATACTCTCAAGAAGATTCCCCGGTATTGCCGCACAGTTTTGGGCTACAAAGGACTTTCTTCTTCTCTTGAAACTTGAATTGTGAATAGACTGTGCAACAAGTTCCTTGCCGGTTCCCGTCTCTCCATATATCAGTACTGATGACCTGCTGTCAGCTATCTGAAATATCTTCTTTTTCAATTCCTGTATACCTTCACAGTTTCCAATAATATCATTCAAGGTGAATTTTGTACCATTAGGCATATATTCTAAATTTCCACTCGTATCTTCTGTAATCATGTCAGACAATTTCTTGCTGTTGTTTATGTCTTCAAAAATTTCAATGGCACCAATCATCTCATTATCTTTGAATATAGGCAATATGCTTGTCACAGCTACATTCCTGCTTCCTTTCATTGTACTGAATGTTCGAATCCGGTTCATGATTGGCTTTCCCGTATTAATAACCTTGTATATGGAACTGTCTTCCATGGTAACATCATCAAAAATATCCAAAATATTTTTCCCAACTGCATATTTTGATTCAGCCTTGAAAATAATTTCATTCTTGTCAACCATATATACTATATTGGCATTAGTGTCGACGACTATTATTCCCTTTTTGTTGAAATCAAGCAAAGTATTCAATATTAGTTTATAATCCATCTTCCACCTCTGAAAAAATTCATGTTATCACTTAACATACTATTGTCTAATAAAATATTTATGTTTCTAAATTGTTTTTTTTATGGCTATGCCTAGATTTTTCATTTTGTAATGCAGCGTCTGTCTTGGAATACCCAGTAGTCTTGATGTTTCATTGATTGAATAGTCTTTCTCCTTCAATGCTTTTATAATTACCTCTTTTTCATATTCATTGATTATGGATTTAAGAGGCTTGTCAAAGACTATTTTCCGTTTTTCTTCTTTTACAATGTCATCACTGGATTTTCTTGTGTCTCCAAAAAAATATGGCATGTCGTCAAGACTTATCCTGTCTCCCTCCGACATTATTACCGAATGTTCAATTACATGCTTAAGTTCCCTGATATTGCCTGGCCAGTCATAGCTGTGGAAAAAGTCCTCGGCATCCTTATCCATAACCTTTATCTTTTTTCCCATTTCATATTCCATCTCTTTTATGAAGTAGTGGGTCATTATACCTATATCCTCCCTTCTTTGACGAAGGGGAGGCATTTCTATACTCAGCACATTTATCCTATAAAAAAGATCTTCCCTTATTTTTTTCTCTTCAAGGGCTTTCAAGGGGTTTATATTCATTGCAGCTATTATTCTAACATCGACTTTCCTAGTCTTTTTGTCACCAATCCTTCTAATATATCCATCCTGTATAACTCTAAGAAGCTTTGCCTGAAGCGTTATGTCCATGGAGTTGATTTCATCAAGAAAAAGCGTTCCTTCATCTGCAAGTTCAAATAGTCCTGGAGCATCCTTTGAACCGGTAAAACTTCCAATAGAAGTTCCGAAAAGTATTCCCTCAAGGAGGGTTACTGGTATTGCTGCACAATTTTGAGCTATAAAAGGTTTATCCTTTCTGCTGCTGCAGTTGTGAATGCTTTGTACTGCCAATTCTTTACCTGTACCTGTTTCTCCCCATACCAAGACTGGTGAACTTGTAGCAGCAACCTTCTGTATTTTTTCCTTTATCTCCTGCATTTTCCTGCTTTCCCCAATAATGCTGTTTAGACTGTAAATGGTCTCTTCACTTGAGGTTTTGCTACCCTTATTGTTTCTCATTTTATCGATTTTCTCGTTGAAATCACCATACTTGACCATATCTTTAGATATTTCAACAACACCTGTTATCTCGTTGCCTTCCATCAAGGGATATGAAGTGGAAAGGATCGTAACCTTTTTGTGATTGTGGTTGTAGTATTCCTGTATATCTCCAATAATGGGTCTGCCCGTCCTTAAAACCCTTAGTATTGTACTGGTTTTCTCAGTAAGTCTTGGAAAAATATCAAGTATATGCCTTCCAAGTGCCTTTTTCATACTGACTCCTGCCTGGTTGTCTGCTGATTCATTATAGAAAACAACTTCACCTTCTTTGTTTACTATAAATATTCCATCATCTATATTATCCGTTACAAGTTCAAGTATTTTCTTATAATCCATAACTTACCTCTTATACAAACTTTAAAATATTATACCACAAAACTCCCTGCGTAATCTTAAAAGTAATATTTTACCTTTCTTGTACACAAGGAGTTTATTTGTTCAATATATGTTATCAAACAATTTTTTATTAGTTGAAAACCTGCTCCGTCCTGTCAATAATTTCATCCTGAAGAGCTTTTTCCAGATTGTTGAAATGGTCGCTGTATCCTGCAACCCTTACTATGAGATTGGTGTGTTCTTCCGGATGTTTCTGTGCATCAAGTAGAACCTTCTTGTCAAATGTATTGAATTGCAAATGGTGGCCATCCATTTTGAAGTATGCCCTTATTACTGCTCCAAGATTATTAATTCCTTTTTCTCCTGCCAGGGCTGATGGAGCAAACCTTTGATTCAAAAGTGTTCCTCCGGTTTCTATCTGATTCATCTTAGAAGCCGACTTCATTACTGCTGTAGGTCCATTGACATCAGCCCCCTTTTCGGGAGATATTCCATCTGGAAGAGGTTTATATGCAAGTCTTCCATTTACAGATGCCCTTGTTACAGAACCAAAGTAAACATGACATGTTGTGGGCAGCATGTTGATTCTGTATTTTCCTCCATATACACCAGGTCGTCCATTTACCAAATCCTTGTAGGCATTAAAGGCATCAACCATGAGTTCGTCTGCATAGTCATTGTCATTTCCGTACTTAGGTGTGTTTTTGAGGACAATCTTTCTTATAAAATCATACCCTTCAAAGTTATTGTCAGCTGCTTCAAGGAGTTGTGCCATTGTAAATCTCTTTTCATCAAATACATTGTATTTTATTGCCGCCAGGGCGTCAGCCACAGTTCCTATTCCCACTCCCTGTATGTATCTGATATTGTATCTGGCTCCTCCCTTGTTGTAGTCGGTTCCACTGCTTATGCAGTCGTCTGTAACTATTGAAAGGAATGTTGCCGGCATCTCTTCTCCAAAAAGTCTTTCTATAATATTGTTTCCCTGTATCTTTATATCAAGAAAATGCTTCATCTGCTTTTTAAATGCCTGGAATACTTGATCATAGGTCTGGAATTCTTTTCCATTCATAATCTTAAGTCCAAGCTGCTTGCTGGTTTCCTTGTCGTATCCGTCGCTGAAAGTAAGCTCAAGAACCTTTGGCATATTGAAGTATCCAGTAAGAATATATGCTTCTCTTCCGTGGGCTCCTGTTTCTATGCATCCACTTGCTCCTCCAAAAAGTGCATCCTCCCTGGTCTTTCCTGCATCAATAAGTTCCTTGATTATTTCTTCTGTATTGTAAAAGGCAGGCTGTCCCCATCCTTCCCTTGAAACCTGGCATGCTCTTTCCAGAAATTTGTCAGGAGTCTTTTGGCTTATCTGAACATTTGAGCTTGGCTGAAGCAGCTTCATCTCATCCATTACATCAAGTATAATATAGGATACTTCATTTACACCATTTTCACCTGTATATGGATTTACTCCACCTGTATTTATATTTGCAAAATCCGTATAGGTTGCACTTTCCTTAAGGGTTATTCCAACCTTGGGGGGCGCAGGCTGGTTGTTGAATTTTATCCACATGCATTCAATTATCTCAACAGCCTTTTCCCTGGTAAGGGTACCTTCTTCCACTTCCATTTTATAAAATGGGTATAGATACTGGTCAAGCCTTCCAGGAGAAAATGCATCCCAAGTATTTAGTTCCGTAGTTACTCCAATATGTACAAACCAATACATCTGTACCGCCTGGGCAAAAGTTTCAGGCTTGTTTGCAGGCACAGTGTCACAGTTGCCGGCTATCCACAAAAGTTCCTCTTTCTTTTTACTGTCTTCCACATTTTCAGCCAGTTTCCTTGCATATTCTGCATATCTTCTGCCGTATTCCATTATTGCATCACAGGATATTTTCATTCCTTCCAGCTGCTGTCTCTTGTCATAAGCTTCCTTGTCATTGAAATAGTCAAGACTATCTATTGATTCCTGAATCTCTTTTTTAAAGTCAAGAAATCCCTTTCTGTATATCTTGTCGTCTGCCACTGTATGGCCCGGTGCCCTTTGCTCCATAAATTCAGTATATATGCCAGCCTCATAGCAATTTCTCCATTCTTCTGTCATATTTTTGATTATCTTGTGTCTTATGGACTTGTTGTGCCAGTATGGTATTATTTCCTCTTTGTGGATTTTCTTGTCTTGGTCACTTACCTTGAAGGATATGTACTTTCTCTCATTCATTACCTCAAGGTCTTCCATTTCATGGCAGCAAAGATCCGGAAAAGTAGGAGCAGTCTGGGGAGACAATCCCTTTTCTCCAACTATTAGTTCATCCTCTCCTATATATAGCTTTCTATTTGACAAATAGTTCTTGAAAGCAAGAGCCCTAATTACAGGTATTGATTCTTCACCATAATATTTCTTGTATGTTTCGGTAAGATAAACAGCTCTTTCAGTACTAAGTCTCGGTTGAGTAGATGTGCTTTTTTCCCTTAATCTTTTTATTCTTTCAGTTGATCCTCTCATGCTAAACTCTCCTTTCTGTATCAGCCACCTATAGTAACTGCATATCCTTCTCTTTCTAATTTTGCTTTTATCTCTTCCATTCTTTCATCAGATGGCACTTGCATCCCTTTTTCATTATACTCAAGCCCTAGTTTTCTATACTTGTGTGATGATATGTTGTGATAGGGCAGTATATTGATACTGTCCACCCTTATGTCCTTTAATATTTCAAGAGCCTTTTCAATGTCATCATCACTGGTATTGACCCCATCCACCATTACCATTCTTATATTTATTACAGCTCCCTTGTCAGAAAGCTTCTTTAAATTTTCCAGTATCCTTTTGTTTGACCTGCCTGTATATTCAATATGCTTCTTTTCATCTGCAAGTTTCAGGTCATATAAAAATATATCAGTATATTCCATGATTTTTTCAAAATTTTCAAAAGCTACATGGCCGCAGGTATCAACTGCAGTATGAATATTTTCCTTTTTTAGCTTTTTTAAAATATTAAGAAGAAAATCAATCTGTATGAGAGCTTCTCCTCCTGAAAAAGTAACCCCTCCATTGGATTCCTCATAAAAAAGCCTGTCTTTTAAAAGTTCCTTGAACACGTCTTCCTCATCCATATCCTTTCCAATTACGTTTATTGCTTCACTTGGACAAAATAATTCGCATTTGCCGCAGTCAATACAAAGGCTGCTGTCTGTTTCAAGAGTCCTTCCCTTATTTCCTTGCACCATTTTAAGGGCTCCACTTGGACAATGGTCTGCACAGATTCCACAAGATATGCACTTTTCCCTGTCGACCATTATATCCATTCCATATCCTATGCTTTCAGGATTATGACACCACCTGCATTTCAAGGGACATCCCTTCATAAAGACAGTGGTCCTGATACCAGGTCCGTCATGAATGGAAAACTTCTGTATGTTTAATATCTTAGCTTTAATAATCCACCTCATATACCGTCTTTTGTCTAAAAAACCTTATTTATTATCAATCTTACAACTTATATTAGTGCAAATACCATGCCAATTATTGAACCTTCATTTTCAATACTTTCAAGGTTTTCATTCTACAAATGTAAGAAAAACCGTCATTATATGACGGTTTTTCTTACATTTGTAATATTTTTATATTACAGTTATTATAGAATATTTTTCATGAAGTTGATTGCTTTTTCATTTTGAGGATTATCAAAGAACTGGTCCGGTGGCCCTTCTTCCAAAATTTTACCATCAGCCATAAAAAGAACTCTGTCTCCAACCTCTCTAGCGAATCCCATTTCGTGGGTAACACACAGCATAGTCATTCCCTGTTTTGCAAGACTTTTCATAACTGCCAAAACTTCCCCAACTAATTCAGGGTCCAAGGCACTTGTAGGTTCGTCAAAAAGCATAATCTCAGGTTCCATTGCCAAAGCTCTTGCTATGGCCACCCTCTGTTGCTGACCTCCAGACAATTTACTGGGATATTCATTTAGCTTATCTGAAAGTCCAACTTTCTCAATTAGGTCTTCAGCTATTTTCTTAGCTTCTTCCTTAGATCTTTTTCGAACATTGATTGGAGCAATCATTACATTTTCCAGAACAGTCAAATGAGGGAACAGATTGAATCTTTGAAATACCATTCCCATTTCAAGAAGTAGTTCTTTCTGCTTTTCCGCTGCTACCCTGTGTACGGTCCTGTTATGCTCTCGGTGTAGAAACAATTCACCATTAATAAAAATCTTGCCACTATTGATTTTCTCCAATTGATTAAGTGAACGAAGATATGTTGATTTCCCAGCACCTGAAGGACCAATAATGCAGATAACTTCCCCTCTTTTAACATCTATATTAATATCTTTAAGTACTTCCAAATGTCCAAAGGACTTGGATAAGTGTTCGGTTCTTAGTATATATTTTTCTTCACCCATAGCTGCCTCCTATTCATATATTGATAATTTTTCTTCCAGCTTGTTAAACAAAAATGTGAAAAAAGCAGTTATGATTAAATAGATGATCAATGCCGGAATAAAAACCGTGTAGCTACCCTGACTGGTCATAATTGTCTTGGATATGGTTGTTATGTCCATTAGTGATATGGCAAAAACAAGAGAGACATCTTTAATCATCATGATAAATTCGTTGCAAAGTGGTGGTACCATACGCTTGAAAGACTGCGGTATGATTATCTTGGTCATAGTCAGACGGTATTTCATACCTAAAGCTCTGGCTGCTTCATATTGTCCTTTGTCTATGGACTGTATTGCAGCACGTACGATTTCAGCAATATATGCAGCTGAGTTTAAGGAAAATGATATAAGCGCCGCTAAAAAGGCTCCTTTATATACTGCTTCAGGATCTGTGATATCAAAGAGGTTTCTCCATGCAAATCCAAATATACCTGGTATTGTAAAATAAACAACGAATAGCTGTATCAGTAATGGTGTACCTCGGAAAAAGAATATATATCCACCACAGATTCGGCTGATAAGTTTATTTTTTGCTATTTTACCAAGAGCAAGTGGAATACTCATAGCAAAACCAATAAGGACGGAAAGTGTAGTTAAAAGAATTGTAAGCTTGGCTCCGTGCAATAGATTTTGATTAATTCCAAGCATACGATAAATATAGTTCACCATCTGTCCTGTGAATTTCCCAACACCTTCATTGGCATCAAAAATATTACCGGCAAAGCCTACGTAAGATTCCTTGATACTGTTGGCACCAGAGGTAGTAAATGATAAATAGCTGACTATACCCAAGTTGTTATATGTGATTGTAAGGTGTTTTCTGGAACTGTCTTTTTCTGCTTCAATTATTTCTTTAATTGTATCAGATGCATTATCCATCATTATTTCTTCAGATGGTCTAATACTAGAAAAAATTGAGAATACAATTAAAACTGCCATGATGATAATGGCAGTTTTCTTTGCATTGGGTGTCCAGTTTTTGATATTGATTATATTTTTTATTATATTCATATTCTGTACCCGCTTAAGTTTATTGTTTGATTAGTTGCTTGAACCAAACCAGTGTTCAACATTTTCTTCGAAAAATCCTTCTTCGTAAAGTTGATCAATAGCTTCATTAATGGCTGTTTGAAGGGCTGTATTATCTTTGCCCATTGCTACGCCAAATTGCTCAGGTTCGCTTTCATCAAGATAAGCAAGCATAAATTTGTCCGGGTTACTTGCGATGTAACCATCTGCTACAGTAGAATCAACAACTACAACATCTACTTCACCATTATCAAGTTGAGTAAAACAAGTTGTTATTTTTTCATTGGCTGAAACTGTTGCAACTATTGAACCTGTATCTACATAATCAGAAATAAGGACATCTGAAGTCGTTTCCTTTTGTACTGCAATTGACATACCATCAAGGTCATTGAAGCTTGTGATTTCTCCCTCATAGTCCATAGGCACAACTACTGCCTGATAATTGTTTATGTAAGGTGATGAAAAGCTCATGCTTTCTTTTCTCTCATCTGTAATTGTTACTGCAGAAATCACAACGTCATAATTAGCGTCTATACCTTGGAATATACCATCCCATGCAGTATTAATATGTACAAGTTCCAGACCAAGTTTATCAGCCAAAGCATAGCCAAAATCAATATCATAGCCAATAGGAGTTGTTCCGTCTTCAGCAAAATCTTCAAAAGGCGGGTATCCAATTTCGACACCAACAGTAAGTTGACCTTGGTTCATAAGCTTAACTTCTGCCATGTCTATTCCAGATGCTAAAGCCTCTTCTGCAACTTCTTCTCCCGCACTTTCTCCCTCTTCAACTGCTTCTGCCGGTTCTTCTGTTTCTCCACTACTACAAGCCGTAAATGCAACTAACATAACAAGAGCTAGTAATAATACTAAAATTTTATTTTTCATAATATGTTTCCTCCCTGTTTAATTATGAATAAAAATTTATCATATATACCTTGTCTTGTCAAGTTTTAAAGATGTTACATTTCCTAAATATTTTTCGAAATTGTTTGTATTTTTTTAAATAAGTGAGCTTAATAAGTATTCATAGGGACTTCTCAAAACTTTCCAATGAATCGAGCTGATTTTTGGTAGTTTATTGCTCTCAAATCTATTGTATATAAATTATCAAAAAGTTATTTTTATTCTTTGATATCGTTATATTATATATCCATTTCCAAAATAGTTGGAGCATGGTCTTGTCTTTCACCAGAATCCAGCATCTCAGATTTAACAACCTTGTCGGCCAGCCTGTCACTTACAAGCCAATAATCAATCCTCCAGCCAGAATTATTGATTTTACTTGTTTTTACCCTTTGTGCCCACCAGGAATAGGCCCCTGTCACATCACCATGAACATGTCTGAATGTATCAGTAAAACCTTTATTTAAAAGATTTGTAAATCCTTCACGTTCTTCATCTGTAAAGCCTGCCGATTTGCGGTTATTCTTGGGATGTGCCAAATCTATCTCTTTGTGGGCTACATTATAATCTCCTGTAGCCAAAACAGGTTTTGATTTATCCAGAGTCTTAAGATACTCGGCATACTTCTCATCCCAAACTTGTCTTTCTTTCAACCTTCTTAGACCATCTCCCGCATTTGGAGTATATACCTGGGTAAGATAAAATCCTCCGAATTCCAAAGTCATAATTCTTCCTTCTGAGTCCATAGTATCAGGAGCTCCAATCTCGGGATAAAAAACCTCCGGAGAATACTTGTCCTTATATAAAAACATAGTCCCTGCGTAACCCTTTCTGGCTGGTTCCTGAGAACTTCTCCAATTATAGGAATATCCCTCAAAAAACTCCCCTAAACGTTCCATATGCTTCTTGCTTGGTCCCTTTACAGGTAGTTTGGTTTCTTGCAAGGCGATTACATCCGGGTCTTGGTCCATAATTGTATCAATTACTTTTCTTGTAAGGATTGCCCTTTTCGAATCACTTGTTAATGCCGCATTTAATGAATCTATATTCCATGAAATAAATCTCAAATTATTCCTCCTATGTTGTTTTCATATGATATTTGACATGTTTTCTACATCCATATTTATCATACTCTGCTGTTATTCATTATATAACAAATATAAATAAAATAAAGTACTTCTTAATTAAACGTGTCAAGTCTTAGTAAAGTATTCTTTTTAACAGGATAGTAGTCATTATCTATAAGTCTAGCTTCACCAAACTCATGATTATAACCCATTCTTAAGTTAAAATCTAGTGCCGACGACCTGGTAATTCATAGTTGCTACATAAATATGTCTTTCCTTAAACTTTTCTATTAATTTATCAGGTATATTAAATTCACAAAACTCTTTCATGGGCTCAATGTCGTAATCCTTTGTATTTACTTCCATAAAGTTTCTACATATTACTTCACTAGTTACCTTATCATCATCAATATTAAATGTTCTTATCTTTATATCCATAATATCTATTTCATGATGTGTTTTTAACAAATACACATACACTCCTTTCTTAATAAATTTAATAACCTTATATACTTAAAAAATAGATATTCTTTATTTATGAAGCCCTATTAATTAAGTCTTGTGTTTGAAGTTGGTGTATAAGTCCAATTTCTTCTTTTGTTTAAGTTATTGTTCCGCCTAATGATCTGACTTAAGGCCTGCACCGCACATTGGAATCAAACAATCCGTTACTTTACAATACATTTCACAATAATTCAAATAGGCAGCATAATTAGCCGCAGTTGTATGTTCACAATAAATCCCTTTAGAAGCAAGTATATTCCTTGCTGCTAAAATCCTATCTTCAGGGGCAGTAATAACTTGGATATTGTATTTATATATATATTCCAATATTTCCTCGCCACGCTTAGGCTGTCCAATAGCAATTCCCTCTGCCAGTGTATGAGTAGGACTTACAAAAGCAAGTGTTTTCCGGCCCTTCTTGACTGCCTTTACAAAAGGATCACAATTTTCACTTTGAATAGCAATTATTTGTGGCATATTTTCTATCAAACCGCTTCTTAAAAGTTCTTCTAATCCCTTTACTATCCCAATAAATAATGTTCCATTCCCAAGTGGAACAAAAATATTAGCTGGAATCCTGTTCAACTGTTCATATACCTCATAAATATAAGTTTTCGTTCCTTCATAGAAAAATGGATTATACACATGATTTGCATAGTATACTGCGTCCTTATCTACCTTTTTCCTACATACTTCTGCACAATGGTCTCTTGATCCATGGACAATATTTGCCTCAGCACCATGCGCTTTGATCATATCAATCTTTTTAGGAGAAGTTCCTTCGGGTACAAAAACCTCACATTCAATTCCCGCTTTTGCACAGTAGGCTGCCACGCTATTTCCGGCATTCCCGCTACTATCCTGTACAACTGAATGAACACCTATAGATTTGCAATGACTTATTAGCATTGCCGCCCCCCTATCTTTAAAAGAGAGTGTCGGCATAAAATAATCCATTTTGAGCATTACATTTTCATCAAGTTTAACAACCGGTGTCATCCCTTCTCCCAAAGTGATATCTTTCCAAGCTTCATCAATAATAGGCATAAATGCTCTATATCTAAATAATCCCCATGTATTATTATCAATTAGTTTTACATCAAATAAGGGTGGTATGAAATTCAATTTCCACAATCCTCCACATTCACATTTTGCTTTCCTAGTTGTACAGTCTTCCTCTATTCCACATTTAGAACAAATATATTTCATTGTTTTCACCTTACTTAGCTCTTATTTTTCTACAATTTAATTTCTAATATTAAATTCACGCTGATAAATACAAATATCATCAGCAATTTCGTCACATAATTATTTAATTTCTTGCTAAAAGACCCTGCCATTCTCCAGTAAGGTATCATAAATAATCTTAATACCCTCAAAAATATCTGCTTCTTCCATATTCCCAAAACCAATAACCAATAAATTATTTCTTTTACCTTCATCTATAGTAATATAGTAAGCCGAAAGAGGTAATACATGTATATGCTTATTCTTTAGATTCTCTATAAGCAAATCATCAAACTCTATTGATTTGAAACCTGCAACTAGGTGTAATCCGGCATTTTCACCATAAATTTCAACTCCATCCCCGAAATATTTTTTTAATGCTTCAATCACACAATTCCTTCTTTTATGATATATCTTTTTCATACTTCTAATATGTTTTTCAAATTGTCCGCTTTTAATGAAGCTAGCCATAGTTATCTGCTCAAGGATTGGTGAATGAAGGTCTGATACATACTTAGCATCTTTCACTGCTTCAATTAAGGGTTTGGGAATTATCATATAACCAAGCCTTATAGCAGGGCAAAATGTTTTTGAAAACGATCCAATATAAATAACCCTCTTTGGATTTACGCTTTGTAATGATTGGATTGGATCTCCTTCATATCGATATTCACTATCATAATCATCTTCAACAATATAAACATCATGTTTTTCAGCATACTTTAAAAGTTCTATCCTTCTTTTAATAGTCATAACTACACCCGTAGGAAATTGATGACTCGGTGTTGTCAAAATTAATTTAGGTGGTTTTTCAGGTAATTCTTTAGTTATCATTCCCTTTTCATCAATATCAATAGCTTTATAGCAAATACCGTTTCCTTCCAAGGTTTTTAATATGCCTTGGTTTATAGGATTTTCAACTAGCATATAATCACTATGGTCAAGAATAGCTTTGAGTAAACTGAATCCTTGTGCTGCTCCATTAGTTATTAGTATTTGATTTGGGCTTGCTTCCACACCCCTTATTCTCCTCAAATACTTTGAAATCTCATTTCTTAATCCAAAGTCCCCCATGGGATTATGATAATCTAATCCATTACTATCTATTGTATTAACAACATTTTTATACATCTTACCCCAAAGATTAACAGGTACTCTATCTAAATCCGGCACACCTGTTCTAAAACCAAAACTCTTATACTTTTCCGGATATTTAAGCTCGTCATTTTCTTCTTTCTCTTCAAATTCCATTTTCGGTTTACTAAACTTTATACCTTCACTTACATAGCTCCCTGATCCTTCCCGTGAATAAATATAACCTTCTGCAAGCAACTGTTCATAAGCATCCAGGATAATGGTCCTGGATACACTCAAATCACTGGCTAATTCTCTAGTTGAACGCAACTTTTCATGTTCATTCAATTCTCCATCCAGAATTTTATTCTTTATACTTAAATAGATTTGCCTGGTTAATGAAACTTTACTATTTCTTATTAACTTAATAAACAATCTAACCTCCTTAAACCAAAGTGGTATTGAAAAAACAACTTGAAAGCGGCTCTAAACAAGTCCACTTTATAATGATATCATTGTACCATAAAATTAAGACACCCGGGAGGATTCATGATTTCATTTATCTCAACTTCATTACTAATAATACTTTTACCTGGTACAGGTGCAATATATACAATATCAACAGGTCTAACAGCAGGACGATATAAATCTATACTTGCTGCTTTGGGTTGCACTTTGGGAATCATACCACATTTGTCTCTTAGCATTGTTGGAATGTTCCTTTTCACTGTAATAAACGATAAAACCATCTACATGATACAAATATTCGGCTGTCTATATTTAGTCTATTTAGGATTCAATATGATTAAGTCATCCAATGAAATTGTTTTATTAAATACTAATAGTAGTCTTAAGAACCATCATATAATTTTTCAGGCTATTCTGATTAATCTGCTGAATCCAAAGCTAACTCTGTTCTTTTTATCATTCTTGCCTCAGTTTTTAAGTACACATGACAACCATAATTTACACAAGTCTATAATTCTGGGTCTGATTTTCATGTTACTTACTTTCATAATATTTGTAATCTACGGTCAACTTGCTAGTATATTCAATCAATTCATCAAGAATCATCCCAAAAGGATGATAAATATTCAACGTATTTTGGGTGCATTATTTATAGTTTTCGCACTAAAATTGATGCAATAACTTAATATCTTGTTATAATCAAAAATAGAATAGTCGGCAATACATCGACAATTCCACTTAAAATCAATACACGATTCTCTCTAAACCTTCATATCCCTCACTATCTTCAGCACAGTTTCCACATGGCCCGTTTGTGTAGG
>CAZFYP010000008.1:0-3055 GCA_964523535.1 uncultured Clostridia bacterium
ACGGCCTTATCTATGGCCGGGGTCAATGTTTTTGTATAAATCATAACGCACTTTTTAGTTTTTAATTTTTATTGGTAAACTGCTTGTATAAGTCATTAATATCCTTTGTAGTTCTAAGCTGTTCAACCTTTTCTTCATCTTCTATTATTTCTGCAAGATTTGAAAGTATCTTCAAATGCTCATTTCCAAGGCCTGCTATTCCAACTACCAGATAAACTGTATTGCCGTCATAGTCTATTCCATCAGGATATTGAAGTATGCTAATTCCTGTATGCTTGATTTCTTTCTTGGCTTCATTCACACCATGAGGTATGGCTGTTCCGTTTCCTATGAATGTTGAAAGTTCTCTATCTCTTTGAAGCATTGCTTCTACATAGTCTTCATTTACATATCCGCCTTTGAAGAGTATATCTCCAGCCTGTTTAATTGCTTCTTCCTTGGATACGGACTCAAGGCCTATCATAATATTATCAAGAGTCAATGTTTTGGGACCAGTTGTTTCTTCTGTCACTTCCTCTGAAGTTTCCTCGATAGTTTTTGTATCATTTTTAACATCAGCATTACCTACACCACTGGCTTTTCTGTTCTTGAGAAAATCTGCTATTTCTTCATAAACCGGAGTGGTAAGAAAATCTGTTATTGAAAGATGTATTGCCGATGGCAGGGTTGATTTTGCCCTGTCTGTCAATTTTTCATGAGTTATTACCATATCAATAGAGTCATTAAGTTGATCTATGGAAATATTTGTTGCTTTTATGTCAAGCCCTGCCTTCTTTAGTGCAGTTCTTAACTTTCCAGCTCCCATGGCACTTGAACCCATGCCTGCATCACATGCTACAACAATTGATTTTATTTGACGGTCTCCAATGAGTTCTTCAGACAATGTATCGATTACTTGACCACCCTTAGTTGAAACAACACTTGATTTCTTTCCTTTAAGGTCAACCATCTGTTCCTTGGCTGATTCAAAACTATCTTCATCAGTTTCTTTCTTGTTAATAAGAACCGATGCTACCAGGAATGAAATTCCGGCTGATACTACAACACCTGCAAGTACAGGCAAGAGTTCACCTTTTGGCGCCATGGCTGACAGTGCAAATATACTTCCAGGTGAAGGTACTGCAACAAGTCCTGCACCCATCACTACAAATGTGAATACACCAGCGGCTCCACCAGCTATAGCGGCGAGTATCAATATAGGCTGCATTAATATGTAAGGGAAATAAATCTCATGAATTCCACCCAGGAAGTGAATAATTATTGCTCCAGGTGCCGACTGCTTGATCATTCCCTTTGAAAATACCCAGTAAGCCAATAATATTCCAAGTCCAGGACCAGGATTTGTTTCAAGAAGGAAGAAAATTGATTTTCCAAGTTCAGTTTGTTCAGCAATTCCCAAAGGACTCAATACTCCATGGTTGATTGCATTGTTTAGGAAAAGCACCTTGGCGGGTTCTATGAATAATGATGCCAGTGGAAGAAGTCCTTTATCTACAAACAATCCAACACCTGCACCAAGACCATTACTTATTCTTTCAACTACTGGTCCTATTCCATAATAACCAAATATTGTGATAACAGTTCCGATTATTCCTGCTGAAAAGTTGTTTACCAACATTTCAAATCCTGAAGGTATCTTGTCGTGTACTGCTCCATCAAATTTCTTGATTAACCATCCACCCAGAGGACCCATTATCATACCACCGATGAACATTGGGATATCTGTTCCAACTATAACTCCCATTGTAGCTATTGCTCCAAGTACTCCACCTCTTTGACCGTATACCATCTTACCTCCGGTATAACCTATGAGTAGTGGTAAAAGGTAAACAATCATAGGACCGACAAGTGCTGCTAGATTTTCCTGCGGATACCATCCTGTCGGTATAAATAATGCTGTAATGAGTCCCCAAGCAATAAATGCTCCAATGTTTGGCATTACCATACCACTCAGGAATCTTCCAAATCTCTGAATATGTTGTGATTTGTCATTCTTTGAATCTACTGCATTGTTGTTTGATGTATCCTTCATAATTTACTCCTCTTCTAATTTATTTATTTTTTCTGCCGTGTTTCTTTTATACTTTAATTATACTCCCCTGCAAGATCATATTAAAGTTTAAGAAACACTACTATGTCTGCATCAACAAGTGACATTCTTGAACAATAAAGTGACAAAACAGAAGATTCCCAGGGTACCATACCCCGGGAATCTTCCATTTTTGTCTAATTCTATTCTAAATGTATAGATTTTCGTTTATTATCATTTAAGGTCTTCTACCAACTGATCATATACAGGAGTCATAATGAAATCATCAATTGATATGTGTTGTGCATTTGGAGCTGCTGATTTTGCCCTGTCAGTAAGCTTGTTGTGCGTGATAACTATATCAACATCACTAGGCAAATCGTTTATAGCCATATTTGCAACCTCTATGTCCAAACCAGCCTTCTTAACCTTGTTTCTAAGTTTTCCAGCACCCATTGCACTTGAACCCATGCCTGCATCACATGCTACTATTATCTTTTTAACCTTTGTCTTTACTACACTTGATTTCTTACCTTTAAGGTCTACCATGTTTTGCTTGGCTGATTCAAAATTATCTTCATTTGCTTCTTTCTTGTTGATAAGAAGAGATGCTACAAGGAATGAAACTCCTGCTGAAACTATTACACCTGCAAGTACAGGTAAGAGTCCACCCTTAGGTGCCATTGCAGCAAGTGCGAAAATACTACCAGGTGAAGGTACTGCTACCAGACCTGCTCCCAACAATACAAATGTGAATACTCCCGATGCTCCTCCTGCTATTGCTGCAAGAATCAATGATGGCTGCATCAATATGTAAGGGAAGTATATTTCATGAATTCCACCAAGGAAATGGATAATTATTGCTCCATCAACAAGAGGGACTTTTTTGCTGATTCTTTTACACTCATCATATATTTCATTCATTTTTATATAAAACCATTTAAGCTTTTCTTCTTCGCTTTTATCTTCTTTTTCCCCTTTCTCTCCCTGTATAGCGCTTTCAGCAGTAGATTCTTCATTTTCACC
>CAZFYP010000008.1:3065-22382 GCA_964523535.1 uncultured Clostridia bacterium
TAAGGGAAGTATATTTCATGAATTCCACCAAGGAAATGGATAATTATTGCTCCAGGTGCAGACTGCTTGATCATTCCTTTAGAGAATACCCAGTATGCCAGAAGAATTCCAAGTCCAGGACCAGGGTTTGTCTCAAGAAGGAAAAAGATTGATTTTCCAAGTTCTGCCTGTTCTGCTATTCCCAGAGGACTTAGTACACCGTGATTTATAGCATTGTTAAGGAATAAGACTTTTGCCGGCTCTATGAATACTGAAGCCAGCGGAAGCAGGTTTGCATCTACAAAAGCTCCAACTCCAGCACCCAGTGTATTACTTATTTGTGCAACTACAGGTCCTATTCCGAGATATGCAAGTAATGTAATAATGGTTCCTATGATTCCTGCTGAAAAGTTATTTACAAGCATTTCGAATCCTGTTGGAATCTTTCCGTCCACAGCTTCATCAAATTTCTTAATCATATATCCGCCTAATGGACCCATTATCATACCACCTATAAACATTGGTATATCTGTTCCCACTACTGCACCCATTGTTGCAACTGCACCAAGTACTCCACCTCTTTGACCGTAAACCATCTTACCACCAGTATAACCTATAAGTAAAGGTAGGAGATAAACTATCATTGGTCCTACGAGACTTGCAAGGCTTTCATTTGGAAGCCATCCTGTCGGTATAAATAATGCTGTTATTAGTCCCCAAGCTATGAATGCCCCAATATTTGGCATTACCATTCCACTTAAAAATCTTCCGAACTTCTGGATGTTTTCTCTTGACGAACCACTATTATTTAAATTATTGCTCTTTGCTACATTTGCCATTCTTTTCCTCCCGGATTTAAATTATTTTCGGCTGCAGTTTGTCCTGCGACCTAATTCAATTAAACCATCACCAGGTGGGAAAATAAAGAAAATGAAAAACGCCTTTGTCTAAATTGGAAAGTGACAGGAAAACGTAATACCAAAAAATGTCACTTTTTATAAGTGACATTTTTTTCAACCTAGTAAATTCAATGTATACAACTATATAAACAATTTAATGCTCAATAATTAATATCGTTTTCCTAAGGACTACTGCTGTAAAATCGTTATATCCTACAGGTTGTAAACCTGGTTTTCATAATATTTATCAAGAATTCTATTAAGCTCGAATTCTATTTCTGCTTCATATCTAGACAATATAAGTTCAGAAAAATCGCTTGTGATTATTGATCTTGTTATTTCAGACATTATATCTAATATCTTTTGATTGATGATAAGAGGTCCAACCATGATTACTATTGTGTCAATAAGCTGTTTATCTCCTTGTTTCAATTCAATTGGATTAGAGAGACTGAGTATTTTCAAGCAAACTTCCATACTTATATCGGCCCTGCAGTGGAGTAGAAGCATTCCCTTCTTGCTTAGAATAGTTGACCCCTTTTCTTCTCTTTCCGCAAATGACTTGATCAGGGAATCCATTTCCTCTCCTGTTCTCCCAATAAGGCTGCTTGAAAAATCTATTACATCTTTCATGGAGCATGCGTCAACATCTCTTTCATATGAGTAGTTTTTCAGAACTCTCATTATTATTCTGCTATATTCATCAAGGGTTTTCAACTTTTCCATAAGATATTTTTTCTTTTTTCTGATTCCTCTTGTCATCTTTGGACTATATGCCTTTAGAAAGCTACTGATATTCATTATGTCTTCAGACTTCAATACTGGATTCACTACTACATGAGGTACCTTGGCGTCTTCTAGTGAAACAGTGGATATTATTATATCCACACCTTCAAAATCCACCCTTCCCATCTTGTAGTCCATAATACTGACAACCTTGACTATTTCTATATTATTAAAGTTCTTTTCTATATTTGCACGCAAAAGCTGTGATGCACCAATTCCGTAGGTACAGGCGAGAATAACCTGATATTTTTTTACAAAATCCTTGTTTTCCTTTTGTATTGTTGCACCTATATGCGCCGAAAGATAAGCTATTTCATCCTCGGGAACCTTTATGTTTTCTCTCTTTTCTATTATATGTATGCATTTGGATATTGCCAGGAATAATTTAGGATATGTTTCCTTGATAACATTAAGCAAGGGATTAATAATGTCAAGATCCATCTTCATCCTGTATATTGCAGGCCTAAGATGCTTGATTAAGCTAAAAGTCAAAAGCTCGTTGTCCGAAAGATATATTCCTGTCTCTTCCTCCACACCCTGAATGAATTCCTTTACAAGTTTGATAGTCTGGAAATCCTCTATCATGGATATCTTGTTGTTTATCTTGGTACCCCTAAGTTTTGCCCCCTTTATATACATGGTAAGGTAAAGGAGTTCCTCTTCAGGAATATTCTCATAATATTCAGACGGATTCTCATCAATCCACTTAAGGAGCATCTTGAATATTTTGTCTTTCCTGATTTTTTCCCTTTTTTCATAATCTATAAGCTGCTGACCCCAGGTGAATCTTCTTTCCATCATGACAGCCAGTCTTACAACCAGCGATACCAATGCATAATCAGAATAGTTGTAGCCCATTTCAGCTTCGATATTTCTTACAAGACTTCGTACGATATCCAAGCTTTCCATGGCAAGCAAACCCGATACAGATTTCTTGATTCTATCCTTTACCACTGTTCCATGGCTTTCCTTGAATTTACCTTCCTTGAAATAATCCATAAATTCCAAAGGCTTTATCTGTTCCAGAACCAGAGCGACAATAGCCTTCCTTTTATCTTTTTCCTTTCCAGACAAAAGAATGCCCAGTCCGGGCCTTTTGATTATTTCAATTCCATAGCTGTTGAACCAGTCTTCTATGTTTACAATATCATTTGATATGGTACTTTCAGTAACATCCAGCATTTTAGCAAAATAAAAAAGCTTCATGGGTTCGTCAATCTTCAATAGCTCCGACTTTATAACTACACTTCTTTCAAATGGTGTAAATATAAGGTCGCTTTTTTCTGTTTTAAGCAGGCTGAGGAGTCTTTCTTTCTCGTCAATATCACCAGTGATTTCAATTCCGCTTCCCTTTTTCTTAATAAAAGTTCCACCATTCTCTTCAACCCACTGCTGAATGACATCTGCCTCTCTTAAAAGTGTTCTTTTACTCACCTTGATTTTATCGGCTATAGACTGCATGGTAACAAAGCCTTCAGACTCAAGTATAATTATCAATGTTTTCTTCATTCTGGAATTCAGCATTATGTCCTCCATTTAAACGCATTTAATTCAGCATAAGTGCATTCTTATGCTGAAAGAGTTAAATATATTATACTATTCTATCTTCAACTACACTTTTTATATCATTGAGATCTTCAAGAAGAGCCTTTTCTGTTGATTTCTTCATCATTCCTCCGAAAATCACATTCATAATTTTTGCCATGAAAGAAAGGGATTCAGATTCAAATGCCATGCTGAGAATACAAGAAGCTTTCTTTTCTTCAATCCTCATGGTTGTAATATATACGGCTCCATGACTTTCAGCCCTAGTCTTGTAATAACTGTTGGCTTCAGCATGGCTTATCCACATGTCTTCTGTGGCTTCCTTGCCGAACATGATTCTTGTTTCCCTCCACTTGAGTCCAAGTATACCTTCTGAAGCTTGCTCCAGGATTTCTATCTTTTGAATTCCCCTAATGTTCTTTTGAGAATTTTCTATGTCGGAGATTACATTCCATATTGCTTCCTTTGTTCCATTAATTTCAACTTCAACAAATGCATTCATATTGAACCTCCTCACTATAATAATATTTTATCATCATTGTTATAGTTTTTACAACAAAATAAATAGAAGGATTCATTTTATAGTGCACTTTTTAAACAAATATTCTTGAATATTAATTATTCAAAATCAGTTTCAATAAGTACAAAATGGTAATTTAAAAAACACCAAAAAACGAAGCACAAGGCTTCGTTTTTTGCTTTGTCTAAATTGTCAGTTCTGCATATATAATCAAGCTGATGGCAAACTTATTTAAAATACATAAATTGCTATCAGTATAAATTATGGCTTAGATTATACTATTGGAGGTGTTCCTTCTTCATTTGCAACTACTGCATCGATTTGGATTAAAGCATCTCCAGGTAAAGCCGATACTCCCACCGTTCTTCTTGCAGGTAGTCCTGCTGGGAAGAATGTCTTATAAACTTCATCTACTGCATCAATATCTGCAAGGTTTTTAAGGAAAATATTTACCTTAACCACATCTTCCAAAGCATGGTCGATACTTTCTACAATTGCCTTGATGTTTTTCAAACACTGTCCAGCCTGGTCCTTTACTCCACCAGCTACCATTTCACCAGTTTTAGGATTCAAAGGAAGTTGGGCCGAAAGATGATTGTAATGGGAAAATGCTACAGTTTGTGTAGACAAAGAAGATTTTGGCGCATCTTCAGTATTGTTTGCTTCTATGATAAGTCCATGTCTGTCTTCAATAGCTTGTGGAGGAGTTCCATCTCCGTGTGACACCACTGCTTCAAACTGTACCAAGGCATCCATTGGCAAAGCTTCAACTTCAACTGCTGTTCTGGCAGGTACATAAGCTACTGCTCTTGCTATTGCTGAATCAGGGAAAAATGTTGTATATACTTCATTTACAGCTTCCATATCTGCAAGGTCCTTAAGGAAGATATTGATCTTTACGATATCATCAAAAGGTACGTCTATGCTTTCCAAAATCGCCTTGATATTCTTTAAACACTGTGCAGCCTGGTCTTTTACTCCACCGATTACCAATCTTCCTGTTTTTGGATCAATAGGCAATTGAGCCGAAAGATTATTGTAGTGAGAAAAAGCTACAGTCTGTGAAGATAATGCATTTGTTGGTGCATTTGCTGTATTGTTTGTAAGCTTTATAAGGTCACCTGATTGTGGAGCATTTGGGATTGTACCCTCCCCATGTGAAAGCAATGCTTCGATTTGAACCATAGCATCCATAGGCAAGTCTGCAACTGCAACCTTAGTCTGTGTAGGAAGGTAGCATGGGAAGAATGCTTTATAGACTTCGTCTACAGCATCAAGATCTTTTATATTCTTAACAAATACAGTAATTCTAACAATATCGCTCATAACATGGTCAATACTATCTACTATTGCCTTAATGTTTTTAAAACATTGTACAGCCTGCTCTTTTATTCCACCATCTATCAATTTACCTGATTTAGGGTCAATAGGCAGTTGAGCCGAAAGATTATTGTAATGAGAGAAAGCTACAGTCTGTGAATATGGACCGATGCCTTTTGGTGCATTTTCTGTGTTTCTTGCTAATACTACATTATAGTTACTCATAGTTTTATTCTCCTCTTTTTTAAATAATTTATTAATATTGGCAATAACCATTGCTCATATTATTGAATGCAATTCAGAAAGTTGAAACGGTGTTTCATAAATATATAATATCACATATATTTTATTTTTCAAGCTTTTTTGAAACAATGTTTCAAGTTTTTTTGAAAAACGTTTTCATTATATTCACCATAGCTCCTTAAAATCTTGCAACCCGTACATTTGATTGACTTGGATTTTCAATAGATAAATAAAAAATGTTGCAAATTGCGTTTACACAATTTACAACATTTTTGTTTTTATGATAATTACTATTTTCTTCTGCAATAAGTATTTTTAAATAGCTCAATTATTCCTGGCTTGGAGCTTCAAACATTGAATCCATGGAATACTCCATAAATTCAACATCTGCTGGAGGTATAAAGATATCTTCTTCCAAATCCATATCAGTCTCTAGTTTTACTACCTCTGAGCTTATCATCAGTTCCCCATCCATATAAGTTTCATGTTTTATGGGATAGGCATACTTTACTGAATACCACATTTTCACCTGCATAGTATTGGCCTGGTCATCCCATTCAACATTCTCAATCAATATAACCTCTTCACCGTTGAATTCATCCATAGTAGCCTTGAAATCAGGTCCTGCATCCTCATACAAGTCATCAAAACCAGGTGATTCCATATCCATTCCCATATTCATTTCACCCATATCAAAATCGTCACTGATTTTTATACCCTGTGGTACACCTTCAGTATATTGATATGTAACTCCTTCGTCAGCCTGATATATAGAAACCTGCTTCTGTCCTTCAAACATTACAAATTCAGACCTGTAATTATCTCCTTGAAAGTACATGATTGTAGTCATCTTCACTCCTTCATAGCCTGTCGTTACAGTCTCTACATACATATTGTCATAAGGCTCAGGAGTCAATGACTTGAGTAACTCCAATCCCGACAGTTCCATCCCTGTATCATTATCCCCTGAATCTTTTTCTTCGCTATAAGTATCACTCTGATTTTTCTCTTTTTCAGCATCATTGTCAGGACCTTCATTTTCTTCAACTTCACTTACCGGTTGTTGTGCTTCTTCCTCAGGAGTCTCCTTCTTGCATCCGGTGAAGCTGAATATCAAAATCAGTATCATGAATATTATAAAGCTTCTTTTCATTATTAAATCCTCCTTTACCTTTATATCTTATTATACCACTCACAGAAAGAATTGTAATCCATGGCATCATTAATCCTTTAATGGTGACATGAAACCTCCTGCAGTCCTCTCCCTTACCGGAATCATTTTTTCATAGATTTTTATATTTTCTCCACATTCCAGAAAAGTCCCTGTTCTTCGCACTTCCTCAAGTATATGTTCCATTTCACAGTCATCTATGCTTTGCAATATATACAATTTCATCCCAGCTTTTTTGTCAAAATCCCATATACCAGCTACCCGGCCATTAAGACAAACTGTTGACGTTGCATTTCCATTTCTGTCAAATATATAATTCCATAGGTCATTGTCTAAAATATGGCTTCTGTTCTTGTATCCCATAATATAGGAATCCATAGCTGGAAGAATATTGATTATAGTATTATTATCAGATTCAAACTGTTCAAACTTTCTTCTGTCTTCAATTTCCATATACAGTGACTCCCCACCTTCTGACAATAAAACAGCTTCATTCTTTTCTATCAATTCATGTAGTATCTTCTTTATATCTCCCTTATTAAATCCTGTCCACCAAATGACATCAGTTTTACTCACCGGACCATACGATTTCAAGTAACTTTTTACAACAAATTTTTTTGACTCGTAGCCATCCAATCCTCTGTAATTTATTTTTCCATAAAAATCTTCAAAAGAATGGTATTCATAGGCACTGCTGCGCCAGCCAGGTGGCTTACCCCGGGCAAGGATACCTTGGTCACACATTAGACTCAATACTCGTGATATGCTTCCATCTCCTTTTATCCTCTTTCTGATTTCTTTTGCTGTCAAACCCTTATCTCCAATAGTCTTGACTATAGACTTTGAAAGGATATTGAATTCGTCAATAGTCAAACCAATATACTTAGTATATTTATCAGGACTCAATTCAAAATTCTTTCTTGTTGCCGACATAAAATAATCTATAAATTCTCTTGGAATGATGAAAACTGTATTTCTCAAGCACCTTATTCTACCAATACTTCTTTCCTCATAGAGACTACTTTCCAACATATCCCTTGAAAAATTGTCCACTCGTGCAAACAAAGACAAATAGGGAGTTGCAGGTATCTGAGCATGAAGCCCTGCCATGTCTGACACAATCTTTCCTATATCATAGGATTTTGAAGTTTTTGTCAAATGTTGCTTGAACATTATATATCTGTTAACTCGCTCATAATCCAAGGAAAGCCCTCCTCAATAGTATTTTCAAAACACCTCTCCTAGCCTTTTTATCTCATTGTAATAGCTTTAAAGGGACAAACTGTGAGGCACATCCTACAATTGATGCATCTTGTATCGTCTATCTTCACCATATCTTCATTTATAATAGCTTCTACGGGACATATTTCAATACACTTTTCGCATCCGGTACATTTATATTGATTAATTTTTATTTTCATATCCTAAACCTCCTGAACTTAATAGTTGAATCTACTTCTATAATCTATTCAACTCAACCATACGCTTCATGAATATTAATAGAACTACTGTTTAAATCAAAAACGATTTGTCCTCTGCATTCTAAGAACAAATCGTTTATAAACTTAATTTTAAATATTGGATTAGTCACCGTCAATCAGATTGCCGAGAGTTCCCAACAAACTTCCTTCTCCAGTCTGCTTACCTCCACTTGTTCTTGCACTTCCGATTATTCGGTCTGCGAGTCTTGAGAATGGAAGTGAGTGCAACCAAACGCGGCCAGGTCCCTTTAATGTTGCAAAGAACAATCCTTCGCCTCCGAAAACAGCACTTTTAATATTGCCTATGTACTCGATATCATAATTGACATCTTTAGTAAATGCAACTATGCATCCTGTATCAACCTTCAACGTTTCCCCTGCTGACAGTTCCTTTTCTATGATTGTACCACCTGCGTGAAGAAAAGCCAGTCCGTCTCCATCAAGCTTTTGCATTATGAATCCTTCTCCACCAAAGAATCCTCTGCCAAGTTTCTTGGAAAACTCTATTCCCACCTGTGTACCTTTTGCCGCACATAGGAATGCATCCTTTTGACAAATTATCCTGTTTCCATATTCACTCAAATCCAATGGTACTATCTTTCCTGGATATGGCGCACCAAAAGCAACATGCTGTATGCTGCCACTCATATTCGTAAATGTAGTCATAAACAAACTTTCGCCAGTAACAACTCTTTTCCCCGCACTCATGAGCTTGCCCATAATTCCCGAATCTTGATTGGAACCGTCTCCGAATACAGATTCCATCTTTATGCGTTCTTCCATGTAAATCATTCCACCTGCTTCGGCAACAACAATTTCACCTGGATCCAGTTCAACCTCAACAAACTGCAAATCATCTCCATAAAGCTTGTAGCTTAGTTCATGTGACTTCATTAAGTACTCCCTTCATAATTACTATATATATTTTCCATCCCTTTATTTATACCCTATTGATATAAATAAATACAAGATTAAGAAAACTTAACATATGATGTTGTTTTTAATTGAGGCCACTTCCCTACTGGCTTAAAAGGAAGTCTACAAACTCATCCTTTGTCATGCAGTTGAAATATAAGTCTATCTGTATGGATTCAAGCTTTTCCAAAAGATCTTCTCTCTTTAGTTTTATTCCCTTTAGAAGGTCCTCCAATACATGAAGCTTTTCAGCAGTGAAGAAATCCCCGAATATCTTGCAGTCATCAATCTTTCCATCTGCAATATTCATCTTCATATCAATTAGGCCGCAGGTAAACTTTTCCACCTTTTCAACTTCGTATTTTGGAGAATTCCCCCAGTTCCAATCCCAAGTGCTGAACTGACCCTCTACCTTGTTGTTTAAACCCTCCATTGCTTCATGGGACAACTTAAATTCCTCAATATTTTTGGCTTTGCCAAATTGTTCCAGAAGAAAATCCTTGAATTCATGTATTTCCATATCCTTGGTCATATAGTCCGCAATATTCCCTACTCTGCTTCTAACTGACTTGATTCCCTTGGACTTTATCTTAAGTTCCTTAACCTTCAAGGACTTCACAAGATTCGACATGTCCGCATTGTACAATAGAGTTCCGTGATGCAGTATTCTTCCATTCTTGAAACATTGTGCATTTCCTGACACTTTCTTTTCATCTACTAGAATATCATTTCTACCGGAAAGTTCTGCATCCACTCCCAATTCCTTTAAGGCATCTATCACTGGTTTTGTGAATTTCTTGAAGTTGTTTACATCTTCCTTGCCAGCTTTGTGTACAAAGGAAAAGTTGAGATTTCCAGAATCATGGTATACTGCACCGCCACCAGAAAGTCTTCTTGCTACTATTATATCGTTATCCTCTACAAATTCCTTGTTTATCTCTTCAATGGTATTCTGAAATTTCCCTACAATTATTGACGGCTTGTGTATATAGAAAAACACATATTCATCCTCTGGTGCTTCCTTAAGTAAGTATTCCTCAAGTGCAAAGTTGTAATATGGTATGTCCCAGTTTGTTTTAATGAATTTCATCAGTCATCCTCCCTTTATTGTTACTGTTATAATTATAATTTCATATCTATACGGGGTCAATAGCCTAATGGTATTATTAAGCTTTTATATAAAAAAGGGCGAAAACACTCTTCATCAACATTGTGTTTTCGCCTTAATTGATCTTATATTGTTTTATAGGTAATACAAGCTTCCCGAAGCGTACTTGGAATCACTTGTCACTTCTATTCCCAATTTCCTAAAAGTCTGCTCATCGTTTGTATTCAAAATAGTTGTAGAATGAGCCTGACATCCATTCAACAGAGACAACTTATCCATGGCTATCTGAGCCATAGGATTTGTAGCCATGCTGATGCTGAGTGCAATCAAAACCTCTTCACAGTTTAAGGACGTACTCTTTTCATTCAAGGTATTAGACTTAAGTGCATTGATTGGATCAAGTATACCAGGTGATATAAGGTGAATATCCTCACCGATTTTTGCCAACTGCTTGACTGCATTCAATAGTGCCGCAGCTGCTGCATCCATAGTTTCAGAACCCTTTCCTGTAATCATTGTTCCATCTGCAAGTTCAATTGCCACAGACGGACACAAGTCATTTGTTGAACGCTCTTCCTTTAACTTTTCAGATCGCTCCCTTGCAGGTACAACGACCTTGCGGTCTTCAGGCTTAAGTCCCAACTCTTCCATGATCAGTTTGGCACGCTGGAATGTTTCCAAGTCAACATAACCTTTTTTGTATTCACATCCAGTCTTGAAATAACGACTGATGATTTCCTGTCTGGATGCTTCCTGAACAATGTCGTCATCTACGATACCGAATCCAACACGATTTACTCCCATATCTGTAGGAGACTTGTACATTGACTCTTCACCTGTTATTTTTTCAATTATACGCTTCAATACAGGGAAAGTTTCAATATCTCTATTGTAGTTGACAGTGACTTCCTCATAAGCATCAAAATGAAATGAATCAATCAGATTAACATCCTTAAGGTCTACTGTGGCCGATTCATAAGCAATATTCAAGGGGTGCTTTAAAGGTACATTCCACACAGGGAATGTCTCAAATTTAGAGTAACCTACTTCTCTGCCAAGTTTATTCTCATGATACAACTGACTAAGACAGGTTGCAAGCTTGCCGCTTCCAGGTCCTGGTGCCGTTACTACTACAATTGGTTTTGTAGTCTCTATATATGGATTTTTTCCATAACCTTCATCACTTACGATTGTGTCAACATCCGTTGGATAACCCTTTGTCGACTTGTGTGTAGTCACCTTAATTCCACGTCTTTCAAGCTTGTTCATAAATACAGTAGCTGCTGGCTGGCTGTCGTAACGAGTTATAACTACTGAATTCACATCAAGATCATATGCTCTAAGATCATCTATCATTCTCAAAACATCCATATCATATGTGATGCCGAAATCTCCACGGATTTTATTCCTTTCAATATCACCTGCAAAGACACAGATGATTATTTCAACTTCTTCTCTCAATTTATGTAAAAGCTTAATCTTAGCATTTGGGTCAAACCCAGGCAGGACACGCATGGCATGCAAGTCCCACAATAATTTGCCTCCGAATTCCAGATACAGCTTGTCATAGTCGTTTACACGTTCAAGTATATATTTCGATTGTTCTTCAAGATACTTGTCGGCATCAAATCCTTTTTTCATCATCTTCCTCTTTTCATAGAAATTAGTACCCTATATTTTACCATTATCTCATGACGAAAAAAATACTTTTTTACATGAAATTCAATTTTTTATTTTAATTGCAGTAATATTTTTCATTTGCACTTCAAGGAGATATAATTACATCACAAACTTCACAATTATACTATATAAGTGTATAATGGAAAATAGATATGAGCAAATACTCACAAAACATTTAAGGAGCGTATATTATGACCTATTCACCATCTTTGTCATCAGCTTTTAATCTGACCAATAACAGAAGCAGCAAACTTTCACCACAGTCCGGCATGTGTTCCTTGTGTACCGAAGAGTGCATGGGAACATGCGAGATTGGCCTGGCAGCTGTACTTGGTGCAAGAACGGTTTACCCTACAACTACAGGTAACAACCAGGTGGCCTCTGAAAAGGACTATCCCATAGACTACTCACATTTCAATATCAACGGTCGAGTTTTTGGTGCCACAGGATGCAATGCGACTTATGAGGAAGCCACAATATTCAATGTGAATCTACAACAAGAGTTCGGAAAATTAAATCCTGTAAAATTGACCATGCCTGTCATTTTACCCGCAGTTGTAAAACTAAACTGGGAAGACTATTATGCCGGTGCGGCAATGGCAGGTGTAGTATGTGTAATCGGAGAAGATGCAAGAAATAAAGATCCTGAGCTGAAGATAGAAAATGGAAATGTTGTCCACTTCCCGGCACTTAAAAAAATGCTGGATTCCTTCCAAAAATTCTATCGGGGATACGGTCAAATAGTTCTGCAATGCAATGTTGAAGATGATATGCTTGGTGTTCCTGAATATGCAATTACCATGCAGGGAGCAGAAGCTATTGAATTCAAGTTTGGTCAGGCAGCCAAGGGTACTCAACCTGTCACCAAACTAAAGAATAGAGATGAAGCCTTGAAAAAGCAAGCTCTTGGAATCATGGTACATCCAGACCCCATGGATCCGGAAATAATCACAGCTTATGAAAAAGGTCTTTGTCCGAATTTTTATTCCTATGGAAGACTTCCTTTATGGGAAGAGGAATATCTGGTAAAACGAATAGCTAAATTAAGGGACTTGGGAGCAAAAAATATCTACTTCAAAATGGCAGGATATGATCCATCTGATTTGGAAAAGGTAATTCGCATTGGAAGTAAAGCAGGAGTAGATATGATAACTTTTGATGGTGCTGGTGGTGGAAGCGGATACAGTCCATGTAAAATGATGAATGAGTGGGCTCTTCCAACAGTCTCTATGGAAGGTGCAATTTGCAAGATTGTCGATATACTAAAAGAAGAAGATCTCTGGATTCCAGAACTTGTTATAACAGGTGGCTTCGCTTCGGAAGACCAGGTATTCAAAGCCTTGGCTTTTGGTGATGGCAAAATTTCATCAGTAGGTATCTGCAGAGCTGCAATGGCTGCCGCAATGACTGGTAAAAAAGTCGGTGAAATGATTCATGAAGGAAATGTACCAAATCATTTGAAAGAATATGGAGATACAGTAGAAGAAATCTATGGTGATCTGGCTGATTTGCGAGCGCTATACGGCATGGAAGCCAACGACTTCCCAACTGGAGCCATAGGTGTATTTTCTTACCTGAATAAAATAGCTTTTGGTCTAAGACATTTTGCAGCACTGAATAGAAAATTCGACTTTAAATATATAGATCGAAGCGATTTGATACCTTTGACCAGTGAAGTAAAAGATTTGTACTAGAAATTTAGGCTAAGGATCGTATTTATTTCAACAAAAAAGTCATAATAAGCTCCTTAAAAAAACCATTGATTATCAATCTCTGATAATCAGTGGTTTTAGTTTTATATTAGTGATTTGACAGCTTATATGTATCTTCAATTTTACATTTTTTCAAAGGCTCTACTACTTGGAAATCCACACAAGTTTTGTGACACTTTCCACATGGGTACCATGGGGGAACATATCTACAGGCTGAACTTCAATGACTTCATATCCACCGTCACCAAGTATCTTAAGGTCTCTTGCTAGAGTTGCGGGATTACAAGATACATAAACCACCTTTTCAGGCTTCATGGCTATTATTGTATCAAGAACTGACTTCTCACAGCCTTTTCTTGGAGGATCCACTATTACAATATCCGCATCTATTCCCTGACTGTGTAGTTTAGGAAATACATCTTCAGCCTTTCCACAATAGAAATCTGCGTTTTCTATCTTGTTCTTTATTGCATTCTTTCCGGCATCATCTATAGCAGCCGGTACTATTTCAATTCCATAGACATGCTTGGATTTATTTGCAGCCGCCAGGGATATGGTCCCTATACCGCAGTATATATCATATACTACCTTGTTTTCATCAAGGTCTGCATATTCCAGAGCCTTGCTGTAGAGTACCTCTGTCTGGAAAGGATTCACCTGGAAGAATGAATGAGGAGATATTGAAAATTCAAGATCATATATCCAGTCCCTAAGAACAGATTGCCCATAAATTACCTTATTCTTATTTCCCAGTATTACATTAGTTTGTCTTTCATTTACATTAAGCACTATAGATTTAATTTCAGGCACTTCGTCAAGGAGCTTTCCAATTATTTCACTCTTATTCGGAAGCTTGTTCTTTGAATTGACGATTATTAGCATAATTTCATTCTTTTTGTTGCTTCTAATCATCAGATGCTTTACCAGTCCCTTATGGCTTCTTTCATCATAAGGTTCAATCCTCAACACTTCCATCAATGTCCTGAAGGTATTCACTATTCTGTCTGCTGCATCATGCTGTATTATACATTGGTCAAGGTCTACTATGTCATGGGTCCCCAGCTTGTAGCCACCTATGGCAATCCTGCCCTTATCCCTAGCTACAGGGAAAGAACCCTTGTTTCTATATCTGTAAGGATTTTCCATGCCCAAGGTATCATTAACCTTTATATTGTTTTCACCTAGGGCTTTTCTGATTTCAGATTCTACCCTGCTTTTCTTGTAGTCGAGCTGCTTGTCATAATCCATATGCATAATCTGACAACCACCGCACTCCCAGAAGTATTTGCATTGTGGCTTGGTTCTATATTCTGATTCTTCTAGTAGCTCAACAAGTTTGCCAATACCATAGTTTTTCTTTTTCTCTATTATCTTTATCTTTGCCCTGTCTCCCATAATTAGATCATTCACAAAAACAACATAGCCGTCAATTCTGGCGACTCCCTGACCTCTATGGTTTATATCCACTATTTCAACTTCCACTATATCATTTATTCCAAATTCCAGTTTTTCCTGCATTTCACTCTCCGAATTCATATATTTCAAATAATTATTATATTATATCATTATTAAATGATAAATAAGTTTATTTTTTTATTTTCCTATTATATAATATAAGATAGTCAAAAGCGAAAGGAAAAATACATGAAAACATTAACTAATATATTCTTACTTTTAATGATAGTATTTTGCACATCAACAATGCCGCTGTTTTTATCTCCCATAGACTACAGCTCAACAATAAATATAGGTGACAACGGAGAAGATAATTCTGATAATCCCAGCATAGTGAATTTCAAGTCCAACTCTGGTTATGCCTTTACGGATCCTGATTCATTGATACTTGAAATATTCTACAGTGGAACAATGGAGCTTTCATTGTCAGAAGATACCCTTTTCAGCATTGATGTATTGAACGACAATGGCCTTGTTGAATCAGGACTCGATGCAAAGATGGTTTCATCCATACATTTCAGCAACAACAAATATTTGCTGGACAAGGACAACCCTATCATCTCTACAATAAGCATAAACCAAAGGGATTATTCATTGCCTGACGGACAGTACAAGCTTATTATAACTCCAAAGATATACGAACTTAAAAACGAAACAATAGAGGTTAATGTAACATATAGCAAGGATAGAAAATATATTGCGGCCATGGACACACCACCTGCCGGAACAAGAGGAATTACAATATATCTTGCCAATGAAGACGACATACTGTTGCCTATATCACAATTCATTGCAGCTTCGGATGACGTTTATGAATACAGACTTATTGAATCGGCTTATGCCAATGATTATTCGCCATATTCACTCAAGAGTCCTGTAGGCGCTGTTAACTATATGGTCTTCCAAGATGGAATAGTATATGTTGATGTCAACGGCAGTGACCCTGTTTACAGCAACAATAATACCTCAGACAATGCATACTGGTCCTTTGTTAAATCATATACCGGCATAAACTATGTTGAGAGAGTAAGGTTCACTGTAGACAATTATGTGCTGGACGAATACTTCGGAAGTTATCAGATAGGAAGCTCAATACCATATTACAATACAGACAAGGTATATCTTCCTGTCATAGCAGGTGAAAGATACCTCCTGGCGGATTTCAACCTCCTGAACAAGCAAGGACTGGGTACAAGGGAAAAAATCGATCTCATGGTTGAAAATATGAAAAATGGCAATATGACCGGTCTTCCATCAATGCCTAATAATGTGAACTTCTCCTATGAAATCAGCGGTTCAACTGTAAACATGCTGTTCGGCAGCGATGTCAGCTTTGATAATTATTCAGAAGATAAGCTTAACATGATGATGGAATCCATGATCTATTCCTTTACAAGCATCAGCGGAATAGACAGCATCTATATAAGTACCTTCAATGAAAACATTACAAATATAGGGTTATATTCAGCTGGTGTTAATATCTATCGAAAAGACAATATAAATCCTTTTGTTTCTGAAAATACCGGAATGGAAAACATAACTGAATAATGAAATTTAAAATCCAATATTCAATTTAATACTCTGAAATAACAAAAAAACTGGAACGAAATTTCGCTCCAGTTTTCTTATTTACATAATCAGTTTAAAATTCAATTGTTTCTGTTCAGTATTTTCAATATCCACAATTCCTAAAAGCTCTATTGCCTTACAGTATGGATTATTACCCTTGAGTTATCGTACCAGAAACTACAGGTAACCAATGTCATAATCTCATCTTCAGTTGTCACTTCAATGTCCGTGTCAAGGATAGACTTTCTATATGCTCTGTCTATGAATGCCTGAAATTTTTCATCTTCGCTGTAATTTGTGTAGAGATAATACTCTTCCTTGTCAAGGTCTACTACATATACAGAAAAAATCTTCCATTCAGTTTCCTCTTCATAGTCATCATACTTGACAATATTATAATTGTTGAAATATCTTTCGTATGAACCATCCTGAACATAATATACAAGATCCGAGAACATACTACCATCAATCATCTTATGGCCATAGAGAATGTAGTTTCTGTCATCTCCTATGTCATCATTCCTGAAGTCCATGTATATGGCACCCTTTACATCCTTATCACCCTTGTAGTTGTGGGTCAGATAAAATTCATTGTCTGTAGTCTGTACAACAGGATAGTCTATCCCGGTACCGGGAATCCTTACCCACCCTATGGTCTCTCCAGCTTCAGCAGCAGTCTGTTTCTCAGTTTCTGTAGGACCACCGTCATCTACTGGTACAACTGTAGTATTATTTTCTTCATTATCATTTTCACTATCGTTTCCATTTTCCTCAGCAACTATTGTAGAATCTGTTATTGTTTCAATATCACCTTCACTTGTGTTATTCTCTTCATCCAGCTCTACAGATAGTTCCTTTTCCTTGTAGTATTGCTCCTTGGCATCTTCATATATATCTGTAGACCTTCCATATTTAAAGAATTCATTTACAGCCAAACCTATAAATGTCAGGAATACACAAAAAAGTAAAATTGTTACTATTCGATTTCTGTTCACGACATCTCCTCCAGGACAATTATAGATAAATCGAATCTTCTTGTCATAAGAAATAATGACATAGCCTACTTCCTATTAAGAAAAACACCGGCCTATACTTATATTGTATAGACCGGCATGGATTTAATCAAGTTTATTATCTTTTCTTTCTGTCAATGATACTCCATCCTGTTCCTACTCCTAAAGCTCCAAGTCCGTATATCAACATCATTGGTATTGCTCCAGTGTCAGGTACATCTAGAGGTACTGTTTCTTCGACTACAACAACTCCTACTGGAACATCTGCTTCTGCAGTTTGTGATGTTCCGTTATAAGTAGCTATTACTACATTGGTGAAGTCATCTGCACCTTCAGGTATAACCATGTTAACGAAGATTTCTTCTGAATCACCTTGCTCAAGGAATGCTATTGTATCAAGGTATCCTACAAGTTCATCGTCTACAAGTACATTCTCAAGATCAGTAGATCCAGTATTTGTAACGACTATCTTGAATTCAACTATATCTCCAGGGTAGTATTCTTCTTTGTCTCCAACAAGTGTCTTTGTTATTGCCAATCCAGGCAATCCCTTTGGAGTATCATCAATGACATTAACTTCTGCTGTTGCTTCTTCAGTTCCTGCCCTGTCATCTACAGCTTGAGCTGTATTTACAAGAAGTCCTTCTTCAAGTGCGATATACTCTTCTGTATAAGTAACACTTTCACCTTCTTCAAGTCTCTCTATTTCTTCATCAAGACCTACCATATCATCTGTTACTGCTATATTAGTCAATGTACCATCTTCGATATTTTCAACTATTATTGTGTAAATGATAGTGTCACCTACATTGACTTCATCTTGGTCAGCTGTTTTAGTGATTCTCATTTCATAGTCAGTGCTGGATGTTGAAGGTCTTTTACTCACATCTACTGTAGCTGTATCAGATACAGTTACCGGCTCTTCCTGTCCATCATAGTACGTTGCTTCAGCTGTATTGGTATAATCACCTGTTGAGCTGTATGATGTAGTGAATGCCATTGATGTAGTTGCTCCACCAGCTAAATAGAAGTAATCATATTCATCAAGATCATTATCATCACTGTCATAAAAGTCTATGTCCAAACCTTGATTACCTGTGTTTTCCAAAACAACTGTATAAGTTACTTCTTCATTTACATATACGGTAGCATCATCTACTGTTTTTGTTATTGTTAGACCATAGGTAGGTGTAATTGGTCTATTTGAAACATTTACTATAGCTGAATCAGTTACTGTTACTGGAGTTTCCTGACCATCATAGTATCTGGCTTCTGCTGTATTGGTATACTCACCTGTTGAGCTATATGATGTAGTGAATGCCATTGATGTAGTTGCTCCACCAGCTAAATAGAAGTAATCATATTCATCAAGATCATTATCATCACTGTCATAAAAGTCTATGTCCAAACCTTGATTACCTGTGTTTTCCAAAACAACTGTATAAGTTACTTCTTCATTTACATATACAGAATCATCATCTACTGTTTTCTCAATTGTTAGGCCATAGGTAGGTGTAATTGGAGTTGAGTATCTATTAATAAATGTTACTTGGACTCCATTCTCCGTTACTGTCACTTCCTGCGAAGCATCGTCTATAGTATATCCTGTTTTTGCTGTTTCTATTACTGTATATGTTCCTTCAGTCAGTGTTATTTCTCCAGGTGTATTTACACTTGCCTGTACACTTTCTCCATCAACTGTAAAGTCAAACATCAAATCACTATCTGTTACTTCTACTCCATCAACATACAATACCTTGTTTATTATCAGTGTTCCTGTTGGATCTGGTGGTGTTGTATATCTGTTTGTAAATGTTACCTCTGCTCCATCTTCTGTTAAAGTCACTTCCTGTGAAGCATCGTCTGTAGTATATCCTGTTTTTGCTGTTTCTATTACTGTATATGTTCCTTCAGTCAGTGT
>CAZFYP010000008.1:22482-24612 GCA_964523535.1 uncultured Clostridia bacterium
CATCAAATCACTATCTGTTACTTCTACTCCATCAACATACAATACCTTGTTTATTGTCAGTGTTCCATATTTTACTGGTGCAGGGTTAATATCAAATGAAACGGTTTGATTTGCTTCAACATATTCAATTTGAAGGTTATATCCAGTCCACGAACTCGCTCCCGTACCAACAGTTCCTCCAGTAAACAAGTTTTCTGATCCTGCTTCGCTGGCATGTACTTCTCCATACAAAGCCCAGTTCTCATCAGCCAATTCCATCAAAGCTTCACCAGAAACTGTAATAGCATAATGAAGAACTTCGGAACCGTTTGTCGCTGTATCCTTTACTGGTCCGGCAACATCAAAAGAAACTCCTAAATCACTATAATTCTGTGATGATGAATCAGTCCCAATTGCCCAATCAGCTCCACCATCAAATCCAATAGGTTCAGACCCATTCTTTGTATACTCCATTCCAACCGTAAAAGTCAATGCTTCCGGCGTAGTTGTTGTATCCTGAATATCAATATCTGGTATAATTTTTATTGGTATCCAGTCTCCTTCATCCCAATCGTCATTTGCACTGTTTTTCCAACTTCCATCATTCAAAGCATATACTGTTCCACTATCTCCAAAGGCAACAGTAAAAAGGCTCAGCAAAAGTGTAAAAACGATCACTAATGATATAACTCTTTTTTTCATCATAATTTGTTCCTCCTATATTATCTTGAATTGACAATGTCCAAGATAGGAGTCCCCACTCCGACATATCGACCGCTCCCCAGCAGTGAATACATCTGGCGAAATAATATTGCTTATTCCAAGCAGCAGCCGAACGGTCCTAGCAGGGACTATAAACAAAAAACTGCCATGATATATATCACAGCAGTTGAACGATCATAGCAATAATTGCCTTAGACTCCTAACTTTGCGTCCCTGCCTTTCAACAGGTTTGCCAAAATTATTCTTTGATATAATAATACGACAAAAATTCAGTTTTGAAAAGGGTATTATCATATATTTTTTATAAAAAAACATATTAATTCTTTTTTGGTCACCTTAACCGTTTAATATCAACACTTCCAAATTTTATACATTTTTTTATTTTTTTTTAAAAAAGAAAGAACCCTGCATAAATGAGAATTATACAGGGTTTAAATAGGCTATATCATTTTGTGTTTTTTATTATCTTTTTTTAATTCAATATCTATCTCTTCTTAGAGATAGTAAGTCCAAGTCCCGAAGCTATTGCAGCAAGTCCATAGAACAAGAACATTGGTGATACACCTGCTGCTGGAAGACCAAGTGGTACTGAATCTTCAGCATCCACATATTCTCTTCCTGCAATCATAACCGGTGCAAAGTCAGATGCCATAAGATCTCCAACTGTCGCAGTTGCAACATTATCAAAGTCAACTGCACCTTCCGGTACTATCATGTAGACATCCTGAATGGTTACAGATTCTCCTTCATCAAGTTCTTCTATGATTCTTACGTACTCTGTGAAGTAACCTCCAAATGGATCCCTTACCTCAATATTTTCAAGGTCTGTTTCTCCTGTGTTGGTTACTAGCAAAGTGAACCATACCTGATCTCCTACTTTGAATCCTGCCTGTTGTCCAGGGCTAGCTATAGTCTTAACTATTGAAAGTCCAGGTTTTGGATTATCTTTTGGTGGATCATCTTTTACTAAGACAATCTCATCATCTTCTACATCACGAGCCTTGTCATCCTTGGCATATGCTGTATTCTCAATGGTTCCTTCCTCTGTTGCTTCGTATGTTACTGTAAATTCAACAGTATCATCTCCACTGTATGGAAGTCTTTCAATTGTTGCTTCGAAATCAAGCAATGGGTCTGTTACTTCAATATCTGTCAATGTCTTGTTGCCTGTGTTCTCCACTGTAATTGTGTATGTGATGATATCTCCTACTTCATACTCATCGTCATCGGCTTCCTTGGTTATCTTCATTCTGTATTTATCGTCGTTATCGTCAGATTTGTAAACTGTGACTACTGCCGAATCAGTTATTGTTCCACACTCTTCATAGTAGCATCCACCGTTATATCCATCGTCATATGGATAATCAAATGCTTCGTCGTAGCAGTATCCATCAGCCATATAGTATGTAGCCGTTGCAACATTCTCAT
>CAZFYP010000008.1:24622-31162 GCA_964523535.1 uncultured Clostridia bacterium
TGCCATCGTAGTAGTTGCATCGATATCAAGATAGAAGTTGGCATATTCGTCAAGATCTTCTTCATCGCTATCCCAGAAATCTACATAAAGAGGATAATCTCCAGTATTTTTAAGTACAACAGTGAATGTTACCTCTTCATTCCTCTTGACATAGTTATCATCTACAGTCTTTTCAATCTCCAAATAGCATACAGGTTGTTCAATTGCTGTATTTGTCAAAGTTACATGATTGTCTCCTTCAACAACTACAAACTCTTGAAGTCCTAAAAATTCCCAATCATCAAGAGGTTCTTCACCAATAAAGTAGGTTCCAACTTCAAGTTCAAATGGACCTTCAGGTATACCATACACTACATTTGATTCAACTACAATTGAACTTTCTGTAGCTGTTTCATCAGAAAAGATTCTGAAATTAAATGGCATAGTAACAGGGTCTGTTCCTTCTGAAAACTCTTTATGTACGTACACATAACCCGGTCCTGGTGGTGTTTGATTCTTGTCATTGTGGAAAGCTACAGTAGTTGTCGCTTCCTCTTCTACTATTGCTGATACTGTCAGGTATCTCGGTGTATATCCTTCATAACCTGTCTCTTCAACTACATATTCACCTATCTGTAATTCAAAGCTTAATGGTTTGTCTGCAGTAACTGCTCCTCCTGTTACTGTCTCTCCTCTAAGATTTTTAACTCTAATCCAAAACTCATCAGTAGTTAAAGCACCCTCGCCATAGACATATTTTTCCACTTCTAAGATTCCCGGTCCTGGTGGTGTTGAATAATAGTCATTATGGAATACAACAGTTTTTGTAGTATCTGATTCCACTATTGCCGACTGAGTTAAATACCATGGAGTATACTCGCCATATTCAGTTTCAGCAACAATATATGTTCCTGCTGGTAATTCGAAACTCAATGAACTATTCTGAGTAACTGCTCCTCCTGTCACTGTTTGACCACTGAGATCTTTCACTCTAATAAAAAATTCATCATCATGATTAGCTAGGTCTCCATGAACAAACTTCTTTACACTCAATATTCCAGGTCCTGGTGGCAAATCTTTTTCATTTTCAAATGTAATTACTCCCTCAGGATTTCCTTCACTGATTACTACAGAATCAGTTGTAACAATTCCTTTATATCCAGATGGAACTATTTCAGTGAAGTAATACTCTCCAAAAGGTAGTTCTTCAATAAGTAGACACTCTTCTTCACTTACAGGTTCTTCATATTCAACTCTGTTTATACGGAAGTAGAAATCAGTTGTATCTACATCTTCTCCATCCACTACTTTACAAACTCGTATTGAACCAAGTTTTTCTATCTCTGTAAATTCATAAACTATAGTCACATGTGATACTTGATGGAATCCGCAACCTTCGTCACAATCGTCTTCACATTCATCGTCACATTCAATGACAGTTTCAAATCCATCTTCTGTAATACCATCATCCTTGCACTCCTTGGCAACAGACCACAAAGTTTTACTTCCATCGTCCAAACCATATGGATATTCTACATATGCATCCGAAGCTTTTACATATATAACCTTTATGGTTATTTCATAGTCTGGATCAGCAGGGTCGTTAAGGGACCATGTTACATTTGTATTGCAATCATTATAGTCAAGTGTAATTTCATGTCCGTTTCCCAGAGGCAAGGTTCCATCATGTGGTGGCTCATCTTTAACCCAATAGGTTCCTTCAGACAATACGTCATCTATGCTACCAGTAAATTCTGTGCCTTCTACTACAGGATTTGGATTGCCGGCAAAGGCCGTGAAGTTACTCAAAAGAAGCAAGATTGCCATTATAAGCATAAGTATCTTTTTCTCTCTCATATTTTCCTCCTTATAGATTTTTTGCCCCACTCCGCCTAAACAGCATCAATAAGATTCTCCGGGCGTCACCCCTTCGAATTTACAACCAGCCCGTCACAACTGGCTAAACAATAAAAAAACCGCCTGAATAACACTGTTATCCGGCAGCTAAGCATTCCTAGTGTTGAACACCTTAGAACTCAACTTTGTGTACCTGCCTTTCAACAGGCTTACCCTTTTCAGATAATATAAATTTACTCCCATGAACTTATATAATCAACTTAATCGTTAAAACCAGCAGTCAGATGCAATATCCAATGTGCCAACACTGTCTCATTGGCCATATATTACCTCCTTTTGAATATTTGCTAATTTCATTAACATTACGAACAAAAAATGCCGTGATTTCTCACAGCAGCCGAACGGTCATAGTATTGAATTAAGTAAAAAACTGCCATGAAAAATAATCATAGCAGTTGAACGGTCCTAGTAGAGAATACCTTAGACTCCAAACTTTGCGTCCCTGTCTTTTGACAGGTTTGCCCATATAAAAAATATACCTTCTTATTCTAATTATACCCCTATTTCTTCATTATTATAAGGGAAACTTCATTATTTGCTAATAAAAATTTATATATCATTATATTCATTTTTCTTTGCTCACATATAAGCTTACATTAAACTAATATTTTACAATTTTTTTAAATTTTTCAAACATTTTTGAATAAAATGGATAATATTGCGTATATATGTAATGTAAAGAAAGTTAATATAAGTTGAATAACTTTTCAGCGAAAAAGGTAAACCTGTCGAAAGGCAGGGGCACAAAGCCAAAGGGCCTAACCACGAAAGTGAATGGCAGCCGAGCTACCGAAAGGAAAGATTTTTTATGTCTAAAAAAATTCTGTCGTTTATTATTATATTTGCAATGCTTTTCACAACTGTTGCTTTGGCAACAGAAACCACTACAGAAGCTGTTGCAAAATACCAGCACTCTTCTGAAAACAACGAAGTCATCGTACTTGATGAAAATCTGTCAAAAGGCTCCATAGGATTCAGCCTTGCAAACTTCAAGGAAGATTCAAAACTTAAGCTAATAATCAAAAAAGATGGAAAGCAATATCTATATGACCTGGCTGCAGACCAACAAGCTTGCTACTTTCCTCTTCAAATGGGAAACGGCGAATACACAATAGGAATTCTTGAAAAGGTTGAAGGAAAAAGCTATAAATATATAGAAAAAAAGACAATTGAAGCTGAAATAGAAAACGAAAACGATGTGTTTCTAAATCCAATGCAGTATAATGACTGGACAAGAAATGAAGAATTCACAGCACTTATCGATACAATCACAGAGAATTCAACGACAAATGAAGAAATAACAAACTGTATATACAACTACATGATAGAAAATTTCTCATACGACTATGACAAGGCTGCAAATGTACAGTCAGGATATCTTCCAAGCATTTCTCTTTTAACAAACGAGAAGAATGGCATATGCTATGACTACTCTGCAATATTCTCTGCAGCCCTTAGATACAAGGGAGTACCTTCAAAGCTTGTTAAGGGATATACATCCTATGTTGGTTCATACCATGCATGGAACCAGGTATACCTCAATGATCAGTGGGTGACAGTTGACGTAACCATAGATGCATACTACAACAACTACAATATGTCATACAATTTTGCAAAGGAAACTGAAAAGTACACTGAAAAATATGTATATTAATGAAATATCAAATAAATCCTCCTCTAGCTAGAATGCTACATATCAAATGCCCGACAAATATCGGGCATTTTTTATTTTAGCAAATTTCACTTATCTACATTTTTCATATAGGCAACCAGGTAATCCACCACCAGTCCATAGCTTTTGGTCCCCTCCGACTGTCCAGAAAATTTCAGGAATCTGTTGTTGTTCTTCTCCCCTATTTCCGAGACAAGGCCTTTGTAGTCTTGCCAGTAATCATAGTTGTTTTTCAAGACATCCACCAGACTATCAGAATACAAAGCTCTTATTTCCTTATATTTTTCGATATCTTCCTTGTATAAGGCATTAGTTACATAAACAAGCCCTGATACATAGCCTGAATATTCAAAATAATAATCACCGCTTTCCACACAGCTTATGAATGCTAGGCAATTGGCTTCTTTTTCCCCTGCATAACCTCTCTGATGGGCAATCTCATGGCTTGCAACAAAGGGGATCTTGTATTTGGGTATATTGGCATTTATATTGGCTTCTGCAGTAAATGGATTGAATATCCCAGTATAGTTAAGTTGACTCATAATTTCAGAAAAATACATAGGCTTTGGTCTGCTGTACATTCCTGTAGAAAGATAATCAGAAACCGCAGCTATTCTATTGAAATAAAGCTTGGAGTTTTTCCTTATATCTTCCAAGTCCCCCTTGTATATAGGTAGACTATTTTCATCAAATTCAATATGTTTTTCCAAATACTTTATGTTGTCCAGCAGATAGACTGCCGTATCTTCAAGATCTTCAATTGAAACTTCTTCTATTTCGTAATCAAAGTTGGACTCAAGGGGCATTCTATAATTGTTTAACCCCCACAACCCCCAGAACAACATGTGTATTATTGACACTACAAGTGCAAGCTTACTGATTTCTTCACCAAACTTCTTTACAGATGGATTGCTAAGAAAAGCTCCAACCTTAAGGACTAGAAATATCAAAATAGTTAGTATAATCACTTCACCGCTTGATACATCAATCAATCCGAAGATACGACTTAAAATCACTGAAACATTTGGATAAATCATTCTCGAGTAATATTTTTCAATAATCTCACTGTTTCCTCTGGCAAGGAAATTGACAATATATGTTATAATTAGTATGAAAATCGATAGTAAAATTCTTTTGGTAACCTTATTCATTAAGACTCCTTTAAGATTAATCTGCTACTATTATATAATTAATACTGCAGATTGCCAAATCAAATAAATTAATATTTGGTTAAATAAATAGTCAGATATTGAATTCGACGGTAAAAACTGATATAGTATATTAACGAAAAATGGAGATGATAAATATGTTGTGTTCGGATTGTAAAAAAAACGTAGCTGTAATTTATATAAATAAAATGATTGATGGACAAATGAAGACGGAAGGTCTATGCATTCCGTGTGCTAAAAAAAGAGGTCTGGCTCCAATGGACCAGATTCTTCAGCAAAGCGGCATGAATCCAGAAGATTTTGAAAACATAAATGAACAGCTTCAGGAAGTCATGGGCGACATGGACATGAGTCAGATTAGTGAAATAGTTGAAAACATAGAAGATGGAGATCCTGAAAATACGGATAATCCTTTTTCAAATCTTTTGAACAGTGCTTTTTCTGGCCTTAAGAACAACAGTTCAAATGAATTCACCACTGAAGATGAAGAAAAAACCGTTGAAAATCCAGAAGAAGAAAAGCCAACAAATGGAGATAGTCCAATAGGAAATATCAGAACAAAAATGAAGAAGAATAAAAAGAAAAAGAAATACCTTGATACCTATGGAATCAACCTTACAAACATGGCCAAGGACAAGGAAATTGACAGGATCATAGGCAGAGAAAGAGAAATTGACAGAGTGGTTCAAATACTCAACAGAAGAGCCAAGAACAACCCTGTACTAATCGGTGAGCCCGGTGTAGGTAAGACAGCAATAGCTGAAGGTCTTGCTGTTAGAATCATTGAAAAACAGGTTCCCGTCAAACTCTTCAATACAGAAGTATATCTTCTTGACCTGACTGCAGTTGTAGCCGGAACACAGTTCAGAGGTCAGTTCGAATCAAGGATGAAAGCCATTATTGAAGAAGCCAAGAAAAATGGCAATGTAATTCTTGTTATTGATGAACTCCACAATATTGTTGGAGCAGGTGAAGCTGAAGGCGGAGCAATGAATGCAGCCAATATACTGAAACCTGCCCTTGCAAGAGGAGAAGTTCAGATTATAGGTGCAACAACACTTGATGAGTACAGAAAGCATATCGAAAAGGATACTGCCCTTGAAAGAAGATTCCAGCCTGTAATGGTTGAAGAACCTTCCATCGAGGAAAGTATTGAAATCCTTCAAGGAATCAAGGACTACTATGAATCTTATCACAAGGTTAAAATAAGCGATGAGATAATTGAGTCTGCAGTAAAAATGTCTGAAAGATATATTACAGACAGATTCCTTCCCGACAAAGCAATCGATGTAATAGACGAAGCTGGTTCAAGGGCAAATCTGAAGAATGAAGGGTTGGTAGAACTTGAATCCCTAAGGTCTGAACTTGTCAAAGTTAAATATGAAAAAGAACAGGCTGCCGAGGAAGATGATTATGAAAAAGCAGCAGACTGCAAAATGCATGAAATTAGGCTTGAGACTAAAATCCAGGAAATCGAAAAGGAATGTGCGGATGTTCACCTTACTACCGAAGATATTGCATATGTAATAGAAGCATGGACAAAGATTCCTGTTCACAGAATTTCTGAAGGAGAAGCTGAAAAACTTCTGAACCTTGAAAAAAGACTGCATAGAAGAGTAATAGGTCAGGACAAGGCTGTCACCAGTGTTTCAAAGGCAATAAGAAGAAGCAGGTCTGGATTCAAGAAGAAAAGAAAGCCCGCATCCTTCATATTTGTTGGTCCAACAGGAGTCGGTAAGACTGAGCTTGCAAGAACCATAGCCTATGAACTTTTTGAAAATGAAGAAGCAATGATAAGACTTG
>CAZFYP010000009.1:0-30061 GCA_964523535.1 uncultured Clostridia bacterium
TTTCATCGAATTCAAGAGATTCCATTTCATCCCTGATTCTTTTTACAACTTCTTCCTCTTCCATACTGGTGGACTTGATGGCAATAAGGTCTCTCAAAAAGCTTTCAACATCAGTTTTGAGTTCTTCTGCTATCTTCTCTATCTTTTTTACCTTATTCATAGCTGTCACCTCTCAGTACTTCATTGAGATACTCCGCCACAAGCCTGAGGCTTATTTCCTCCCTGTAGAGCTTGCTTGATCTCTTATCGTCTTCTCCATGAAGATCCTTGCGCATGGTCGCCAGAAAATCTTCCACATCATGGTTTTCAATAAATTTCTCTTCCGCATCTTTGTTTCTTATGGGACATTCATTTACTGCACCTATGGCTACCTTTATGAAATCAATTTTGTCCTCCTTCTTTCCATATAGGAAGACCACTGAAAATTTTGAAAGTATGCTTGCCTTTCTGGAGCCAACTTTTTTATATCTGAATCCCCTTATATGGTACTTGGGTATTATTATTTCATAGAGAAATTCATTTTCCCTTATATCAGTCTTGTACTTGCCCTTGATGAACTCATCGATATTTAGTATTCTAGAACCGGACTTGCTTTTAAGAAGTATTTTGGCATCAAGTGCATAAAGGAGGGGAAGGCTGTCTGCAACCTGGGCAGCGTTGACAACATTTCCTCCCACACTTGCTACATTTCTTATTGCCGGATTTCCCATAAGCCTGTAAGGAAGTCTTATATACTCGGGAAGAACCAGTGATTTTTCAATATTGTTGTGGCTTGTACAAGTCTTTATATGATAATGTTCCTTGTCTTCGGTTATTCCCTTAAGCTCATCTATCTGGTCTATGAAGACAATGTCCTCGTCAAATCTTCTTTCGGCACCCTGCCACTGTCTCTTCCTGATCATGAGGTCAGTACCTCCGGCAAATATTCTGTATTTTCCGGAATCCAGTATTTCCATTAGTTGGTCAACTGTTTCTGGTCTTCTGCAATCAATCATTCAATACCGCCTCCTGGGAAAGTTTTCTGACAGCCCTGTAAATGGCTTGATATCCTGTGCATCTGCATATGTTGCCCGAAAGACCTTCCTTGATGTTTTCCTCAGTCAGAGCTATACCCAGCCTTAGAAGTCCTTCTGTAGCCATCATCATTCCGGGAGTGCAAAATCCGCACTGGACGGCACCTTCCTCCATGAATGCCTTTTCTATTATTTTATACCGGTCAGTCTTTGAAAATCCTTCTATGGTCACAACCTCCCTGCCAATAACATTATTCATGGGAACCATACAGGAGTTGACTATCATTCCATCCAGAAATACTATGCAGGCTCCACATTCTCCTTCGGCGCAGCCTTCCTTAGTTCCAGTAAGTTTGAAGTCATTTCTAATTACATCAAGAAGTCTCATGGCAAGACCAGTTTCAACTTTTACATCTTCTCCGTTCAATTTGAATTCTACAATCATATCAGCAGCTCCTTAAGTAATTTTTCTGATGTTACCGGCAAATCCCTTATTTCAACATTCAATGCATTTTCAACAGCCGATGCTATGGCTGGTGCCACACCAACAAGAGTCAACTCTCCAGCAGCCTTAGCTCCATAGGGTCCTTCTTCATATGGATTAAGTATCCAGTCAGTATGCATCCTGGGCATGTCCACAATGGTAGGTACAGTATATGATGAAAAACTGTTTTGTTCTACTAAACCTTCCTTTGAAGTCATTACTTCAAGCATGGCATAACCCAGTCCCTGCGCTATTCCTCCATGGACCTGCCCAATAAATGCTCTTTCATCTATTGGCATTCCTACATCATAAACTGCAAAAATATCCTTGCATGCAATTTCAAGAGTAAGAGGGTCTATTTCAACAACAGCTAGAACTGCAGACCAGGAATATGACATATATGCATTTCCTCTCAGATTTTCCTGATCCCATTTCACATATTCAGGCTGCTTGTAATGTTCAACTATCTCAACTTTTTCATTCAGTTCCATTTTATCCTTAAGCTTCATTGCAGCCTTATACAAGAGTCCTCCAACAACCATGGTAGTCCTTGAAGCGACAGTTGGTCCCGAATCAGGTACATAGAAGGTGTCAGGATTATCATATATAATCCTGTCTATGTCTATCTCCAAAACCGATGCTACTATCTTGGAAAGAGCAGTCTTGGCACCCTGACCCATTTCCACCGACGACACCAGTATGCTTACACTACCATTCACATCCTTCACCAGTTTGACAACACTTTTAATATGCTCTGCTTCTCCATCTCCCGTAAATCCTCCACCATGGGGAATAAAGGATAGACCTATTCCACGATAGTTTCCCATTTTTTCCTTTAACTCGTTGTATCCGGCCATTTCAACCAGCCTGTCTGCCATTTCATCAAGTCTTATGTTTTCATTGTATATTCCTGATGTTGATGAAAGGTCACCTCGTTTTACAAAATACGGTCTTCTGAATTCTATAGGGTCATATCCAAGATGATGGGCCAACTGGTTCATATGCTGTTCAAGGGCAAACAAGGTCTGGGGTGCTCCGAATCCCCTGAATGCACCTGTGAATATGTTGTTAGTCTTGTATGTTCTTCCCTTGACTATGAGGTTTTCAATAAGATAACATCCCGTAAGAGAAAGTATTCCTCTTTGAAGAACAACATCTGATAGTCCAAGATATGGTCCTGCATCTATTTGGAAATCAAATTCCATTCCTGCAATCCGGTTGTCCTTCAGATACGTCTTCACCCTTGTTATGGACGGGTGCCTCTTGCTGGAATATACAATATCCTCACGTCTGTCGAATATGAGCCTTACAGGGGCGCCCACTCTCATTGATGCTACTGCCACCTGGCAAGCCATTAAAGAAGGAAATTCTTCCTTGCCTCCAAAAGCACCTCCCGTTTCAGTCTGGATAACTCTTATATCATGGTCTGCTAATCCCGTTGAATGAATAAGGGCATTTTTGATATAGTAGGGGCACTGCATAGATCCGTATATGGTTATTTTTCCCTCTGCATAGTCGCCAACCAGCCCCTGTTTCTCCATATAGAGCTGTTCCTGGTACCCTGTCGTATATGTCTTTTCAAAGACTTCATCATAATCAAGATTCTCAATATCTCCCTTTGAATATTCCTGACTGGTAAGGACATTTTCTTCTCCACCCATTTCAAAGACAGCATCCTCTTCTTCATATTCGACTGAAATATTCTTCATGAAGCTAATTATCTTATTCTTGTCCTTGCCTACTATAAGTGCTATGGGTTCTCCCTTGTAATTGACATAGCCGTCTGCAAAAACAGGCATATCGTCCATTATCATCTTCACCTGGTTTATATAGGTATCGTTTGCATCTACAATCCAAAGATTTTCCGGCAATTCAGGATATTTAATACATTTAATCTTCCCCTTTGCAATTTTACTTCTAAGGGTCCTTCCGTAATGAAGATTTTCAAATTCCACATCCTCTATATACCGGGCTTTTCCACTAATTTTCTCTGCAACATCCACTCTATCAATCCTGTCCGTAATTTTCATGGTCACCTCCGTTTATATATGTATAACAAAAAAGACTACACAGCAAACTATCCATACCAAATAGTACGAATGTATGTCCTAATGTAGTCTTGGTTTCAATCCAAACAAGGTAAATATTCGATTATTAAGCTACAAAAGTAAACATAACATTCTTTCCTTGGATGTCAAGCGTGCAGCAAGTCTTAAACCATTGTATCTAATTATGTATATTATATCCCAGAGTAATAGAAAAGACAACTTCATGTAAGGCAAATTTATAAAAATAACCGGCTTTTCATCAATAAATTTTTTTTGCTACTTTCACTTTAAATTCAAAACTGTATTTTAAAATAAAAAAACTGACCTCATTATAAGTTAAATTTTTACTCTAACTTATAGATGTCAGTTTTTTCTAAAATCCGGCAATTTTTCTATTTGTAAATTGCCAATTGCCTTACTAAAAGTACCTACTTATACTAAACATACATACAAGATTCTATTCATATCCAATAAATACATCCGTCTTGATTAAATCCTTTTCAATTCCAAGTCCTAGCAATTTTTTTGTTATAAAATCATTCATGCCCGGCGTTCCAGCTATATAGTACAAAGAGTTATTTCCTTTTTCCTTTGCAAACTCATCAATTTTATCACCGAAATAAACTCTGTCAGATATAAATTCTATATCTAATCCACTATATTTTTTATTAACTTCCTTTAAAAATTCTTCATAGGCAAATTCGCCTCTGTCATCTGAGTACATTACTTTCAGCAAGCTTGGGTTTAATAATCTTTCATTCATGTCTTTCAAAAAAGACCTTATTGGGGTAATTCCTATTCCTCCAGCCATTATAAGAATAGTTCTGTTGTAATCTTCAATCTTAAATTTTCCAAGAGCATCATCTACGGTCATGGTGTCTCCGGGTTTTAATACGAGCAGATTTTTCTTGAAATCACTCGGTTCTTCAACTATTCTTGTGGAAAACATCATCATGCCTTCCTCTTTTATCGATGCAAAGCTAAAAACTCTGAACTCTTTTCCCTCAATCTTTTTGTCCCTGAACCTAAAAATACCGTGCTGTCCTGGTATCCATTGAAAGTCATCCAACATATCAAATACGAATGAATAAGTGTCACTTGTTTCCTGAATAATTTCTCTAAGGACTAACTCATGCTTTCCCCTTATTTCTGCCAATTCAAACACATCCTTTTTAAATTTTATTACAATATTAATTTTATCATTGTTTATTCAATTAATCAATCAACAATCATTATAGTAAATTGCTATTACTTCTTTCTCAGCATTATGGCATTTCTGGTTCTTCCTGCCTCATTGCCATGGGTATAGCCGACAATATTGAAATATTCAGAAAGTTTTTCAGCCACTTCTTCATAGTTTTCATTCTTTCCCCTTATGCAGGTTGAAATATGGACAGTGTCAACACCCATGTCTACGAGTTTTCCTATCTTATAGTCAAAGTCACCTCCATCATTCATGAAGGATGCAAGTTCCACTTCCTCATCGTAACCGCTAAAGGAATCCTCCTTCTTGTTGAAGGCTCTGAAACATCCCTTGCCTGTACATCTTTCCATTGTCTTTTCCCTTACTATTATGGCTATCTTCATATTATCCTCTTTTATTCTTTTCATTTAATGCAAAGAAAACCTGTTCCGGACTTACAGGCAATTTCCTGAATCTTATGCCTATTGCATTGTCTATTGCATCTATTACAGCAGGGGCTGCAGCATTGATGACAACCTCTCCTATGGACTTTGCCCCGAATGGTCCAGTAGGTTCATAAGACTTAGCGAAATCCACCATGATTTTAGGCGTATCCTTTCTGCTAGGAATCTTGTAGGTCATGAAGCTATCGTTCATTTCCCTTCCTGCAAAGTCTTGATTTATATCTTCATATAGAGCCATTCCTATTCCCTGAAGTATTCCTCCCTGGGTCTGAACAATACAAAGATTGGTATTTATTACAGTACCGCAGTCCACCACTCCTGCAAATTCCAACACGTCAACCTTTCCAGTTTCCGCATCTACCTCTACAAGGGCAAAACCGGACTTGTATGGAGGTGCTTCCGTGGAACATGTGTGACTTCCTGTAGCCATTACCTGTTTGCAGTTAAGTCTGTATCCCAGATCACTAATGCTTATTTTTTCTTGACCACAGGCAAAAACACCATTGCCGTATTCTATTTCATCAATTTCAGCATGGAATATTTCAGATACTTCTTTTTTTAATTTTTCCATAATCTTTACCGATGCATCAATAACTGCCCTTCCCGTTACATAGGTGGAGCTGGACGCATAGGAGCCATCGTCATAAGGAGTAACATCAGTATCGGATGAGTATACAACTATATTTTCAAGGGGCACCTGGAGGGCTTCTGCAGCCATCTGGGAAAGTATGGTATCGCATCCTGTACCCATATCAGTTGCACTTATGAGCAGGGTAAAGAATCCATCACTGTTAAACTTCAGGGTCGCATTTGCAGAGTCAATATTAAGGATTCCCGATGCCTGTATTGAAAGTGCCATACCCACGCCTCTGAATTTTCCATTTCCCATGTCTTTTCCGGGATAGTATTCATCCCACTTTATCATTTCCTTGCCTCGGTCTATAAGGAAGTCAAGTGCACAAGAGTCCTGTCTCAATATATTGTCATCATAATCATTGTGTGTACCAAGGAGAAGATTTTCACCCTTTTTGATTACATTCTTCTTCCTAAGGTACGTTGAATCCATTCCTAGTTCTCTGGCCAGTTCGTTGACTATGGACTCAACGGCATATAGCCCCTGGGTTTTTCCATAACCTCTGAAGGCTCCAGAAGAAGGAAGGTTGGTATAGACTGCACGGCCGTCAAACCTGTATCCATCAACCTTGTTGTACATGGCCATTACCTTTTCTCCACAGGCTTCAAGTACTGTGCTCGCATGATCTCCATAGGCTCCTGTGTCGGATATGGCTTCAAAATCAAAAGCCTTGATTTTTCCATCCCTTGTAGCTCCCACTTTCACCTTCATTACAAAGGGGTGCCTCCTGGTTGTGGCCAGAAAGACTTCCTTTCTGGAATAATATATCTTAGCAGCCTTTCCTGTCTTAAGGGTTACAAGGGCAGGGAAAAACTCTGAAGCAGCAGTCTGCTTAAGACCAAATCCTCCGCCAATCCTTGGTTTCTTGACCCTTACCCTACTCATGGGTATGTCCAATGAATTGGCTACCATCCTTCTAACATGAAAGGGTACCTGGGTTGCAGACACTACAGTCATCCTGTTATATTCATCCATATAGGTGAAGGTGGTTACCGGCTCCATCATTGCAGGGTTTGTTGCCTGAGTTTCGTATTCCCTTTCAAGTACTATGTCACTTTCTCTGAATCCCTTCTCATAATCACCCATTTCAAAACTAATATGGGCTGCTATGTTTTTCTCCGGCTGAAAACCTATATCATAATTTGCACTGCAGTCTTTTTCAAAATGCACTATGGATTCCGACTGGTCTGCAGTCTTGTAGTCAAGAACAGGTTCAAGAACCCTGTAGTCAACCTTGATTAGTCTCATAGCCTTGTCTGCCTGTGCCTGGGTTTTTGCTGCAACTACAGCAACCTCGTCACCTATGAATCTTACATACTTGTCAAGTATCTTCCAGTCAAGGGGAGAAGGCTCGGGAAAAGTCTGTCCCGCCCTTGTGATTCTAACATCGGGAACATCCTTGTAGGTTAGGATACACTCCACACCTTCAAGCTTTTCCGCTTTTTCAGTATCAATATTCAATATTTCGGCAAAATTATGCTGGCTTCTCAGCACCTTTACAACAAGGGCATCTGCAGGTGCAAGGTCGTCAGTATATACAGCCGCTCCAGTAGTCAGCTTCTTTCCGTCTTTTTTAGGTATAGGCTGGTTTACAACCTTCAGTATGTCAGGAAGCTTTTTCTCAAGGACCTTCATCACTCCACCTCCAGATATTTCTTAATACCCTTCATCTGGGCTTCATAACCGGTACACCTGCACAGGTTTCCATTTATATAATGCTTGATATCTTCCTCTGTAGGATTGTCAAGTTCCTTCTTCATTGCTATTGTAGACAAGGCAAGGGATGGTGTACAGAATCCACACTGATCGGCACCTTCATTTACTATGTATTCTCCAAGCTTCTCCGCTTCTGCTTGGACTCCCTCAAGGGTTGTAATACTTTTACCTTCAGCTCTGTGGCTGAAGTAAGAACAAGACAGTACAGGCTGACTGTCCACAAGTACCGTACATGCACCACAAGTAGACTTGTCACAGCCTCTCTTTATACTTTTATATCCATTCTTTCTCAATGTTTCAGAAAGATATTCATCTTCCTTCACTTCAACTTTTATATTTTCTCCATTCACTTTCAGATTAATTATCATTTTCTAAAACCTCCATGATTCCTCTCTTCAGAAGGACCCTGCTCATGGCCTTCCTGTATGAACCGGACCCAAGTATATTGGAGCCATAAACTAGCTCTTCCACTGCATTACAAGCTTCATTTATTTTTTTATCATCTATTTTTTTCGCATTGTTCAAAATTTCCATTGAACCCTCTGCAAGAACTGTCCTGCCGGGTCTTGCCCCAATGGACACCTTGTATCTGTCATCACTGCATGAAACTCCGCAGTTAAGTATGGCATAGTCTCCCATAGAGTTTCTCATCATCTTGAATGCTGCATTCTTTATATCTTTCTTTATGATTATTTCAAGCAAAATATCTTTATCTGTAAGACCCTTTTCTATATATTCCACAAGACTCATTCTTCCCCTCTTGTAAAAATCAAGTTCTACATTCAAAACCATCAAGGCCGTTATAATATCCGAAAAACCGTATCTTGAATATACACTTGCTCCTATGGTAGCTATATTCCTCAGCTGAACACCAACTATATTCTCAAGGGCTACAGCAAAATAATTGTTGAAATGACTGTTAAGTGAAACATCCGTTTCCAGCTGTCTCAAGCTAGTCATTGCTCCCACCGTAAATGCATCCTCTGTTTCCTTGATTCCATTCAAGTTCAAATCGAAAAGGTCTATAGCCTCTCCTATGTAAAGGTCTTTAGAAAGTCTTAGAAAAGCTCCTCCGGCAATCAATTTTGCTTTTTTTCTGCCGCTGTAGAGTTCCCAAGCTTCCTCGACTGTCTTTGGTTTGTAAAGATTTTTTATCCTGATCATATCCTTCTCCTGAATTCATAATATACATATTATGATTATTTACCCAACTACGTAGTATATCACAAGAAAGCTGGTTTTTAAACAAATATGTGCTCATCAAAACCATTAACCAATACCTCGTGGTATACTATACGCAAAGCTACTATGATAAGGAGGCCTCAAGATGAAAAACAATAGAGATTTGAAGCAATATGGTTGGCTTTTATCCAGATTTTATACATTGATGGTGAAATTTTCAGACAATAGTTATATAATGAATGAGTTCAAGAAGAGAATAGACAATTCAAAGAAAATTCTTGAACTGGGAAGTGGTCCAGGCAAGGATTATGAAATACTTGCCAAAGATTATGACATAATCGGAAGCGATTATTCAGATACTTTCTTGAAAATGTTGAGAAGGAAATTTAATCAAGGCAGGTTTTTGAAAATCAACGCCCTTACTATGGATACTGACAAAAAATTCGATGTGATATTTTCCAACAAGGTTCTCCATCATTTGAGTCCCGGGCATCTTGCTCATTCACTTGAAAGACAATATGAAACACTGAATCCAGGAGGAATCCTATTTCATACCATGTGGAAAGGAAACAATGCAGAATCCGCAAAAAAAACAAAAGAAAAATCAATTCCTGATATCCGTTACCAACAGAATGATATTGATAAAATCATAAGCGATATCCACTATAAATTCATATTACTAGAATTTATAGTATACAAAGAACTGAAGAAGGATGACTCTTTCATAATGGTCATGAAAAAAAATCTATAGCCCTGCAAGCCGCTTATGCTTTTTCTTCTTAATATAAGATAAAAGGCTGCAGAAGTAAGAATAATGAGTCCACAGTAATTTACAGTCTAACTCCATTCTATGGATTTTGTCAGAATCCCCTCCAAAGAACAGCATTACAGGCATGAAACTGAGCTTTGCAAGGGCAATTGCCGCAACCTGGTTTTCAGCAGTTGCTCCTGTCAAAAATCCAAGAACCGAGGCTATGAATGCAGATGAAAGAAATGCTGCAAAAAGCATAATAAGGTTCACATCTCCATAGTCACTCAGTAGGACAATCTCTTATTTATAAGAAAGCGCCTCTAAAGCTACAAAAAATAATAATCCCGCAGTATTATTATACCACGGGATTATAACTATTCATTATTTATGTTTTATTTACTTAATTGCTATTGCGTCAATTTCGATCTTTACATCTTTTGGAAGTCTTGCAACCTCTACTGCTGCTCTTGCAGGCTTATGGTCTTCGAAGAAATCTGCATATACTTCGTTCATTGCTACAAAGTCATTCATATCCTTAAGGAAACATTGACACTTAACAATATCTTCCACTTTGTAACCAGCTTCAGTAATAATTGCCTTGATGTTTGCAAGAGACTGTTTAGTCTGTTCTGCTATATCTTCGCTTACAAGAGTCATTGTCTTTGGATCGAATGGAATCTGTCCCGATACATAAAGCGTACCCTTAACTTCCACAGCTTGTGAATATGGTCCTATTGCCGCCGGTGCGTCATTTGTTGCCACAAAATTCTTTCTTGTTCTTTCTTCTATCATGCTTATGCCTCCTAATTCTTTCCGGGTAGTTTTTTGTTTCTTCTACCTCTCAATATGAGTATAGTACTTTTATGATTATATTGCAAGTATTTTTTTCAATATGATAATTTTTTTATCAATAATGTATTTTTATAAAATCTTTATATTGCCTCCTATAATTCCGAAAGCTCTACGCTTTGGAAATTCAACACTTTAAAAGAAATCACCAACAATATCACTATTGCGCTATGAATAATTTTACTGTAGTATAGTATATTATAAACTATTAGGATGTGAAATTAATTGAAGAAAATTTTTAAAAAATATATTATCATCGGAGAGTTCATCAGTAAAATTATGGGGGACAACAGCGAAGTAATAATCCACGATATCAATTCACCGGAAAATTCAATAATCTGGATAGACAAGGGTCATCTCTCTGGTAGAAAGATAGGTGACTCATTTACAAATCTTTCAGTTATGATACTTAATCAAAAGGAATATAAAGAGAAAAACTATATAGTGAATTATGAAGGTAAGGGAAAAGGTGGAAGAAAGTTTGTTTCATCAACATATTTTATCAAGGACGACGAAGGTATACTTCATGGATTCCTTTGCATCAACAATGATGTGACGGATTACCTAGAATTCAAGGAGCAGTTTGGCAAACTTGAAAAATATTTCTCCCAGACAACATCAGACTATCAGGAAGAAATCTCTCTACCCTCTGCATCTTTTTCTCAATCCATCATCCAGGATGTACTGAAAAATCAGAATATTTCCATAGTCAGGATGAAGAAAAAGGAAAAGATAAAAGTAGTAAAACAAATGCAGGAAAAGGGACTCTTCGATATTAAGGGGGGAGCTTCTGATGCTGCCAAAAGCTTGAAAATCTCTGAGCCGACCCTTTACCGATATTTAAAAGAGATAAATTAAAAAACTGTTGTCCATTTGATTTCAATAATCAAACTGACAACAGTTTTTCTTGCAGCCAAAGTATCCTTACATATGGAATAACCGTCTGCATACTATTCCTACCCATCTGTGGTAAGATAGTCCCTGATTACTCAACACAACTGTGTTACAGCTTAGTCTACAGCTACGGCATCTATACAGATTTTAGCGCCCTTGGGAAGCTTAGAAGCTTCTATTACACTTCTGGCAGGCTTATGCCCTTCAAAGAATTCCTCATAAACAACATTCATGGCAACAAAATCATTGATATCCTCCAGAAAGCACTGACATTTCACTATGTCATCAACTTCATATCCCGCTTCTTCAACAATTCCCTTAATATTTTCAAGACACCTTCTTGTCTGGGACTCAATGTCATCTCCTACACAGGTCATAGTTTCCGGAACAAAAGGTATCTGCATGGATACAAACAATGTATCATTTGCTTCAACTCCCTGGGAATATGGGCCAACTGCTGATGGTGCATTATTGGTTTCAATTATTTTTTTCATTTATTCCTCCTTTACAATTCGAGTAGCAATAAAAATTTTTTAACACTATCTCAATATGATTTTTTAGTCATTATATTAATTATACAATATTGTTACGATTTTGTCATTAATATCTTTTTATAGAAGACACATGTGCTTAATTCAAGCACGTGTGCATTATTTTTGATAAATCCTTCCGGGAAATTTGACAATTTGTTAATTTTTTGTTATTATAATAATAAATTATTAACCAAAAGAAAATTTATATTTTAAAGGAGAATTTAAATGCTAGTAATTGGAAAAGAGGAAGTCAGAGAACTTCTATCAATGGGCGAATGTATCGAACTTATGAGGGAAACACTAATGGATTTTAATGAAGGAAAAGCATCAATGTCATTGAGATCTACAAACAAACTGGCTGGGGATGATTTTTACCTCCTAATGCCAGCTTATTTAAACGAAAAAGGATATTTCGGCGTAAAGCTTATTTCTATACTTCCATCAAACCATGCCAAGAATCTTCCATCTCACCAGGGAGTCGTACTATTATTCAGTGCAGAAGACGGACAGGAAAAAGCCACAATAGACTGTATATCAATCACAGCTCTTAGAACTGCATCTGTAACGGCAGTTGCAACAGACCTTTTGGCAAGAAAAGATTCCAGCAAGCTTGGATTCCTGGGAGCAGGCGTACAGGCAAGAAACCACGTTGAATCTTTACTTCTAGTAAGAGATATAGAAGAAATAAGAGTATGGGACCTTTATCCTGCCGCCGCCGAGAAATTCGCAACAGAAATGTCCGAAAAGCATAATGTTAAAGTCATAGTATGCGAGAATGCTGAAGAGGTGGTTTCAAATTCCGACATAGTAACAACAGTAACTCTTGCAAAAGAGCCGGTACTTAAAGGAGAATGGCTTAAGCCTGGAACCCACATCAATGCAATTGGAGCATCAGCAAAAGCATATAGGGAAATCGATAGTGATGCAGTTGCACAGGCAAGACTCTATGTAGACAAGAAGGAATCTTGTACAGGAGAAAGCAGCGATTATCTTGTACCACTAAGTGAAGGAAAGATAAATGATAACCATATAGTTGCAGAAATCGGCGACGTACTTCTTGGCAAGGAAAGCGCAAGAGAGACAGATACTGAAATCACAATGTTCGAAGGAATGGGTCTTGCAGTAGAAGATATAGCAGCAGCTACATACATATACAAGAAAAAAGCAGGAATCAAGTAATTTCACTTAAAACATTTTAGCATTAAATCAACTCAAACATAAACATGGAATCTGACCTAAAAACAGATTCTATGTTTTTTTATCAATAGCTGACAAACATTATCACACAGCTTATCTTTTATTTAACTAAAAACATACATGTTTGTTAATTTTCAGAGGTGAATAATATGAATGCAGATGAAATACTAAGAAGCTATATCCCTATGGTCGACTTTATCGCAAATACATACGGTAAAAATTGCGAAGTAGTACTACATGATCTCAGGGATCTTGAAAATTCAATAGTCTCAATAAGGAACAACTATATTACAGGCAGAATTGAAAACGATCCTGTAACAGACATGGCGCTAAACATTCTTCACAATATAGACAAATATGAGGACAAAAATTTTATATGCAACTACATTGGCAAGACTAGCAGAGGAAACAAAACTCTTCGTTCATCTACCTATCTTATACGGGATGTAGAAAAAAATCTAATAGGCATGCTTTGCATAAATATTGATATAACGACACTGCTAAAAGCAAGAGAGGCCATTGACGACCTGATTATAAGCGAAGACCTTCTTAACAACAGTGTCACAGGTACCCAGGAGAACTTTGACCTGAATCTTAACGACCTGATAAATTCTTATATACAACAAGCCATGGATGAATTCGATGCAGAACCTTCCAGAATGACAATGATGGAAAAGAAGGAAATTGTAAAACACCTGTCGGAAAAAGACGTATTCAGACTAAAGGGTGTCGTCGTTGAAGTAGCCAAGGCACTGGAGGTTTCAGAACAAACTATTTACCGATACTTGAAGGAACTGGAGAACACCGCTTCTTAAATAAAGCAAACTCCATCATACAAAGAGAAAATCTTCCCTTTCCTTGACTAGGAAAATGGAAGATTTTTTAATCTAAAAAATCTATATTGAATTTTCTTAATCCTACACTTCAGGATAATAGATAACCATTGCTATCCTGGCTTTCTGGTTGCTGTTGTTGTGATAGGAATGCATTCTGTCTGCCCTGAATTCAAAGGCATCATTTTTGTTGATGACATAATCGTCACCTTCAAAAGATATGGTAATCTGACCATCAAAGACTATAACCATTTCAAGAGTATCCATATTGTGAGCTTCAGCATTTATACCTCCGCCTGCCTCTATCTCCACCTGGTACATTTCAAAATTTCTTCCTTCTTCAAAAGGAAAAAACGGAAATATATTATATTTCCCCTCATCGCTTATAATAGCTGCAATATCGGATCTAAGTATTACATTGTTTTCCTTAACAGGCTTCTGCACCAAGGATGTAAAAGAAACCTTTAACCCGTTTACTATTTTCCATACAGTTCCTATTGTAGGGTTTGATTCTCCCCTCTCAATCTGGCCCAACATGCTTTTACTGACACCTGAAAGATTAGCTACATTATCAAGGCTCAAACCCCTCTGTGTCCTTATGGTTTTTAAATTATCCGCTATAATACTATTTAACTCTTCCAATATTCTCTCCTACTATACATTGCTTTTTTTAGTATCCTTTATCACAAATAATCACATAGTGATATTAAGTCATATTCTTATATAGATTTTTCCAAAAGGCTGTATATTATAACGCACAAAAATATAATATTCAGCACTTGATTATATCATATTTCATAATAATGCAGCAGTCAAATATATGAAATTTTCTTAACATAAATCGAAAATGAATTTCCTACCATCAATAATTACCAGAAAAAAACAGCTTCTTTAAAGGACTGCATCAGTCGCTAAAAAAGCTGTCTTTAAATCCATTATTCAACTTTCAAAAAACAAAAGGAACCGTCCCTTTTGTTTTTTTGTTAAAGCTTGTCCTGTACACTTTTAATATTCTGTACGCAGTCCTTGCTGCAAATCAGGATGTATCCATCCTTCTCAACAACCACCACATTATCTATTCCAACAAGAGCAACTGTCTGATTGGAAATGACAATATTGTTCTTTGAATCAATTTCAATAAGTTTTTCAGCCTTGTTTATCGATCCGTTCTGGTTCTTTTCAAATATTTCTTCCAAGGCTGTGAAGTTGCCAATATCATTCCACCCAAAATCCACAGGAATAGTCTTAAGCTTGTCTGATTTCTCCATTACGCCATAGTCTATGGATATCTTGTCAAACTTGTCAAAGTGGGACTTAAGATTGATATCATCATTTTTCAATATGCTCTTTATTTCCATAAGTATCTTGTAGTGGTCCGGCAGATACTTCTCAAACTCAGAAAGAATCATGTTTGTCGTAAATACAAACATACCACTGTTCCACAGGAATTTACCCGAATTTATATATTCAGTAGCCTGTGTTATGTCCGGCTTTTCCCAGAACTTAACTACATCTATGGACGTAGATTTGAACAAATCCACTGATACAGTAGAATTTGTCTCTATATATCCATATCCCGTATCCGGCTTATTGGGCTTTATTCCAAGAGTTATTATATTTCCTCTTTTTGATTCCTCTACAGCCTTCAAGAGTATATGTCTAAATCCTATTTCATCCTTTATTATATGGTCTGCAGGCAAAACTATCATAGGTATGTTTCCATGCTTATTTTTTATTACCAAGGCTCCATATCCTATTGCAGCAGCAGTATCCTTGAATTCAGGCTCAACTATTATATTTTCCGACGGTATGTCCTGAAGTTCCTTCCTTATTTCATCCACTTGCAGTATATTGGTTCCTATATATATATTTTCCGGTCTTATTATAGGCAGAATCCTGTCTACAGTTTCCCTAATCATAGATTTTTCCGATGCCAGATTCAGCAATTGTTTTGGTCTTCTCTTAGTTGACAAGGGCCAAAATCTACTACCTGATCCACCTGCCATTATATATGTAGTAATCATTCCCGTTCCTCCATTATGTAAATTTATACAGTCACTCTCATCTTTTTAACATTATTATATAACTTGTGGTACATAAATATCAACAAAATACTTATTGAAACTACAATTATTATTTCTAAAGGACTTCCATCAATAAGTGGAGTATAGATAATAAGCAATGGAACAAGATATATTATCTTGGCATATTTAAGGGCTGAAAGACCTGTTTTCATCGGACTCGCTCCTGCAATCCCTGCTGCTGCATATGCCGCAAGACAAACAGGAGGAGTAATATTAGCATCCTGACTGAGCCAGAATATTATCATGTGGGCACCAAGAACACTTACACCCTTGTCTATAAAAGCAGGAGCTGCAAGTACTGCAAGTATAATATATGACGATGTAACAGTAAGTCCCATACCCAGAACATATGAAGCAAGGGCTACAAATACTATCATGAGAGGAATAATTCCCATGGATGCTCCAATGATCATGCTAGAAAATTTGAAGCCAAGTCCCGTCAAATATACCGTACCTATTATAATTCCTATGGAACCTGCTGTAATTCCTACAAAAACAGTATTCCTGCCAGCTTCTTCAAGACAGTCAAGCAATTTATTGAAACTTATCCTGTCTTGTGAAAAAACAAGGTTTGCCCCTAATGCAGCCGCCATGGACCAGAAAGATGAAAACAGGGGTGAGTATCCTTTTACAAGAAGTAGAAATATCATAAAGATAGGAATGAAATGATACCAGTTATACCTGACAAGGCCTGCTACCTCTTCCCAGTCAACTGCCTCCTTACTTCCACCTTCTTTCCTCATATCTATCATTATGTAGATACTTATAAAATACAAAAGTGCTGGTGCTATCGAAGCCACTATTATCCTTGCATATGGTATTCCTGTAAGTTCTGCCATTACAAAGGCTCCTGCACCCATTATGGGAGGCATGAGCTGTCCTCCCGTAGAAGCAGCAGTTTCTATAGCCGCAGCTTCATGACTTTCAAAACCAGCTTTCTTCATCAAGGGAATTGTAAAGGTTCCTGTAGTCATTACATTTGCCACTGCACTTCCAGTAACGGACCCCAGCAAGGCACTAGCCACAACAGCAGACTTTGCAGAACCTGTTTTGGACTTTCCAGTCACAAGGTATGGAAGCCGGATGAAAAACTCGGCTCCTCCAGTCGTCCTCAAGACGGAACCAAACAAGACAAACATGAACACATATGTTGAAAAAATCCCTGCAACACTACCGTAGATTCCAAACAGCGATGTAAAAAGATAACCTACAGTCCTGCCAAGACTAAGTCCACCATGGCCTGAAATTCCAGGAATTAATCCTCCAGCCAAGTTGTAAATAAAGAAAAGCAGGGCTATAAGGGTCAAGGTTGGTCCGTTTATTCTTCTATTGGATTCAAGACAGACTGCAATCATCATTAAGCCAAAGATCTTGTCAAAGTTGTTGACAAGACCTGCCCTGTTCCCTAAATTTGGATATTCAATAATAAAATAAAGAGTAGAAGCAAGAGTCATTACAATAAATGCAATATTGACAACATAACCTGCCCTATCATGATTACTTGAAGGGTAGTCGGATGATTCTCTGCGGGTTACAGTATTCTCAATTATTGCAATGAAAGAAACTCCACCAATAAACAAGCCTCTTGTTATCTGTGGAGCGAAAATTCCCGACTTTCCCGCTGTGACGAAAAAAATCGAAAAAGCTATATAAAATATCCTCAATAAAAATCTTCCATCTTTCATCTTATACTCCTCCATACCTTATCCAGGTCACGCTTCCTGTGACCAATAAAAATATTCTTCGGCAGCAGAAAACTTCATTACTTGCTTTCATTAGCCTGAATGAATTTAAGAGCTCCTTCATGCATAGGTATCCCTAGAATTCCCACCTTCTTTTCCATGGAATCCACTGAAAGTTCCGTTGCCCTGGTATGAACCGAATGCATATGATCAAGACCATCTTCCGAATACAAGGCTTGTAGGAATTCATATACCATCTCTTTAGATACAGCCTTGTTGGCAATTATATAAGTAAGATTTGAATAAGACACAGTATCTTCATCCTGCCCTTTGTAGGTTCCTGAAGGTATTATGCTTCTTCCATAAAATGGGTATTTCTCACTGAAACCATACTCATCTCCAAGCTCTCCTATATCAAGTAGTTTCACATCCTTGACCGATGCAAGATCAGTTACAAGGGAAAGAGGCAGTCCGCTGAAATATCCAAACACATCAAGATTTCCATCCTTAACGGCTGAAACCTGGTCTCCCGGAGGAAGATATACAGGAGATACTTCATCCCATACTCCAGCCTCAGTAAGAAGAATTTCATTAAAAATCGCAGCAGCAGAACCCTGTGGTCCAACACCTACATTTTTTCCCCTGAAATCTTCAAATGATTCAATTTCTGAGTCTTCCAGCACTACACAGTGATAGATATTGGTCCATACAAAAGCTACTATCCTTATATCCTCAATATTTTGCCCTTCAAAAACTCCTTGGTCATTCCAAGCCCAGTAGAGTTCCGAACCATTGGCCAGACCAAAATCCGTTTCACCGCTGTTCACAAGTCTGATGTTTTCAGCGGAACCGGCAGTAGTTTGTACATTGAGACTACAAGAATCCATCATTTCTCCAAAAATAGTAGTAAAACCTCCACTCATAGCGTAGTAAGTACCTCCAGGTGATGCTGCTGCGAAGGTATAGTTATCAACTTTATCAGCTGCACAACCTGTCAAAACCAGTATTATCACAAATGCCAATACCAGGCATTTTTTTCTATCCAACAATATAATCTCCTCCAAAAATCTGCTTCTAAAATTCATATTTGATTTGATTTCCCATACTGCAAGAAATGCACTCTATCCATTATATTAGAATTGTATGCCATTATCAATTTATTTATCTAACCCGCATCAATAATGAGTTTTAAGGGTAAGGATGCAGAAATCACTTTTTCCTTTGTAGTCTTACTCCGTGGATGTTTTATACTATCATATAATATTTATCCAAATGTTAAGTCTTGTTAACAAGGGCTACAAGCATTGAAATATCAACAATTCATTATTCTCGAACATATATTTGTAAAATCTGTGGAATATTGTATACACTGATTTTTCTAAGTTGTGCACATTATCCACAGAGTTATCCACAAGTTGTCTATGGCTTGTTAATTTGATATATAATGCATATTTACTCATTTAATACAAATATTTATCAAAAAATCACGATTTCCCATTCAATTATGTAGTATAATATTCTTAAAGAGAAAACCACAAGACAAAGGACGGCTATTATGGAAAAACTCACGAAAACCGAAAAAAGCTGGATACTTTACGACTGCGGTAATTCAGCCTATTCCATGGCAATTACCACTGCTCTCCTTCCAATATATTTTGGAATGTTCAAGTCTGGCCAAAGCATGGATCTGGGATATTTCAACTCCATTGCCAGCATATTCATAGCAGTACTCAGCCCTATCCTGGGTACCATCGCCGACTATAAGGACAAAAAGAAAAGATTTTTCATATTCTTCTTCCTTATGGGAATAGTGTTCACAGGCGCCCTTGCCATAGTTCCTGAGGGTCAATGGCAGATTCTGGTGTTTTTCTACATATTGACAGCCATAGGCTTTGCCGGTGCAAACATCTTTTACGACTCCTTTCTTGTTGATACGACAACAAACGACAGAATGGATTATGTTTCATCAAGCGGTTTCGCCTTTGGTTATATAGCAAGCATAATCCCCTTCGGAATCAGTCTTGCTGTTGTATGGGTTATAGGCCTCGAAGAATTTTTGGGTTTTCAGCTTGGCTTTGTAATAACCGCCCTCTGGTGGGGACTTTTCACAATACCTCTGATCAGGAATGTACACCAAAGCCACTACATAGAACCTGAAGCAAATTCAATATCAAGAAGCTTTACGAGACTAGGCCAGACTTTCAGAAATATAAGAAAGCATAGAACCGTATTTGTATTCCTCTTTGCCTATTTCTTCTATATAGACGGTGTAGGCACAATCATAAAAATGGCAGTACCCTATTCACAAAGCGTACTTGGAGGAGATTCCTTCGACATGTTCGTCCTGCTTGGAATACTTCTTGTCATTCAAATCATTGCCTTTCCCTGCGCACTTATCTACGGAAAACTGGCAAGGAAATTTACCGCCAAAGGAATGCTTTTTTTCGGCATATTCACCTATATCATAGCCTGCATATTCGCCTACGGCATAGATGAAATCAGAGATATATTTGTACTTGGCGCATTGATAGGTTCAGCCCAGGGAGGTGTACAAGCTCTAAGCAGATCCTACTATGCCAAGATTATTCCAAAGCAGAATTCCAATGAATTCTTTGGTTTCTACAATGTTTTCGGAAAATTTGCCGCAATCATAGGCCCATTGATAATGTCTTTCGTTACAGACATAACGGGTGTAGCTAGGTATTCAATGCTTGGAATTATTCCACTATTCCTTCTTGGATTTCTGATATTGCTGGCTGTTCCAAAGGATACTGAAAAAATCAGCATATATGTGGAAGAGTAAATTTACAGAATGATATTAACAAGATCATGTTCTTGCCAAAAGGTAAGAATAAGATATAAGTAATAATAGGCTTAGAAAATCTATCAAGCTATAGAAAAGGCTGAATCCCATATATCAAGAGGATTCAGCCTTTTTTATAATCTAATAATAATAAACAATTCAATCAAGCTTCAACTGCATCAGCTTCTTCATACTTGCCGAAAATCCTGTCCGTAAATTTCACATACCAAGCTCCCGCCTGTACCTGCACTATGTATGCTACAGCTATTATAAGGGCTATTTCCGCTCCGTTTTCCCCGAAGGCAGTCATTGCTATGGCAAGGGCAATAGAAAGGTTTCTCATGACTGTCCCGTAAACCAGGGCCAGTGCATCTTCCCTGTCGAAAAATACTTTTGCCACCACGGTGCTGAGAGTGAAATTCACAACATATAGAAGAAGCAAAGGTATAAGGAGCTTAATTAGTATTGAAGGATCAGACATTATAGTCTTTGCCTTCAAAGCCATTGCAATAAATACTATTGCCAGCACTCCAAGTGTTGATAGCATTGGAAACTTGGATTTTAAATCAGAATTAAATTTCTTTTCACCGTATTTACCAACAAGAATATTTTTAGTAGTTATTCCGGCTACCATAGGAAGAAATACAACTACTGCAATCTGTGTAAATATCTTTCCAAGAGGTATTTCCACTACTGTACCCATTAAATACTTGAGATATAAAGGAGTAAGTAAGCTACCCAAAGTAAGACCTATTATTGTCATCTTTATAGCTGCAGAAATGTTTCCTTTTGAAAATCCCGTCCATGATATTGTCATTCCCGATGTAGGGAGAAGTGCCGTTAAAAGCAATCCCAAGATTACAAAATTGTTGCCCTTAAAAAAAATATTTCCAATAAGCAGGCCAATAAAGGGCATTACCAAAAAATTGATTGCCTGTGCTGTCATCTGCAGTTTCGGATTCCCCTTGCTCATCAATTCCTTAAGATTTAAGTTAACCATCATAGGATAAACCATCAATATGGTAAATGGTGTAATAAGGCTCTTCAAACTAGCTGTATCAAACAAACTTCCGAAAATCAATCCGGTCACCATAAACATTGGTATGCTTATAGTAAGGTTCTTTTTCAAATATTCCATAGTTTTCCACATAATATCATTCCTTTCTGCTGCTCAATTTTTATATACCCCCACAGGGTAATATCATGTTTGAAATTATATATCAATCGATAACCATTGTCAATACCTACATGATATTTTTAACATTTGCTCAAATAAAAAATGCAAATACTCTACATCAGTAAGATGCTTTGTATTTGCACTTTAATTTTACTTATTCAATTTCTATCTTCTATTTCAATTCTATAGCCAAAGATTTATCCTAGGAATTGCTCCAAGTCTTCTTCAACTGTTCCTATTCCGTTTATTCCGAATGTATTAACCAATACGTTGGCTACATTTGGTGAAAGGAATGCAGGAAGTGTTGGTCCTAGCTTTATGTCTTTAACTCCAAGATACAAGAGTGCAAGAAGTACTATTACAGCTTTTTGCTCATACCATGCTATATTGTATGATATTGGAAGATCGTTTATGTCATTAAGCTCGAATACTTCCTTAAGCTTAAGTGCTATTACTGCCAATGAATATGAGTCGTTACACTGTCCAGCATCAAGTACTCTAGGTATTCCACCTATATCTCCAAGGTTAAGCTTGTTATATCTGTATTTTGCACATCCAGCTGTAAGTATTACTGTGTCTTCCGGAAGCTTCTCTGCAAATTCAGTGTAATATTCTCTTGACTTCATTCTTCCATCACAACCTGCCATTACAAAGAATTTCTTGATTGCTCCTGTCTTAACTGCATCTACAACCTTATCTGCAAGTGCAAATACCTGCTCATGTGCGAATCCACCAACGATAGATCCTGTTTCTATTTCAATTGGTGATTCAAGAGTTTTTGCCTGCTCGATTATCTGGGAGAAGTCTTTCTTGCCATTTTCATCTGCCACTATATGTGTACATCCAGGATATCCTGATGCTCCAGTTGTATAAATTCTAGCTATATGGTCTTCCTTAGGTGGAACTATACAGTTGGTAGTGAAAAGAATTGGTCCGTTAAATGTTTCAAACTCTTCCTTCTGTTTCCACCAAGAGTTTCCATAATTTCCTACGAAGTTGTCATACTTCTTGAATGCTGGGTAATAGTGAGCCGGAAGCATTTCTCCATGAGTATATACGTCTACTCCACTTCCCTTTGTCTGTTCAAGCAATTGCTCAAGATCTACAAGGTCGTGACCTGAAATAAGTATTGCAGGTTTGTTTCTTGTTCCAATATTTACTTCTGTGATTTCAGGATTTCCATATGCTCCAGTGTTTGCAGCATCAAGATCAGCCATTGCAGCAACACCGAATTTTCCTGTTTCCAAAGTAAGTGCTACAAGATCATCTACTGAAAGTGTATCGTCAAGAGTTGAAGTAAGGGCTTTGATTATGAATTCATATACCTCTTCGTTCTCTTTTCCAATATTGAATGAGTGCTCAGCATAGGCAGCCATTCCCTTAAGACCGTAAATGATAAGTTCTCTCAATGACCTTACATCTTCATTTTCTGTTGCCAGAACTCCAACCTCTACAGCATCTGATTTTGCCTCAAGTGATGCTACAGTGTTTCCAGTCCAATTAGCTGCATCGTGAGTGCTCTTGAATTCAACACCCTTTGCTGCCATTTCTTTCTTCATCTGGTCTCTAAGTGCAAGTCCTTCTGTGATTTTTCCTGCAATTGCAACATCATCAAAGTTTGCATTTGTTATTGTGTTGAAAAGTCCACTCATCATATAGTGGTTGGCTTCAGGAAATTTAATTCCTGCTTCTTGTCCTTCCTTGGCTACTAAAGCTACACCCTTAAGTGTATAAATCAAAAGATCTTGAAGGTTAGCTACTTCGGCGTTCTTTCCACACATTCCTTTTACTGTACAACCTGTTCCCTTTGCTGCTTCCTGGCATTGATAACAAAACATACTCATTTTAATATCTCCTCAAATTTATTTATTTTTAAGTATTTTTTTCTTTTCCATGTGACTATAATACTCCATTGAAGAATTCATTTCCGTAACCATTGTTACGGATATGATAAATAAATAATAATTTTGATAATTAATAATGTTTATATCTTTCCATGAAACAAAGATGCCCCCAGTCATCCACTAACTTAATTTATCATCACACTACATTATACCATGAATTTTCTTCTTAGAATACCAATGTGAATACATACATATATTTTGTTAAATCACCTATAGACCCTTAATCAAAGAAAACGAGTATCTCTTCAATACTCGCATTCTTATGCTTGGATATTTACTTAATAATCCTTTCCTGCCGCCTTTATATTATCTGAATCAAAGGCATGACACGGTGTAACTCCATAAACCATTCCGCATTTGGGGCATTTTCCTTCAAACTTATCCATTTCAAAGCTATCTCCACAATCCTCGCATTTAATATCAAATGGCATAGGCATATACTGTTCTGAAAATCCCATCATCCTTACCTTGTCAACCGTATCTTTTCCTGTTTCAAACTTTCCTGAACATCCTTCATGCATAATAAAACCTTCCTTAATTTTTTTATATTTCTATTTAATATTTTCCATTACTTTTCCTGATCTTAAATCGGATCTCAATTTACCAATTATCTTGTCTATCTTTTCAAGTTCAACAAGCATTTCCTTTTCCTGCTTGTCCGTTTCCATGACCTTGTCTATACCGCCATTCTTGATGACTATCCTTTTGTCGGCCATAAGGGCCAGGCTGGGGTCGTGGGTTGCCATTAGAACTATCTTCTCCTCTCCTACAAGGAGATTCAGTGCCTTTTTCCTATCTATTCCTGCATTTTCAATCTCATCTATCAGCACTATAGGTGAAGTACTGAGGATTGCCGTATCAGCAATCATGAGAGCCCTTGACTGACCACCACTTAAAGATGTGACAGGAGTTTCCAGATCGAATTTTTCTCCCGCCAGGTTGTTTGCAGCTTCAATTATCCTTTCCACTACCACTTCCTGGTTTTCAACCATCCTACTCTCTGCATGAAGCTCTATGAATTCCCTTACAGTCAAATCCATTACAAAGTTCATATTTTGTGAAAGCTGGGCTACAAGCTTGTTGGAAGAGGAAAATCTCCACTTCTTGTCAGGAAGCTCTCCGTTTATGAGTATTGTTCTTCCTGTTGGAGTGTCATTGTTTGCAGTCCATTCTATATCTGCAAGGAGACGGCTTTTACCCGACCCAGTAGGTCCCACTATTGAAATTATCTCACTCTTGTTTATTGTAAGGTTTCCAAAGCTTTCTTCTTTTCCACTTTTATTCCTTCCTGCAAGTATTGACAGGGATTCAACTGTATCATCCTTTTCAAGACCAAGGAATTCAAGCATTTCTGATATATATTCTACAAAGTCTATTCTGATTTTTTCTATGTCAATTGCCCATTCTTCGATATCTTCTTCAGAAAAGACCTTTAAATATTCTTCAAAAGTTTCTTCCTCATGACCTTCTATGTCAAGCTTGTTGTTTTCGAAGAAGGATAGTGAAAAAGGGTATTCTTTTTCTATTTCCCTTATCTTCATCTTTTCAATATTCATGGTCTTATTCATCACTTCCTCCCAGGTCCATCTTCCTTACATTACCCATCTGATAGTCGTCACCAATTCTCTTTTCACCAAGGCAGTATGAACAAAGTGCCGACGGCATTGAGAATCTAAGTTCCTTGCCTTTTACTGTTTCTATATTTTCATTTTCATCATAGAGAAGGGTGCTTAACTCATAGGCTCCCTGTCCCGTAAGACCGTTTATATGCATGGTTATGGCCTTTGAATTCACCGAGTGGACCTTTGATGCGAAGACTTCCCTTTCAGCCTGGGATACTATGTCTCCCTTTGTGATTACCACTATGTCGGCTGATTTAAGCATTGGACCGATTTTCTTGGGAGTGTTTATTCCGCTTAGATTATCTATTACACATATGGCCTTGATGTCCCTTATATAGGGTGAACACCTGTTGCATAGACCGGCACTCTCGGTTATTAGTACGTCGACTTCCTCGCTCCTTCCCCACTGAACTACCTCTTCTATGTTGCTTACGAAGTAATGGTCTGGACAAAGTGATCCTGAGAGTCCTTTCTTGACAGGCACTCCCGCCTTTTCATATAGTATGTCATCATCAGTATATAGACAGTCGAACTTCACTACGCCAACCTTAAGATCTCTTTGATGCAATGCCTGTATAGTCTTTAGAATGACCGATGTCTTTCCCGATGAAGGAGGACCCGACACAGTTATAAGATTCATTAGGCTACCTCCCTTATTGAATCATGGAATATTTTCTCACAATGCTTGATGAGCTTCCCTATGTCGTTTTTCTTGATATTATCCCATCCGTACCACATGTATTTCTGTTCATTTGATATCATGTTGTCAACTTCCGGACTAACACTTGGAAATCTTCCGTTATGGGAGAGTATTTCACCTACATCCTTTGAAGTGAAGAAATCAACTATTGGCTTAAGCTTTTCCTTTCCTTCCTTCTTTGTCAACATAAATATTGGACTTATAATCGCTCCGTCCTTGGGCCATACAGCCTTCATTGGACCGCCTCTCTTTGTCATCTTGGTAAAGAAGTAAGGCATGATGGTAACTACAGGTTTTCCTGATTTCTTAACATGTGACTTGACCATCTCAGATGGATGCATGCTTTGCAGCAGACTTTTTCCAAGTTTCCTAACTCCCTCGTCTCCGTATCTGTTCTGGATATTTAAAAGTATGGCATTGAAAAGATCGAAGTCTCCTATTGGCAGACTCACTGCATTCTCGAATTCCTCGCTTAGTATATCATCCCAGGAAGTAGGCATCTTTCTTCCATTCAGCTCCTCTGAATTCACCAGGAATACAGCAGGAACAACTCCTATCATGGAATATTGGCCGTCTGGATCCTTAAGACTCATATAATCATTCTCGAAGTCCTTGTTATAGTGGTCCATTCCTGTAATGTCTTCAAACACATTCTCGGACTTGTATTTTCCTATAAGATCCTTGTCGAAGAAAAGATCGAATCCTGCAGAAATAAATATGTCTGCCAATACATCAGATGACTGGCTCTTCTCCAGTGAATCTTTCAACCAGTCAACACCCATTGACGCAGCCTTCAACTCATATCCTATTGTAAGGTCAGTCTCTTCTTCATGGTCCTTCATCCATTCCTGGAAAGATTCCATTAGAGGAACCCTTACAGGACAAGGAAGTATTCCTTCTATCCTTATATCTGCTTCCGTCACATCCTTCTTGTCAGGAAGTTCCTCGATGCTGTTGACCCTTGCTTCAATGAGTCCCACAAGGTGGTTGGAAAAGGTCTCTACGTTGACCTTCTTCATCTTTAGTGCCATTTCAAGTGTTATTGACTTTCCAATGGTCTGTCTTTTCTTCTCGTCTGATATGCTGTCTATTCCTGCCGATATGAGAAGGTCCTTTGCCTCTTCGTATTTTTCTGTTATATCGTATAGTGTATCTTTAATGTCAAAGTATTTATTTTTCATATTGCACCTCGTTTTATTTTAAGTTCTCATTTCCTTTGCTATAATTTATATTTTCAGTTGATTTAACATTCCTTAAAGTTTCTTGCTTTGTCTACATCTTAATATCCGCTTTGCTTATATAAAGCGTGACCCGGATAAGGCATATAAGATGCTTTCTTGCTTGAACATATAATAACATTGTAAAAGGAAAAGTTCCGTAACATAAGTTACGAAACTTTCATCCTTGTTTTTTCATTACTACAATCAACAATTCATTATCATGAGCCTTGTAGAATTGTTGCTTCCTTAATTTATGCTATATTCAGTCTTTCATAATCCTGGTTGAATTTAGGACTGCTATTAAAGCTACACCAACATCTGCAAATATTGCCTGATACATCTGTGCCAGTCCTATTGTAGAGAGAACCATTACCAGTCCTTTTATGCCAAGGGCAAAGACTATATTCTGCCACACTATGGTCCTTGTTTTTCTTGCAATCCCTATACTTTCCGATATTTTTGAAGGCTCATCGGTCATAAGTACTATATCCGCGGCTTCAACTGCTGCATCAGATCCCAAGGCACCCATGGCAAATCCTATGTCAGCGCCGGCTAGAAGAGGTGCATCATTTATACCATCACCAACTGCTATGGTTTTACTATCCTTGTTTAGATATTTATTGAGTATATCAAGCTTATCTCCAGGTAGTAGCCCTGAATGGTACTTGTCGATTTTAAGCTTATCAGCTATTTTACCGGCAGTGCTTTCATTGTCTCCTGTAAGCATGATAACTTCCTTGATTCCATTCTTCTTGAGGTTTTCAGCTACATTATAGCTACTTTCCTTGATTGCATCTTGAACACCTATATATCCCTTGTATTCATTATCAATGGCAATATGTACAGTTGTGCCATTTTCCTGTTCATCATCAATGGAAATGCCTGAATCTACCATTAATCTGGCATTTCCTATAAGGATAATTTTATTTTCAATATTTGCTTTTATTCCGAATCCTGACAATTCCTCATGGGATAAAATTAGTCCCTTTTTTAAATCTTTCCCAAATCTCTTTTTTATGGATTCCGCTATTGGATGATTTGAATAGTACTCCCCATAAGCTCCATAGTAGAGAAGCTCATCCTCAGTTGTTCCCTTTTCAGGTCTTATATCTGTCACCGTAAATCTACCTTCTGTAAGAGTACCAGTCTTGTCGAATATAACCCTGTCTGCATTGACAAGGGCTTCAAGATAGTTACCACCCTTCACCAATATTCCCTTCTTGGATGCTGCTCCTATACCTCCAAAGTATGCAAGAGGTATGGACAGAACAAGCGCACAGGGACAGGATACAACCAGAAAAATCAATCCTCTATATATCCATTCCCTTGTTATTGCACCATTTATTACAAGGGATGGTATAATAGCTATTATGGCTGCTGCACCTACTACTGCAGGCGTATAGTATTTTGCGAATTTTGTTATGAAATTCTCCATCTTTGCCTTTTTGCCCGAAGCTTCCTGTACCATCTTGAGAATCTTTGAGGCTGTTGATTCACCAAAGGTTTTTGCAACCCTTACCCTTAGAAGTCCATTAATGTTTACCGCTCCTGCAAGTACTTCATCCTCAACATCTACATCCCTTGGCAGGGATTCTCCAGTAAGGGCAGATGTATCAAGTGAGGATCGTCCTTCAATTACCATCCCATCTAAAGGAATTTTTTCACCAGGCTTCACTACTATTATGTCGCCTATCTTAACTCTCTCCGGCTTTACCTTGTCCAAATGGTTTCCATGTTCAAGATTCGCATAATCAGGCTTTATATTCAAAAGAGCCTTTATTGACTTCCTTGAATTGTCAACAGCCATGTCCTGGAGATATTCTCCTATGCTGTAGAAAAGCATGACTCCTGCCGCCTCAGGGTATTCACCTATTATTATGGCTCCAGAAGAAGCAACTACCATGAGGAAATTCTCATCCAGGAGGTCTCCCTTCATTGTATTGGTAAAAGCTTTCATTATTACTTCATATCCAAGAATAAAATAAGCTGTCAGAAACATGTAGATTCCATATCCACTGTTTCTAAGGATAATTCCAGCAACAAATATGATGGCACCTACACCTATCCTTGTCATCTTGGCTTTCAAACTAGCTTCTCCTAGCTGATTATGGACATGACCATGATTATGACCACTTTTATCATGGCGGTCATGGTCGTCATCAATGTTCAATTCTTCCGTAAAATCTATGCTACAGTGGCCGCAACCACAAGAGTGGTGGTCTTCATAAGTCATATGATTGTAATCATCTCCGCAATCGCAAGTTTCCTCAATCTTATTAATCGACACATTACCCGTTGCCTTTACTGACTTTGCCGGTGCTACTGCCATATGTTTCTCTTTTTTATATTTAACCTTTATCTTGGTCATTCAATCTCCTCCAAAACTTCCTTCCTACCTGTGGTCTATATGTTCAAGACCCTGAGTGAATATGCTCAGTACATGATCGTCATCAAGGGAATAATATACAACTTTCCCTTCCCTTCTGAACTTCACCAGCCTTGCATTCTTCAGAGTCCTCAACTGATGCGAAACAGCAGACTGACTCACACATAGAAGGGATGCCATATCGCATACACACAGTTCATTCACCGATAAAGCCCTAAGTATCTTTATCCTGGTACTGTCACCGAACACCTTGAAAAGATCAGCCAATTCATAGATTTTCTCCTCTTCAAGCATGTTATCCTTTGCCTTTTCAACTGCATCTTCATGTCTGCAAAAGCTGTCGCATATCTGTATATCCTTGTTATTCATATTTTCCCTCCTAGTCTTTATATCACAACTTTTCTTGAGTTGATTTTTCCTTTCAACAAACATATGAACAGCTGTTCATATGTTCAATTCAATATTAACCCTAATTTCAATATTTGTCAATATATAGTATAATAAAATATAGAAATTCACAAAACCCAATCCTATTTTGAATCATAACTTCAATTACTAGGATTTTCAAAAGATATTAAAACAAAGGTAATTTAGAATTATTAGATACTTACAATCCCCAAAAAACTAAAAGGAGAAAAGATATGTCAGATATACTAAACCACTACTACTGCGGCGAAATGGCTCTAGAACTAGTCGACAATA